>CBINOL010000061.1:0-28981 GCA_966252285.1 uncultured Caulobacter sp.
CCTACGCGCTGCGGCTCGACGGCGAGTCCCTGAAGCCGCTGTGGACGCTGCCGCTGCAGCAGCTGGTCTACCGGCAGCTGATGTACCTCGTCGTCATCCAGTCCGTCGTGGCGGCCCTGGGCGGCCTTCTTCAGGCGCAGGGCGCGCTGCATCGGGGTTTCGTTCGGCGGGGCGTCGTTGGTCTCGTTGCTCATCGGCGCGCTTTAGCACGCCTCGACGCCCCACGCCCGCGCTTAGTGCCCTCCCGAACGGTCCGGGTGGGGGACCTTAGCCACGTCGGCGGCCGTCACCGGCTTGGCGTAGGCGTTGCCGAAGTGGGTGCGCACATAGGTGACCACCTGAGCGATCTGGTCGTCGTCCAGCGTGCCCGCGAAGGGCGGCATGCCGCCCTGGCCGCGCACCACCACCATCGACACGTAGGGCGCGGCGGCCAGTTTCGGATTGCCGGCCAGGGCGGGAATGGTTCCCGCGCCGGTTCCGCCCTTGGCGTCGGCCATGTGGCAGGCCTGGCAGACGGCTTCGTAGACCTGCTGGCCGGTGAGGGGCTTGGCGACGCGCACCACGCCGCCGCCGGTGTCGCCGCCGGCGGGAGCCTGGGCGACGGCGGGTATGGCGCAGGCGAGGGCGGCGGCCAGGGCCGACGCCGTGACGAGAACGGGACGGGTCATGCTCAGGCCTCCAGGGCGCGCTTGTGCAGGCGGGTGATGGCGTCCAGCGACGAGAGCAGGGCGCCCTCCATCCAGCAGCCGACGTAAGATGCGTGCTCGCCGGCCAGCACGATGCGCCGGTCCATGGCCACCAGGGTCTGGTAGTGCTGCTTGCGGGTTTCCTCGGTCCAGCGGGCGCAGCAGCCCAGCGCCCAGGGCACGCGGCTCCAGGCCACCGAGGCGCCGTTGGCGAACTCCTTGCGATAGCTCTGCGGGTGCAGCACCGAGCCCTGCTGCAGGGCGACCTCGACGCGCTGCTGCGGCGTCATGCCGGCCAGGCGATAGGCGCCCATCTCCCGGGCGAAGGCGCCCAGCAGCACGGCCGGTCCGTTCCCGAACAGATTGTTGTTGGGATAGGAGATCAGGGCGATCTCCTGGTCGGTGAAGCTGTGGCCGCCGTAGATGGAGTCTTCCTCCTCCCAGAAGCGCCGCTTCATCTCCAGGCCGATCTTCACCTGGCCCGAATAGGGCACGGCCTTGATGGCGGCGGCCAGGTCGTCGCTGATCTCGCTGTCGATCTGGCCGAGGATAGAAAGTGGAATGGTGCAAACACACCAATCTGCCTTGGCGGTCTCGACCTTGCCCGTGGCGGTGTCGCTGAAGGTGACGGCCACGCCCTTGTCGTCCTGCGCGATCTTGGTGACCTTGGCGTTGAAGGTGACAAGACCCTCGACCTGCCTGGCGAAGGCCTTGCCGATCATGTCCATGCCGCCGACCGGCTGGAACATGGTGGTCTGCATCTCGTGGCCCATGAAGAAGGCCATCGAGGTCCACACCTGGGGGTCCAGCACGTCGTGCAGGGCGTAGAGGTCGGACGGGATCGGCGCGCCGTCGATCCCGCCGCCGGGCGGCCGCTCATAGCCCCGATGGGCCGAGCTGCGCAGGCCCTTGGCGTAGCGATAGTCGCCGTCGAGCATGCCCCAGCCTTTCAGGGCTTCGAGCAGCTTCTCGCGGTCCTCCGGCGTGACCGCGTCGTCCAGGGCCTTGGTGTTGATCGATTTCGCCAGCAGTTCGGCGACATTGCCCTCGAAGTCGGCCGCCGCGGCCTTGAAGCGCACCGGCTTGCCGCCGAACGCGGTCGAGGAATGGACCCAGGTGTTGTGGTTGAACTGGATGAACGGCTCCAGCGCCACGCCGAACTGCTTGCAGTAGTGCAGCAGGGTGCGGTGATGGTGCGGGATCCGCCAGGGACCGGGATTGAAGTAGTTGCCGGCGGCGAAGCCGACCTTCTGCGTTGCGCCGCCAAGCTCGGTATAGGTGTCGCCGCCCCGCAGGGACCAGTTCCGGCCGCCCGCGCGGCCCTGGTACTCGAGGATCCGCACCTTGTAGCCGGCGCGGGTCAGCTCGTAGGCGGCCAGCAGGCCGGCCAGGCCTGCCCCGAGCACCAGCACCGAGGCGCCGGGTCTTGCGCCCGCCAGGTTCGGCGGGCCGTGGAACTGGGTCTCGGCTGCGTGGCCGAGCGTGGTCATGGCCTGGTACAGCGCGGCCGTCCCGCCCACCTGGGCGATGGCGGTCAGCAGCTGTCGTCTGGTCGGTACGCGGACTCCGTCTGGCATGCTCTCGGCCCTATCCCCTTCGCCGCCGCCCGCGACCGGACGGCTCGCGGGACCGAGCTAAGCAGGCCGCCTCGCGCCCCCGCCGCCCACTTTGTTCGCGTGGTGAGCGGATGGCTTCGCGGATCACCGTTCCGCAGCGTTCGGACGATGGGGCTGCGCAGGAAACGGGCAGGCTTGGAAGTGAGGAGTTGTGCCGTTTATGCTGAGATCCCGTATGACGGGAGTTTTGCGTGAACTTTGCCGACTACATCATTTTTGCAGACGAGAGCGGATCGCCGGTCCTGGAAAATCCAGATCCGACCTTCCCGCTGTTCGTCCTGAATGCGGTGCTGGTCGGGAAAGAAACTTACGCCAACCAGATTGTCCCACGACTGCAGCACCTGAAATTCGACTTCGTCGGTCATGATCAGCTGGTTCTGCATGAACGCGACATTAGGCGTCAGCAGAACGCCTTCGCTTTTCTCCAGATGAGCGTCGAGAGCCGAGAAGCCTTCATCGCGAGGATCAATGAGATCGTTGCCGGGAGCGATTTCGAGATCGTGGCTGCGGTGATCGACAAGGTTCGCCTCGTGGATCGTTACGCCGATCCGTGGGGCCCCTATGAACTCGCGCTGCACTTCTGTCTGGAAAAGTTGCTGGGTCGTCTGCTGGCGCTCGGTCAGGCGGGGCGTCTCGTGCACGTTGTTTTCGAGAGCAGGGGGCGGAAAGAGGACGCGGCCCTCGAACTGCACTTTCGCCGTATCGTGGCCAACGAAGCTGGATGGGGCTATCGGCGCGCGAATTTCATGCGATTGCGGTGGGAGCCGATCTTCGTCGACAAGAAGTGCAACTCATCCGGCTTGCAACTGGCGGACCTGATGGCCCGTCCCATTGGCCTGAAGGTGCTGCGCCCGCAGCAGGACAATCGGGCGTTCGAAGTTTTTCGCCCGAAGCTGGCGTTCAGGGGGCTGAAGGTCTTTCCCTGAAAGCAGAAGGGCCCCCGAGAAATCCCAGGAGCCCTGCGCCGACCGAGAAACCCCAGTCCATTTGTCGTCAAGATAGTCGCTCGGAGCGATCGCCGCAATGCTCCCTCCAGTTAGGGGACGTCGGGCAAACTCCAAGGCTGGAACGCCTCACGGGTCTTCAGGCGGGCGTAATAGGCCTCGACGGCCGGCAGGGCGGCGCGGTCGATGGGGGAGGCGGCCCAGCGGTGGACCGAGACGCCCAGCACCACGTCGGCCAGGGTGAAGGCTTCGCCGGCCGCGAAGGCGCCAGTGCGGTCGAGCTGGCGATCGAGCAGGGTCATGGCGGCGTTCCAGGCGCGGATGCTGGCGGCGATCTGGGCCGGGTCGTCGAAGCCGGGCATCCGCCGCACGAGGCCGGCGAAGGCGTAGCGCCAGGCGGTGTTGAGCTCGGTGGCCTGCCAGTCCATCCACTGCTCGACGGCGGCGCGGCCGCGCGGCTGCGTGGGCAGCAGGGCTTCGCCGCCGACATGGCGCGAGGCGAGATAGCGGCAGATGGTGTTCGATTCCCACAGCGGCCCGTGCTCGTCGATCAGCACCGGGACCAGGGCGTTGGGATTGAGGGCCAGGAAGGCCGGGTCGCTGGTCGAGGCGTAGCCGGTTCCCCAGTCCTCGCGCGCGTAGGCGAGATCGAGTTCGCCGCAGGTCCAGAGCACCTTGCGGACGTTCAGCGACGAGGTGCGGCCCAGTATCTTGAGCGGGGCGGTCTTGAGCATGCGGGCCTCCGTGGCGCCGCGATCTCTAGCATTTCGGACGCCGCCGTCGGCGGAGAAAATCTGCAAGGCGCGGCGGGCGGCGACTCGTTATGTAGTCGATTTACATAACGAGGGGATTTCATGCTGTTTCGCTCCGTACTGCTTGCCGGTTCGCTGCTGGCCGGCGCCGCCCATGCCCAGGGCGACGTCTATGCGCTGGGCGAGGTGCAGGTGACCGCCCGCAACGCCGCCGGCGAAACCGTGGGCGGCAGCACGGTGAAGGGCGAGGCCCTGCGCAAGTTCGACAAGGCCAGCGTCGATCAGGCGCTGGACCTGATCCCAGGCGCGGCGGCGGGAAACAGCGGCGGCTCGCGCAACGAGCGGCTGGTGTTCATCCGGGGCTTCGACCGCTTCCAGACCACCCTGTCGATCGACGGCGTGCGGGTGTTCCTGCCGGCCGACAACCGCATCGACTTCGCGCGCTTTCTCACGGCCGACCTCTCAGAGGTCCAGGTCTCCAAGGGCTATGTCTCGGTGCTCGACGGCCCCGGCGGTCTGGGCGGAGCCATCAACCTGGTCACCCGCAAGCCGTCGCAGCCCTTCGAGGGTGAGATTCGGTTGGGCGCGGGCTTCGACGGCGACGGTTCGCTCAGCAGCAATACCGTCTCGGGCCGGATCGGCGGCAAGACCGACCGCTTCTACGTCCAGGCCAGCGGGGCGCGCAGCGAGCGCACCCATTGGCGCCTGCCCGACGACTACAAGGCCACGGCGCTGGAGAACGGGGGCAATCGCGACCACTCCGAAAGCGAGGACTGGCGGGTCAACCTCAAGGCCGGCTTCACGCCCAACGCCACCGACGAATACTCGATCACCTACACCCGCCAGGAGGGCGAGAAGAACGCGCCCTATCACGTCACCGACACGGCCAGCACCCGCTACTGGTCCTGGCCCTACTGGAACATCGACAGCCTGGCGCTGCTGACCCGCACGAAGATCGCCGACAACGCGGTGCTGAAGGCGCGGATCTATCGCAACACCTTCGAGAACGCGCTCTATTCTTGGGACAACGCCCGCCAGAACAGCCAGACCCTGGGGCGGGCCTTTCGCTCCTACTATGACGACGTGGCCTATGGCGGAAACCTGGAGCTGGACGTCGACGTCACCGCCAGCAACACCCTGAAGGCCGCCGCCTTCTATCGTCGCGACAAGCACGTCGAATGGCAGCAGAGCTTCGCCCCGGCGGGTACCGAGCCGCGTCAGACAGTGATCGAGGACACCACCTCGATCGCCCTGGAGGACACCCAGCGCTTTGGCGACAAGGTCGACCTGGTGGTCGGCGTGTCGCGCGATCGCCGTGACCTGGTCACCGCCCAGGACTACAACTCGAACGCCTTCGTCTTCTATCCGCTGACCGACGACGTGGCCTGGAACGGTCAGGCGGCCCTGGTCTGGCGGCCGTTGCCCGACGTGCAGCTGCACGGCAGCGTCTCGTCGCGGGCCCGCTTCCCGACCCTGTTCGAGCGCTACAGCGCGCGCTTCGGCCAGGCCGTGCCCAATCCGGACGTCAAGGCCGAGCGGGCGATCAACTACGAACTGGGCGGCGCTGTCGACTTCACGCCGCTGCTGAAGATCGAGGGGGCGGTGTTCTACAGCGACGTGCGCGACGCCCTGATCCTGATCCCGGTGGCGCTGGGCCCGCCCTACGGGACGGTCAACCAGACCAAGAACGCCGGCGACGGCGAGTACTACGGCCTGGAAGGCGCGGCGACCTTCAAGGCCAGCGATCACCTGACCCTGGGCGGCAACTACACCTATCTGCACCGCAAGCTGACCGACCCGACCAACGCCGCCTTCCGCCCGACCGGCACGCCGGACCATAAGCTCTTCGTCTACGCCGACTGGACGCTGAACGACCGACTGTCGCTGACGCCCAGCGTCGAGGCCGCCTCCAAGCGCTGGACGGTGACCTCGAGCTCGCTGGTTACGCCCGCCCGCTACTACCGCACCGGCGGCTACGTGCTGGCCAATCTGACCGCCCAGGTGACGGTGACGCCGAAGATCGACGTCATCGTCGGCGCTCGCAACCTGCTGGACCAGAAGTACCAGCTGGTCGACGGCTTCCCCGAGGAAGGCCGCAACTTCCGCGCCGACCTGCGGGTCAAGTTCTGAGGAGCCCCGCCATGCGTCTCGCCCTGATCCTGGCCGCCGGCCTCGCCCTCGCCGCGCCCGCCGCCTTCGCCCAGACCCAGCCGGACGTCGCTTGCGCGCCCGGCGTCGAAGCGCCTCTTCCGGCCGAGCTGGCGGCCTGGTCGGCCAAGGTCCCGTTGGCGGCGGCGACTTCGGTCGCTGACCTGCCCAAGGCGGCGCTGGTCCCCGGCCAGGCCTATGCGGCGGTCCTGGCGGCCACGCCCGACGTCGCCTATGCCGTCCAGCCGGAAAAGCCCGGCGGCACGGTCAGCAAGGGCGGCCTGTTCTCGCTGAAGGTCGAGACGGCGGGGTCGTACGTGATCGCGTTGGGGACCGGCACCTGGATCGACGTACTGAAGGACGGCGCGGCCCAGCGCTCCACCGCCCACGGCCGGGGTCCCGCCTGCTCGACCGTGCGCAAGATGGTGACGTTCGACCTGACCCCCGGCGACTACCTGATCCAGATCTCGGCCAACGCCCAGGCCGAGCTGCCGATAATGGTCGCCCGCAAGCCCTGACGCGGCGAGGGGCGGGGGCGTGAAGCTGGAAGCCTACGGCAAGGCGCTGGCCCTGGCGGCCGGTCTGCTGCTCAGCGCCGCCTTCGCGCCCGCCGCCGTCTCGAGCTTCGACTGGAGACTGCCGGCGGGCGTGGCCCCGCCGCCGGTCCCGGTCGACAATCCGATGTCGGACGCCAAGGTCGCGCTGGGGCGCAAGCTGTTCTACGACGCCGACCTCTCGATCGACGGCACGATGTCGTGCGCCACCTGCCACGAGCAGCGGCGCGGCTTCACCGACAGCAACCGCACGCGTCCGGGCGTGCATGGCGACCCCGGGCGTCGCAACATCCAGACCCTGGCCAATGTGGGTTACTTCCGGGCCCTGACCTGGGGCGATCCGGGCGTGAAGTCGCTGGAGGCCCAGGCCCTGATCCCGATCGCCGGAACCAAGCCGGTCGAGATGGGGTTCGCCGGCCAGGAAGCGGTGCTGGCAGCGCGCCTGGCCGGCCAGGCCTGCTATCGCGAGATGTTCGCCGAGGCTTTCCCGGAGGAGGGCGGGGCGGTGACCATGGTCACGCTCGCCAAGGCCCTGGCCGCCTTCCAGCGCACCCTGGTCTCGTTCGACAGTCCCTATGATCGACGACATCGCGGCGAGGCGGTAACCGTTTCGCCCGAGGCCCTGCGCGGCGAGCGGTTGTTCAAGGCCAACTGCGCCGGCTGCCATGCCGGCCTGCTGTTCACCGACGCCGACAAGGCCCGCTTCCACCGCATCGACGCGCCCTTTGCCGGCGACCAGGGCCTGGGTGACGTCACCGGCGAGGCGGCCGATGCGGGGCGCTTTCGCACGCCTTCGCTGCGCAATGCAGCGCTCAGCGCGCCATACCTGCACGACGGCTCGGCCCCGACGCTGGAAACGGCGATCCGCCGGCATCGCGTGGCGATGCGGTTGGGGGATCGCCAGGTCGCGGAGCTCGTCGCGTTTCTGGGGACGCTGACCGACGAGACCTTTGTCGCGGATCCGCGGTTCTCGCTGCCTAAGCCTGGGTGCGGGCCTTAGTCTTCCGGAGGGCGCCCCACCGCAGCGGCCATGGCGGCTTGGACCTCGGCTTGTGCAGCCGCCACGGCGGCTTCCTGCGCCGCCAGGGCGGCTTGCATGGCTGGGTCGACCTGTTCCATCGCCGCCCGTATCGCCGCCTCCTGCGCTTCCTGCGCCGTCTGGGCGGCTCGGAGGGCCTGTTCTATCGCCGCCTCGGAAGGTTCACTCGGCGGTTCAGGCGGGGCGGCGGCGAAGATCCTCTGGGACGCCTCGCCGGCGCTGGCGGTGTCGACCGACAGCAGCGTCGAGACGCCTTGCGTCGTCGAGGCCTGCTGGGTCACGTTGGACTGCTGCTGGTTTTCCGTCGCGTTGTGGGCGGCGTTCGCCAGGGCCTGGGCGGTGGTCTGGAACAGGTGGCCCATGGGCATGGCGGGCGCTTCGCGCAGAACCTTGGTGTTGGCCCGGGTGACGGAGTCGGTGATCTGGCCGTTGACGTTAGTGGGGGAAGCCATGGTCGTCTCCCTGCTGAGGCGGGCGGCCTTCCAAACGAAAACCGCGGCTCATCCCTATGAAGGGCCGCGGCTTACAGAATAGGAAATTTCGCACAAGGCGGGGGAGGGCGGGGCCCTCCGCCGATCAATCCTCGTCCATCTTGAGGGCGGCGATGAAGGCTTCCTGCGGGATCTCGACCTTGCCGAACTGGCGCATCCGCTTCTTGCCTTCCTTCTGCTTGTCCAGAAGTTTGCGCTTACGCGAGGCGTCGCCGCCGTAGCACTTGGCGGTCACGTCCTTGCGCAGGGCGCGGACGGTTTCGCGGGCGATGATCCGGCCGCCGATGGCCGCCTGGATCGGGATGACGAACATGTGCTGCGGGATGAGCTCCTTCATCTTCTCGCACATGCCGCGGCCGCGGCTTTCGGCGCGGCTGCGGTGGACCAGCATCGACAGGGCGTCGACGGGCTCGCTGTTGACCAGGATCGACATCTTCACCAGGTCGCCGGCGCGATAGTCCTCCAGCTGGTAGTCGAAGCTGGCGTAGCCCTTCGAGATCGACTTCAGGCGGTCGTAGAAGTCGAACACCACTTCGTTCAGCGGCAGGTCGTAGATGACCATGGCGCGGCTGCCGACGTAGCTGAGCTCGCGCTGCATGCCGCGGCGGTCCTGGCAGAGCTTGATGACGCCGCCCAGATACTCGTCCGGGGTGAAGATCGTCGCCTTGATCCAGGGCTCGGCGATCTCCTCGATCTGCATCACGTCCGGCAGGTCGGCCGGGTTGTGCAGCTCGATCTCTTCGCCGTTGCGCATCTTGATCTTGTAGACCACCGACGGGGCGGTCGCGATCAGGTCGAGGTCGAACTCGCGCGACAGGCGCTCCTGGATGATTTCCAGGTGCAGCAGGCCAAGGAACCCGCAGCGGAAGCCGAAGCCCAGCGCGGCCGAGCTTTCCATTTCGAACGTGAAGCTGGCGTCGTTCAGGCGCAGCTTGCCGACGGCGGCGCGCAAGTCCTCGAAGTCGGCGGCGTCGACCGGGAACAGGCCGCAGAACACCACCGGCACGACTTCCTTGAAGCCCTTCAGCGGCTCGGCCGTCTGCTTCTTTTCATCGGTGATGGTGTCGCCGACGGCGGCGTCGGCCACTTCCTTGATCGAGGCGGTGAAGAAGCCGACCTCGCCCGGGCCCAGCAGGGCCACGTCGGTGGCCTTGGGCGTGAACACGCCGACCTTGTCGATGCGGTGGGTGGCGCCGGTCTGCATCATGCGGACCTGCTGGCCGGCCTTCAGCGTGCCGTCGAAGATGCGCACCAGCACGACGACGCCCAGATAGGCGTCGTACCAGGCGTCGACCAGCAGGGCCTTCAGCGGCGCGTTGACGTCGCCCTTGGGGGCGGGCAGGCGGGTGACGATGGCTTCCAGCACGTCGGGAATGCCGATGCCGGTCTTGGCCGAGCACTCGACCGCGTCCGAGGCGTCCAGGCCGATGACGTCCTCGATCTGGGCCTTCACCCGATCGACGTCGGCGGCCGGCAGGTCGACCTTGTTGAGGACCGGGACGATCTCGTGGTTGTTGTCGATGGCCTGGTAGACGTTGGCCAGGGTCTGGGCTTCCACGCCCTGCGAGGCGTCGACGACCAGGATCGAGCCTTCGCAGGCGGCCAGCGAGCGCGACACTTCATAGGCGAAGTCGACGTGCCCGGGGGTGTCCATCAGGTTCAGGACATAGGTCTCGCCGTCGGCGGCCTTGTAGTTCAGGCGCACGGTCTGCGCCTTGATGGTGATGCCGCGCTCCTTCTCGATGTCCATGTTGTCGAGAACCTGGGCGCTCATCTCGCGCGCGGTCAGGCCGCCCGTGGTCTGGATCAGGCGGTCGGACAGGGTCGACTTGCCGTGGTCGATGTGGGCCACGATCGAGAAATTGCGGATCTTGTCGAGGGGCGTAGAGCTCATGCGCGTGCGTCTATCACATTTGCACCGGTTCGCGAGGGGGCGTGACGGGTTTGCGTCATCGACCCCGTTCACGGCGGGCCTCAAATCGTCTAATCCGACGCGATGATCCAGCGTCGACGACCCGTCCCCTTCGAACTCGGCCCCGTGCACTTCATCGGCATCGGCGGCATCGGCATGTCCGGCATCGCCGAGATCATGATCCGCATCGGCTACACCGTGCAGGGCAGCGATGCGAAGGCCAGCGCCAATACCGAACGGCTCGAGAAGCTGGGCGCGCGCATCTTCGTGGGCCACGATGCGGCCAATGTCGAAGGCGCCTCGGCCATCGTCTACTCGACGGCGGTGAAGGCCGATAACCCGGAAATGGTCGCCGGCCGCGACAAGCGCCTGCCGCTGGTTCGCCGCGCCGAGATGCTGGCCGAACTGATGCGCCTGCAGTTCTCGGTCGCCGTGGGCGGCACCCACGGCAAGACCACGACCACCTCGATGGTCGCGGCCCTGCTCGACGCCGGCGGCCTGGACCCGACGGTGGTCAACGGCGGCATCATCAACGCCTACGGCACCAACGCCAAGGTCGGCGAGGGTGACTGGATCGTCGTCGAGGCCGACGAGAGCGACGGCTCGTTCCTGAAGCTGAAGTCGACCGTGGCCATCGTCACCAACATCGACGCCGAGCACCTGGACCACTGGGGCGACTTCGACGCGGTGAAGAAGGGCTTCCAGGACTTCATCCAGAACATCCCCTTCTATGGCTTCGCGGCCGTCTGCACCGACCACCCCGAAGTGCAGGCCCTGACCTCGCGGATCGAGAACCGCCGCCTGGTCACCTACGGCACCAACCCTCAGGCCGAGGTGCGCGTCTCCAACATCGAGATGGGCCCGGAAGGCGCCAAGTTCGACATCGTCGTCTCGCCGCTGGAAGGCGAGCAGATCCGCTACGAAGGCCTGAAGATGCCGATGGCCGGGCACCACAACGTGCTCAACGCCACCGCCGCTGTCGCCGTGGCGCGCGAGCTGGGCCTGGACGCCGACGCCATCCGCGCCGGCCTGGCGGCCTTCGGCGGGGTCAAGCGCCGGTTCACGACGACGGGCGTGGCCAATGGGATCCGCGTGGTCGACGACTACGGCCACCACCCGGTCGAGATCGCCGCCGTGCTCAAGGCCGCCCGCGCCGTCAGCCAGGGCAAGGTGATCGCCGTGGTGCAGCCGCACCGCTACACCCGCCTGCGCGACCTGATGACCGAGTTCTCCAGCTGCTTCAACGACGCCGACACCGTGGTGGTCGCCGACGTCTATACGGCCGGCGAACAGCCGATCGAGGGCGTCGACCGCGACCACCTGGTCGAAGGCCTCAAGAAGTTCGGCCACCGCCGCGCCCTGCCGCTGGAAAGCCCGGCGGCGCTGCCGGAGCTGATCGCGGCCGAGGCGACCAGCGGCGATCTCGTGGTGCTGCTGGGCGCCGGGGACATCACGTCCTGGGCCTACGCCCTGCCGGGCCAGCTGGAAGCGCTGGCAAAGTAAGCATCCATGACCTGGAAAACCAATCTCCCCGCCGTGCGCGGCAAGCTGCTGATCGACGAGACCCTGGCCCCGTTCACCTGGTTCCGAGTCGGCGGCCCTGCCGACGTGGTGTTCCTGCCGGCCGACGAGCAGGATCTGTCCGACTTCCTGAAGGCTCTCGACCCGGCCGTGCCGGTGATGGCCATCGGCGTCGGCTCCAACCTGCTGGTCCGTGACGGCGGCGTCGAGGGCGTGATCATCCGCCTGGGCAAGGGCTTCAACGAGGTCCGTAAGCTGGACGGCGTCAGCATTCACGCCGGCGCGGCGGTGCCGGACGCCGTCGTGGCCCGCAAGGCGGCGGAGTTCGGGATCGCCGGACTGGAGTTTTTCGCGGGCATTCCCGGCACGGTGGGCGGCGCGGTGGTCATGAACGCCGGCTGCTACGGCTCGGAGACCACCAACGTCATCGCTACGGCGACGGTGATGAACCGCAAGGGCGAGGTCTTCCTCATGGGCGAGGCCGATCTGCAGCACACCTATCGTCACAGCGCGATCCAGGGCACGGACCTGATCGTCTTGAGCGCCATCTTCGAAGGGACCGCCGACGAGCCGGCCGCGATCAAGGCCCGCATGGCCGAGATCACTTCGCGTCGCGAGACCACCCAGCCGATCCGCGAGAAGACCGGCGGCTCGACCTTCAAGAACCCGCCGGGCCACTCGTCGTGGAAGCTGGTCGACGAGGCGGGCTGGCGCGGCAAGCTGTTCGGGGGGGCGATGTTCTCGCCCTTGCACAGCAATTTCCTGATCAACACCGGCGAGGCCACGGCCGCCGACCTGGAGGGCCTGGGCGACACCGTCCGCGCCGACGTTCTGGCCAAGACCGGCGTCCAGCTGGACTGGGAAATCAAGCGGATCGGCAGATCCTGATCCCTCTCCCCTTGCGGGAGAGGGTGGCCCGAAGGGCCGGGTGAGGGGTCTCTCAGAAATCGAACGCCGCGACAGCCGATCAGCCGTCGCGGCGTTTTTCGTGGGTGCGACCCCTCATCCGTCAGCTTCGCTGACACCTTCTCCCGCAAGGGGAGAAGGATCAGACATCCTTCTTCGACAGATACTCCTCCACGTCGATCTCCTTTTCCCACCGCGCCACGGCCGTGGCGATCGACAGGTCGCACGTCACGTTCGGCACCGTGCGGATCATGTCGAGGATGCGGTCGAAGGGCAGGATGAAGCCGACGATGATCGCCGTCTGGGTGGGACCCACGCCGATGGTGGCCAGCACCGCGGCCAGCACGAACAGCGAGCCCGACGGCACCGGCGCCACGCCCATGGCCACGATGGTGGTGGTGATCGCCACCAGGGCGTAGTCGGCCAGGGTCAGCGACACGCCGAAGGCCTGGGCGGCGAACATCGTCAGCATGGCCACGTACATGGCCGTGCCGTCCATGCCGATGGTGGCCCCCAGCGGCAGGACGGTCGACGAGATCGACGGCTTCACGCCCAGGTTCTCTTCCGCCACCCGGATCGCCACCGGCAGGGTGGCCGAGCTGGACGAGGTGGAGAAGCCGACCAGGATGGCGTCCATGCAGCCGCGATAGAACGGCAGCAGCGGCAGCCAGGCCCCCAGCCGCACCACGGCGGCGTGGGTGACGAAGGTCTGGATCGCCGCGCCGATGATCACGCAGACCCCCAGCTTGGCCACGTGCAGGAAGGTCTCGGGTCCGTTCGAGCCCATCACCACGGCGATCAGGGCGAACACCCCGAACGGCGCGGCCTCCATCACGAAGCCGACGATGCGCAGCATCACCTCGCTGGCGCTGGCCAGCAACCGGGCGACCGGCTCGCCGTCCTTGCCGGCGACGATCACGCCCGCCCCCACCAGTACGGCGAAGAAGATGATCGCCAGGGTCTCGCCTTCGGCCAGGGCCTTGATCGGATTGAGCGGCACGATGCCGATGAACAGCTCGGCCGGCGACTTGGGCGGCGCCACGGCCTGGGGCGCGGCGTTGTGCAGGTCGGCGCCGACGCCGGGGCCCAGCAGGGTGGCGATGGTCAGGCCGATGCTGACCGCGATCAGCGTCGTCAGCACGTACATGGCGATGGTCTTGACGCCGATGCCGCCCAGCCGCCGGGCGTCGCCCAACTGGGCCACGCCCGAGGCGATGATCACAAAGACCAGCGGAGCCACCATCATGCGGATCAGCCGCACGAAGATGTCGCCCATCCATTTGAGACTGGTCGCGCCTTCGCCCCAGAAATAGCCGACCACGGCCCCGACCACGAGAGCGGCCAGGATCCGTTTCCACAGCGAGATCCCGAACCAGACCTGCAGCGGGTTCTTGGGACGGGGCGGGGGCGGCGCGTCGGCGAGGGCGTCGGTCATGACGCCAGAGCACGGCGTTATGCGAGGTGGGTCAAGAGGGCCGGATTAAACAGGAAGCTTTCGATGAGGTCGGCGGGGCGCTCGATGTTACATGAAGCTTGGGCTTATACGGGTTTGGAGGGGAGCTTGGCTTGGGCGATAGAACCGTGATCCGCATTGCAGCACCATCGGGCGATGCCATTAGATCATCGGTGCTTCTAGTAGCTGTGCTTTTTCCGGCAGGAGCGCTTCTAATAGCACTGGGGTGGCAATTCGATTGGTGGAAGAAGGACGGCCTTCTCTCACAATGGCAGACGCTCGTCAGCGGCTTGTTGGCAATAGTCGCAGCGGGAATTGGTGCGGCTTTCGTACACGCTCAAATCAGGTTGGCGGAGCGGCATGAGCAAGAGCGAGTAGCGCGTAGGTTTGATGCATGTAGAGCGGTTCTACCGCTCACCCTAAGCGCATTGTGCAGCTATGGACGTGATTGCGCGGCCTTCTTGCTTCCAATCTACAACCAACGTGAAGGCAGCTCGATTCCAACAGGGATTGAGCATCGCGGCGTGCCTATCGTGGATGGAAGTATCACGACTGGCTTGCGTGAAATGGTGGAAGCGTCGCCAGTAGAAGTTCGAACCGAAATAGCAACCCTCTTGGGTGAGCTTCAGGTCCTTCGTGCTCGGATTGAGGATTTACCTCGATCGATCCTGTCGCAATCCCACCTGGTCACTGCATCCAATATTGAGGCCTACATATCTGACGCCGCGCGTGTCTATGCTAGAGCCATTGGAATGTTTGATTTTGCACGACGCGAGGTCGATGAAATCGAGGTAAAAATTGATGTGCCAGCAGTCACGTCGGCTTTGAGGCAAATGGATGTATATGATGTCGCGTATCCTCGAGTTCATTTGCACATCATCTACACATTGGGCGATGTGGAGGAGCGGAGGCTAGCTGCGATCGAGCTGAGTGGCTTGAGTTGATTTTTATCTTCAGATCATATGTGTGTTAGCTGGAGCCCTAAAGCCACAGCCCCTCAGCGTCTATGCCGTCGCCCCAGAACCCGGCGGCCGGCGGCGTGATCCGCCCGCCGACCACCCGCAGGCCGCCGGGATGATCGGCCTTCAGCCACCACGGCCCGTCGAGGTCGGCGAAGGCGCATTCGGCGGCCAGGTGCAGGGCCGGCGCGATGGCCAGCGATGAGGCGACCATGCAGCCGGTCATCAGGGTGAAGCCCAGGTCCTTGGCGGCGCGCAGCATGGCCAGCGCCTCGGTCAGGCCGCCGGACTTGTCGAGTTTCAGGTTCACCGCCTGGTAGCGCGCCCGCAGGGCCGGCAGGTCGGCGGCGGTGTGCACCGACTCGTCGGCGCAGATCGGGAAAGGCGGTGTGTAGCCCTCGAGTGCGGCGTCCTCGCCGGCCGGCAGGGGCTGTTCGACCAGGGCGATGTTGAGCCGCGACAGCTGGTCTTCCAGGCCGCGCAGGATGTCGAAGGTCCAGCCCTCGTTGGGGTCGACGATCAGGGCGGCGTTGGGCGCGGCCGCCGCGACGGCGGCGAGGCGGGCGGCGGGGTCTTCGGCCGAGAGCTTGACCTTGATCAGCGGCGCGTCGGCGACCTTGGCCGCGGCGGCGGCCATGGCGTCCGGCGCATCGAGGCTGACGGTGACGGCGGTGACCAGGGCGGGCGGGACGGCCTGGCCGGTGGCGGCGGCGACCGACACGCCCGAGGTCTTGGCCCGCAGGTCCCAGATGGCGCAGTCCAGGGCGTTGCGCGCCGCGCCGGCCGGCAGCAGGGCCAGGGCCTGGGAAAGGTCGCCGCCTATGGCGATCAGGCGGGCGGCGGGGGCCAGCTGGGCCTCGACGCCCTGCACCGTCTCGCCGTATCGGGCGTAGGGCACGCTCTCGCCGCGACCGACGTGACCGTCCTGCGCGATCTCGACCACCACCACGTCGGCGGCGGTCTTGACCCCCCGCGAGATGCGGAACGGGGCGGCGAGCGGATGGCTGACGGGGCGGACGGCGACGAGGCGGCTCATGCCCCCTGGCTTGGCGCCATTCGAGGGCTTTGGCGAGGGGATCAGCGCTTGGAGCGGCGCGGGATCGGCGAGTCCGCGCGGCGCTCTGCCATGATCTGCAAGGCCAGGCGCGGACGGATGACGAAGAGGCCGGCCCAGACCAGCAGCACGCCGGCGTAGCTGATCGAGCCCCACAGCCCCGAGGGGCGGCCCGGACGGGTCCGGCGGGCGGAGGCGCTGCGAACGGGAGCGTCGAAGTACTGGGTCATGGCGATGTCGGTCATGGCTTCCTCCGTGGACGCTTGGACCCTACGCCTCTGGTGCGTCAGAACTGGACGTATAGCCGAACGCCCCTCGGATCCTTATGTCAGGGGCGCAACACGCCTTTGGAGTTCCCATGTCGAAGCCCGTCACCATCAACATCCCGCACGAACTCGGCGTGGCCGAGGCCAAGCGACGGATCGAGAACGGCTTCGAGCAGCTGGGCGCGCAGATCCCAGGGGGCCTCGCCAACGTCACCAAGGCCTGGCGCGACGACGTGCTGGACTTCTCGGCCCTGGTCATGGGCCAGAACATCACCGGCAAGCTGAACGTCGCCGCCAACGTGGTGATCGTCGAGGTCGTGCTGCCGGGCCTCTTGGGGATGATCGCCGGCAAGATCACCGGCCAGGTCAAGAAGCAGGGCACGCTGCTGCTCGAGAACAAGTAGCCGCCGGCCTGCACCGAATATCCACGCCGCCTCCATCGGTCCTCGTGGCAGGATGAGGCATGCTTTCCGTCCTGGAGACCGGGAGCGCGGTGATGGACCTGCCTGTGAAACCAAGAATCCTGAGAGCCGCCGGCTGGGGGCTGGCGGCGCTGCTGCTGGCCACGCCGTGGCTGGCGATGCAGGTGACCGACGAGGTGGCCTGGAGCCCGTGGGACTTCGCCCTGTTCGCCGCCATGCTGGGCGGAGCGGGCCTCATGCTGGAACTGGCGGTCATGCGTACGCGCGACCTGGCTTATCGCGCCGGCGCGGTGCTGGCCGTCGGCGCGGCGTTCCTGATGATCTGGGCCAGCCTGGCGGTCGGGATCGTCGGAAGCGAGGCCGATCCTATCAACCTGGCCTATCCCGGCGTCGTCGTGCTGGCCCTGGCCTCGGCCGCCGCGTTGCGGTTTACGGCGGCCGGACTGGCGAAGGCCATGCTGGTCGCGGCCGCGGCTCTGGTGGGCATCGCTGTCTTCGCCCTGGCGACGGGGCGCGGCGGATCGCCGGGCGCCCTTGCCGAGATCCTGGTCGCCAACGCCATGTTCGCCGCCCTGTTCGCGGGGGCGTCCGTGCTGTTCAGCCTGGCCGCGCGGCGCGGTCGCTAGGTCTTGGCGGGGGAGCGCTTGCGGGGCCGAGCTTTCGGCGTGGGCGCCGCGCCCTTGCCGCGCTTCTCGCGCAGGGCCGCCACCTTCTCCAGCCGGCTGTGCGCCAGTTCAGCGGTCCTCTTGCAGCGGGCGTGGAGCGCGTCGAGCTCCTTCTCCGAGAGCTTCTCGATGCCCACGAAGTCGTTGTCGGCGGTCGAGGTCAGGATCAGCTCGTCGAGCTTGGTCTGAAGAGCCTCGCTGTCGCGGTTCTGGGTGTTCTGGATCAGGAACACCATCAGGAAGGTGATGATCGTGGTGCCGGTGTTGATCACCAGCTGCCAGGTCTCTGAGAACTTGAAGACCGGCCCCGACGCCGCCCACAGGATCACCAGCGCCAGGCAGGCGAGGAAGGTGGCGGGCTTGCCGGCGGCCTGGGCGGTGGCGTTGGCGAACCTGGCGAAGAACTTGTCCAATGGCGGGCTCCGGCGTCGCTCATGAAACGCCGAAGCCGCGCCCGCCGTTTCACAGCCGCCGAGGATCGTGGTCGTGGCGGCCCAGGCTTTCGAACTTGCCTTCCTCGGCCTTGTTGACGAACTGCGAGGCCACCAGCCAGGCCTTCACCGGACGCAGGGTGGCCAGGCACCCGAGGATAAGGGCCGGGAACACGGTCACGAAATGCACCCAGATCGGCGGGCGATAGACCACCTCGATCCAGGCGAAGGCGAAGGTCACCAGGATGCCGACACCGCTCATCACGAAGAAGGCCGGGCCGTCGGCGGGTTCGGCGAAGCCGTAGTCCAGGCCGCAGTGGTCACAGGACGGCGCGAGCGCCAGGAAGCCCTTGAACAGCTTGCCCTCGCCGCAGCGCGGGCAGCGCTGGCGAAAGCCGCTGACGACGGGCGAGGGCGGATCGAAAAACTCGTGTCCGGGCGTCATGACCCCTACCTACAATCCGAAAATTGATCCATACATTGTGCAATAAATGTATGGATTAATGATGGTCGACGCAAGAGACGCCGTGCTGCCGGCGGGCGCTGCATGGCTGCGGCGGGTCGCCGCGGGCGAAGGGCCCATCTATCGGCGGGTGTTCGAGGCCCTGCGCGCGGCGGTCGCCGACGGCGAGCTGTCGGCCGGCGAGCAGCTTCCGCCGCAGCGCACGGTGGCGAGCCTGCTGGGTGTCGACTTCACCACCGTCACCCGGGCCTACGCCCTGGCGCGCGAGCACGGGCTGGTCGAGGGCGCGGCTGGGCGCGGCACCTTCGTGCGGCGGCGGGCCGGCGAGGAGGAGGCGGGTCTCGTCGACCTGTCCATGAACCTGCCGCCGCCGCCGCAGGGCCTGTCGCTGTCGGCCCTGCTGCGCGAGACGACGGCGGGCGTGCTGGCCCGCACCGATCCGGCGACGCTGATGGCCTATCACGCCGGTCCAGGCTCGCTGGCCCAGCGCGCGGCGGGGGCGGCCTGGCTGGCGCCGGGGCTGGGCGTGGTGGATCCCGAGCGGGTGGTGGTCTGCGCCGGGGCGCAGGCGGCCTTGTCGGCGATCCTGGCCGTGGAGACCGCGCCCGGCGATGCGGTAATCGTCGAGGCCCTGACCTATCCGGGCCTGCTGGCGGCCCTGGCCGCGCGCGGCGTTCGCGCCATAGCCTGTCCGATGGACGGGGAGGGGATCGTTCCGGCGGCCCTGGCCGAGCGACTGGCCGCCAGCGGCGCGCGCCTGGTGGTCGTCACGCCCACCTGGCAGAACCCGACCACGGCGACCATGAGCCCGGCCCGACGGGCGGCGGTGGTCGAGGCCTGCGCGCGAGCCGGCGCCCGCATCGTCGAGGACGACGCCTATGGCCGGCTGCCGGACGCCGCGCCGCGCGCCCTGGCGGCGCTGGCCCCGGACCGGGTGTGGCACGTGGCGACCCTGGCCAAGGCCCTGACGCCGGGCCTGCGCATCGCCTATGTGGCCGCGCCCGACGCTGAGGCGGCCGGGAGGCTGGCGGCCGCCGGCCACGCTCTGTGCCAGATGCCCGCGCCGCTGATGGCGGCCGTGGCCACCGCTTGGATCCGCGACGGCGCGGCCCAGGCGATCCTGGCCGGGGTGCGCGCCGAGGCCGCCGCCCGTCGCACGCTGGCGGCCCAGATCCTGCCGGAGGCGTCCGGACCCGAGGGCTGCCTGCATGTCTGGCTGGATCGCGCGGTCGGCGGCTCGGCCGAGGGCCTGACGCTGGCGCCGGCCTCCCTGTTCGCCGCGCCCGGCGTCGAAGCGGAGGGGGCGCGGCTGTCGTTGGGCGCGCCGGGCAAGCAGGCGGTGCTGGCCTCGGCCCTGCGGCGCCTGGCCGGCTCGCTGGCCTGAGGTCCACGAAAAAGGGGCGGACCCGAAAGTCCGCCCCTGATCGTCAGTCTCGCGTGACCAGCACCGGTTCTTCCTGGTGCGTTCCATGGCCCGGATGGTGGTGGGAGTGGCCGAAGACCTTCCCCAACTGCTTGGTGGACCAGTTCTTCAGCTGGTCCATGAACACGAACACCACCGGGATGTAGAGCAGCGACAGGAAGGTCGAGGTGATCAGGCCGCCGATGACGGTGATCGCCATCGGAGCCCGGAACTCGACGTCGGCGCCGAAGCCGACGGCCACCGGCACCATGCCCGCGCCCATGGCCACGGTGGTCATCAGGATCGGGCGGGCCCGCTTGTGTGCCGCGTCGATCAGGGCCTCGCGCCGGGTCATCTTGCCGTCCTTCATCGCCATGATCGCGTACTCGACCAGCAGGATCGAGTTCTTGGCGGCGATGCCCATCAGCATCAGGATGCCGATCAGGCTCGACATCGAGAAGCTGCTGTTGACCAGCTTCAACAGGGCGAAGGCGCCGCCGATGGCCAGGGGCAGGGCGGCCATGATGGTCACCGGATGGGCGAAGCTGCGGAACAGCAGCACCAGCACGACGTACATCAGCAGGAGGCCGGTGAAGAGAGCCATGGCGAAGCCGGTGGCCATCTCGGCCATGAACTCGGCGTCGCCGGCGGCCACTTCCTTGACGCCGTTGGGCAGGCTCTTGACCGAGTCCAGGGCGTGGACGAGCTTGCTGGCCTCGCCGACCACGATGCCGTCGAGTTCGGCGGTGATCTCGGCCACGCGCGAGCGGTCCTGGCGGCTGATCTGCGAGGGGCCGGCGCCGAAGCGGATGTCGGCCACCGCGTTCAGCGGCACCGAGGCGCCGGTGGACGACGGCACCTTCAGGGTCTCGAGCACCGACAGGTCCTCGAGGGCGTTCTGCGTCAGGCGCAGGCGGATCGGCACCTGGCGGTCGCCCAGATTGTACTTGGGCAGGGACTGGTCGATGTCGCCGATGGTCGCCACCCGCACGGCCTGCGAGATCGCGCCGGCCGAGACGCCCATGCGGGCGGCCTGGTCGGGACGCGGGGTGACGATGATTTCCGGACGGGCGATCGAGGCGGTGTTGACCACATTGGCCAGCCCGGGGACCGTGCGCATCTGGGCCTCGACCCGACGGGCGGCGGCCTCCAGCTCGGGACCGTCGTCGCCGACGAGGCGCAGGGTGTAGCTGCCGCCGTCGCCGGGGCCGCCGCCGCTGTTGTTGCCCGCGCCGATGCGCGCGCCGGGGATGGCCTTGAATTGGTCGACCATCATGCGGCTGAACTGCTGCTGGTTCATCCGCTCGCCCTTCGGCACGAGGTCGGCGGTGATCCGGGCCTTGTTGACACCGTCGTTGCCGACTGAGGCGTAGACGCTCTTGACCTCAGGACGGGCCTTCAGCTCGCGGGTGACGCGCTGGGCGATGGCGTCCGTCTCGTCCAGCGTGGCGCCGGGCGGCAGTTCGATCGAGAACGGCGCGCGGCCGCGGTCGGCCGCCGGCTGGAACTCGAACGGCAGGCTCTTGGCCAGCAGCACCGAGCCGACCAGGATCGGGATCGCCATCAGGGCGACCTTCCACTTGTTGTTCAGCGCCCAGCCCAGGCTCTTCAGATAGCCGTCCATCCAGAACGGGTCGGTGTCGGGCTTGTGGTGCGGCTTGAGCATGTAGGCGCCCATCAGCGGCGTCAGCATGCGGGCGACCAGCAGCGAGAACAGCACCGAGACGCAGGCGGCAAGGGCGAAGGCCTTGAAGAACTGGCCGATGATCCCGGGCATGAAGCCGGTGGGTGCGAACACCGCCACGATGGTGAAGGTGGTGGCCACCACGGCCAGGCCGATCTCGTCGGCGGCTTCCATCGCCGCGTTGTAGGGCGACTTGCCGCCGCGCATGTGGCGGACGATGTTCTCGATCTCGACGATGGCGTCGTCGACCAGGATGCCCACGGTCAGAGACAGGGCCAGCAGGGTGACGCCGTTCAGCGACTGGCCCAGCGGAGCCATGACCGCGAAGGTCGGCAGCAGCGACAGCGGGATGGCCACCGCCGCCAGGAAGGTGGCGCGCCAGTCGCGCAGGAACAGCAGCACCACCAGCACGGCCAGCACCGCGCCGAGGACCAGCGCCTCCATCGACGCCCAGTAGCTCTCCTCGATGTACTTAACGTTCGAGGTGATCTCGGAGATCGTCAGCTCGGGGTGTTCCTTGTCGAGCTTCTCGATCGCATGGCGCACCTTCTCGGCGACCTTCACTTCGCTGGCGCCGCGCGAGCGGACCATGTTGAAGGTCACGACTTCCTGGTTGTCGAAGCGGGCGCGGTTGCGCGGCTCGGCCCAGCGATCGGTGACCTCGCCCAGGTCGCCCAGGCGCACCGTGCCGCCATTGCCGAGCGGGATGCGGGTCTCGCGCAGCTGCTCCACCGAGCCGGCCGCGCCCAGGGTGCGGATGGCGCGCTCGGAGCCCGAGACCGTCACCCGGCCGCCGGGCAGGTCGGCGTTGGTGCTGGCCAGGGCCTGGCTGACGGAGGCGGCGGTGACGCCGCGCGACGACAGGCGGTCGGGATCCAGGGCCACCTGGATCTCGCGGCTGACGCCGCCAAGGCGGTTGACCTCGCCGATGCCGCGGATGGCCAGCAGGGTGCGGGCCACGTCGTTGTCGACGAACCAGCTGCGCTGCTCGGGCGTCAGGGTCGGGGCCTGGACCACATAGGTGATCAGCGGGTCGCCCGAGATGTCGATACGGGTGACATTGGGGATCTGCATGTCCTGCGGCAAGGCGGACTGCAGGTTCGACATGGCGTTGCGCACGTCGTTGGTGACGCGCTCGTGGTCGACGCCCAGCTCGAACTCGATGAAGGTCGACGAGAAGCCGTCGCCCACGGTCGAGCTGATGTGGCGCACCTGGCCGAGGCCCGCGATCGAATCCTCGATCAGGCGGGTGACCTGGGTCTCCAGTTCGCTGGGCGCGGCGCCCGGACGCGAGGCCGACACCACCACCAGGGGCAGGTCGACGTCAGGGTTGTTGTTGATCCGCATGCTGTTGAAGCCGACGATGCCGGCGAGGGTCAGCATCACGAACAGCATGAGGACGGGGATCGGGTTCTTGATCGCCCAGCGCGAGATGTTGTTGGTGTCCATCGTCGGGCCCTAGCGCTTGACGGCGGACAGGGTCGGGGCGGCCTGATGGACGGCCACCCGCACGGCGTCGCCGTCGCCCAGGAAGCCGGCGCCCTGCACGACCACTTCCTCGCCGGCCGAGACGCCGGTGACGGCGGTGACGTCGCCGGTGCGGGCCACGATCGCAACCTTGCGGAACTGGGCCTTCCTGTTGCGGTCGACCATGAACACGCCAGGCTGGTTCTGGCGGTAGAGGATGGAGGCGCTGGGCACCACGGGCGAGGCCTGGTCGCCGGCCTGGATCTGGGCGCGGGCGAACATCCCCGGCCGGAACGCGCCCATCGAGGTCAGGGCGATGCGGGCGACGCCCAGGCGGGTCTGGGGATCGACCTCGGAGGTGACAATGCGGACAGCGCCGTCGGCCTGGCCTACCTGTTCGGAAGTGATGCTGGCGGGCATGCCGGCCTTGACCACGCCGAGGTCGGTCTCGGGCAGTTCGGCGTCCAGTTCCATGCGACCGTCGCGGACGATGCGGAACAGTTCGCTGCCGGCGCTGACGATCTGGCCCTTGGTGACGCTGCGGCGGACGATCAGGCCCGAAACGGGCGCGCGGATCGAGGCCTGGGCCACGCGGGCGACGGTCTCGCCACGGGCGGCTTCGGCGGCGGCCACCTGGGCGGCGGCGGTGGCCTGGCGGGCGGTGGCGGTGTCGAGCGAGGCCTGGGACAGGAAGCCCTTGGCCAGCAGCTCGCGCGAGCGCTTCAGCGAGGCCTCGGCCTCGGCGAGGGTGGCGCGGGCGCTGACGACCGAGGCCTCCTGCTGGCGCAGCTGGGCGCGCAGCAGAGTGTCGTTGAGCGCCACCAGCACTTGGCCCTGGCGGACGAACTGGCCTTCCTCGGCGTTGACGGCGGTGGCGGTCAGGCCGCCGGTCTCGGCGCCGACCGGCACCTCTTCCCAGGCCGAGATGGTGCCCGAGGCGTTGATGACGCGCGGCAGCGGCAGCACGGCGACCGGCGCGACGCTGACGGTCTGTGCGGCGACGGGCTTCTTGGCCTTGGCCTCGGCCTTCTTGTCCTTGCCGCAGGCGGAAAGGCCGGCGGCCGCGACCGTCAGAACCAGGGCCAGCGCTGTCGTGCGCCCGATCGACCCCTTGAACCCGTAACCCACGACATGCCCCTTTTTCGTCAGATTCCCAGCAGGGACTTCTAGACGAGAAACGAAGTTCGACGAGTTAAATCGGGGTAAGGCGCGGAACCCGGGGTCAGGCTTCCTTGCGGGCGGCCTGCGCATCGCCGGCCGAGGCCGCGCGGATCAGTTCCAGCACGTCGACGATGATCGCCTGCATGGCGGTCTGGGCGGCCACGGCGTCGCGGGCGATGATCGCGTTGGCCACGTCCTCGTGCGAGGGGATCGAGGCGGTGCGGCCCTTGATGCGGTTGGTGAAGCGGATCGAGATCCGCAGCGCCGTGTTCACCAGTTCGTGCAGCTCGCTGTAGAACGGGTTCTTGGTCGCGTTCAGGATCGAGATGTGGAAGGCGATGTCCGAGGCGAGGGGGTCGTCCTCGCCGTCGGCGGCCGCCTTCATGCGGGCCAGGCCCTTGCGGATGGCGTCAAGGCCCGCCTCGTCAGCGTTGCGGGCGGCCAGCGCGGCGGCGGCCGGCTCGATGCCCAGCCGCATCTCGGTGAAGTCCGACAGCAGCTTCAGCGAGAACTTGCGCTCCAGCAGCCAGCGCAGCACGTCGGGGTCGAGCAGGTTCCAGTTGGCTTCCGGCTCGACCACCGTGCCGTGGCGGGGGCGGGCGCTGAGCAGGCCCTTGGCGGTGAGCATCTTCACCGCCTCGCGCGTCACCGTACGGCTGGCCCCGAACTTCTTCGACAGTTCGCCTTCGGTGGGAAAGCCCACCTCGGCGTACTCGCCGGTGACGATGGCCTGACCAAGCGATTCCACGAGGCCGTAGGTGAGGCTCAGTCCTGGCTGGGTGCGCATCGCCAAAGTCTTCTTTTCTATACGTTGGACGCGAAACGAATCGCCCCTGTGTATCGTGGTTCGGGCAGACCCGGAACGGTCACGTCATACGCGAATACATCGCCGGCGTGTGGTTGTCTGACCAATTCGTCTTCCGACAGCTCGTCGCGGGCCGAAGTGACGAAAAGCGTGCGCAGGTCCTCGCCGCCGAACGCCACGCAGGTGGGCTGGCTGGCGGGCACGGTCAGGGTTTCCAGCACGCGGCCGTCGGGGGCATGGCGCACGACGGTTCCGGCCGCCCAGCGGGCGCTCCACAGGCAGCCTTCGGCGTCGACCGTGGCGCCGTCGGGATAGCCCTCGGTCACCTGCGCGAAGACCCGGCGGTTGGAGAGGGTCCCGTCCTCGTCGAGGTCGAAGGCGAAGATGGTCTGCAGCGGACTGTCGGAAAAATAGGCGGTCTTGCCGTCGGGGCTGAACGCCAGGCCGTTGGCGATCTGCACGCCGCCGAAGTGGGGCGTAAAGGCGCCGGCGTGGTCCAGGCGCCAGACGCTGGCTTCCGCGCGATGGCGGATGGCCTCGTCCTCGACCATGGTTCCGGCCCAGAAGCGCCCGGCGCGGTCGACGCGGCCGTCGTTGAAGCGGCGGCCATTGGCCTCGGCTTCCACGCGGTGCAGCCACTCGACCTGGCCCGAGGCGAGGTCGAACAGGCCAAGGCCCGTCTCGAAGGCGGCGATGACGCGGCTGGCTTCGTCGGGCAGAAGCGCGATCGAGCCGATGCGCTCGGGAGCGGCGAAGGTGTCGACCGCGCCGCTGGCGGGATCGAAGGCGCGCAGGCGGCGGCTCTGGATGTCGGTCCACAGCAGGCGGCCGGCGTGAGCGTCCCACACCGGCCCCTCGCCGAGCACGTCGCCGGCCGCGATGATCGCGGCCGGCTGCTGGCTGGAAATCACCACCACGTGGCGTACAGCGCGATCAGGATGATGATCACGCCCAGGCCGGCGATGTTGAAGCCGTTGGTGGTCTTGTAGGAGACGCCCTCGAGGCTGACGACGTTGACGTCCTTCTTCTGCGGGAAGACCAGCGAAACAACCACGGCCGCGGCCAGGCTCAGCAGGAACACCACGCCGACGCGGTTCATGAACGGCATCGTGAAGATCGCCTGCTCCTGCAGCCACCAGAAGACTGCCGACATGGCGGCCGAACCGATGGCGGCGGTCAGGGCGCCAGCGGTGGTGGCCTTCTTCCAGAACATGCCCAGGATGAAGATCACGACGATCCCCGGCGTGAAGAAGCCGGTGAACTCCTGGATGAACTGGAAGGCCTGCTCGGCGCCGCCCAGCAGCGGCTTGGCGGTCAGGATGCCCACGATCACGGCCACGATGGCGGTGACGCGGCCGACCAGCACCAGGTGCTGCTCGCTGTTGCCCGGCTTGAGCTTGGCGTAGAGGTCGAGGGTGAAGATGGTGGCGATCGAGTTGATCTTGGCCGCCAGCGACGCGACGATCGCGGCCACCAGGGCGGCGAACACCAGGCCCAGCAGGCCGGGCGGCAGCAGCTTCATCATCTCCGGATAGGCCTGGTCGGGCTTGATCGTCCCGTCGACCAGCACCAGGGCGGCGATGCCCGGCAGCACCACGATGACCGGCATCAGGAGCTTCAGGTAAGCGGCCAGGGCGATGCCCTTCTGGGCTTCCGGCAGGTCCTTGGCGCCGAGGGCGCGCTGGATGATGTACTGGTTGAAGCCCCAGTAGCTGATGTTCATGATCCACAGGCCGCCGAACAGCACGGACAGGCCCGGCAGGTCCTTGTAGTGCGGGCTGGCCCGGTCGAGGATCATGTCGAAGTGGTCGGGGAACTTGGTGGTCAGGTGCTGGAAGCCGGCCACGACGCCGCCGGCGCCGCCGATCTTGTCCAGCGACAGCCAGGCGATGATCAGGCCGCCGAGCACCAGCAGGGCCACCTGCACGATGTCGGTCAGCGCCACGGCCTTGAGGCCGCCCCACAGCTGGTAGGCCAGGGCGAAGACGCCGATGGCGACCAGGGCCCACATCTGGTCCATGCCGGTCACCGTGTGCACGGCGATCGAGCCCAGCCACAGGATCGAGGTCAGGTTCACGAACACGTACAGGCCCAGCCAGAACACGGCCATGATGGTCCGCACGCTGGGGCCGTACCGCTGCTCCAGGAACTGGGGCATCGTGACGATGCCGTTCTTGATGAAGATCGGCAGGAAGAACTTGCCGACGATCAGCAGGGTCAGGGCCGCCATCCACTCGTAGGAGGCGATGGCCAGGCCGATGGCGTAGCCCGAGCCGCTCATGCCGATGATCTGTTCGGCCGAGATGTTGGCGGCGATCAGCGAGGCGCCGATCGCCCACCAGGGCAGGGCCTTCGACGCGAGGAAGTAGTCGGTCGAGTCCTTCTTGTGCCCGCCCTTGTCGCGGGAAACCCACTGCGCCAGGGCGAAGATCGCCACGGCGTATATCGCCAGGATGGCGAGATCGATGGTTGCTAGGTTCTTCACGTGGGCTTCCCCCCTTTAGGGCTGCTCTTCGTTATGATCGTAAGACGGCTCAGCCGGCGGTCTGCGCAGTCCAGGCCGCGACCAGGGCGCGGGCCCGCTCGCCGACCTCGGCCGCGGTGTAGCCCGGACGGTAGAGTTCGCCGCCGACGCCGATGCCGGCCACGCCGATGTCGAGCCACGGCTTGAGGTTGGCCGCGCCGACGCCGCCGACGGCGTAGACTTCGATGTCCTTGGGCAGCACGTCGCGCACGGCCTTCAGGTGACCGGGGCCGAACGAGCCGGCCGGATAGAGCTTAAGCTTCTTGGCGCCGGCCTTCACGGCGACGAACGCCTCGGTCGGGGTGGAGAAGCCGGGCATGACGGTCAGACCCAGCTCGACCGCGCGGGAGATCACGTCGGCGTCGATGTTGGGGGTGACGATCAGCTTGCCGCCGACCGCGGCCACGTCGTCGACCGCCTGCGGGGTCAGGACGGTGCCGGCGCCGCACAGGGCCTTGTCGCCGAAGGCTTCGCAGAGCTTGCCGATGCTAATCAGCGGCTCGGGCGAGTTCAGCGGGATCTCGATATAGCCGATGCCGGCGTCGACGAGGGCGCCGGCGATCTCGACGATCTCGTCGGGCTTCACGCCACGCAGGATGGCGACGATGGGCGGGGCGTCAGGCAAGGACATGGGCATCACGCGTGATTGAGGAGGAAAGGGAAAACAGGCCGGCGAGCACGGCGGCGTCGCCGTCGATCTCGAAGCTGTCGCCGCCGGCGGCCTTGATGGCCTTGGCGTAGAGGGCGTTCAGGGCGGGGGCCCCGATCAGGGCGACCTTGCCCAGCTGGCCGAACCAGCCGGCCGCGCCGGCGGCGTCGGCGCCGATCAAGAGGCCCGACAGGAAGCCCATGGCGTCGGCCTTGGGCAGGCCGTCGATCAGCTGGCGGCTGCGGGTTTCGAACAAGAGGTGGGGCAGCAGGGCCGCGCCCTTGTCGGTGATCCGCGAGAGGCCCAGGTCGAAGCCTTCGGCCGTGGCCGGCGCGTCGCCGGCGGCGGCCTTGGCCAGGATCGAGTGCTCGCGCAGCACCGCGAAGGTCTCGCCGACCGGGGCGGTCAGGAAGCTGGCGATCGCGCCGTCCTCGACCACGACCCACTTGGTGTGGGTGCCGGGCATGGCCAGCAGGTGGCGGCCGGTCTTGAGCTCAGGATTGAGCGCCAGGGCGCCGAGGATCTGGGTTTCCTCGCCGCGCATCACGTCGGGGCCGCCCAGCGGGTTGGTGCACGACAGGCCCGGCACGATCGAGACGGTCAGGCCCTGGGCCTGCACCTTGACCAGCCGCTCGCTGATCGCCGCCGCGTCGGCGGGGCAGGGGGCGTAGGGGGCTTCGACCCAGCCGTTGCGCGAGCCGACCATGCCGCACAGCAGGATCGTTTCCGGACCGGCTTCGCGCCAGTCGCCCACGAGGTCGAGGAAGGTCTGCTCGGGCGAGGCGCTCAGCGAGCCGATGCCGGGGCCGTCGCGACGGTCCAGCACGCTCTTGCCCTGGCGCAGGTAGAGGCGAAGGCGCGAGGTGCCCCAGTCGCCGAAGATGGTGATCGAGGGATCGGACGCGACCATCAGCAGGCTCCCCCGGCGCGAGCGCTGCTCGTGTGAAGCCGTGTGGAGTGGTCAGCCTGCGTCATGTTCATCCCTAAACGCGCGCCCGGCGAGAGGC
>CBINOL010000062.1:0-28902 GCA_966252285.1 uncultured Caulobacter sp.
GGAGCATCTGAAGGGCGCGAACCGCAATCCTCCCCCTCTGGGGGAGGTGGCCCGAAGGGCCGGAGGGGGTCTTCCGCCTACCCCTCGAAATACCGCTCCACCTGCTCGGCCCAGCCATAGGAGGTCTTCGACAGCTGGTCGCGGTCGTAGGCGGGACTGTCCTTGAAGCGGTCCTTCGACAGGTCGGTGGCGTAGGCTTGGGCCTTGTCGTCGAAGGTCAGGATGCGCCAGGGCAGGGGATGGTACTTGCCGCCGGTGAACAGGCCGGCGGGCTCGACGGCGACATAGCGGCCGATCCCGGCGTCGCGGTCGACGAAGACCTCGCGGATGACGCCCAGCTTGTGGCCCTTGGGATCGGTGACCGCGACCCCGATCAGGTCGCCGCTCTTCACCAGCCGATCGTCCAGCGACATGGCGTTCCTCCTTTGAAGCTTTCTTTGGCAACGCCCGTCGCGTCGGGGGAGTTGCCAGGCTGGGCAAAGCCCGCGATGGATCGGGCATGAACATCGCCGCACCGCCCACCGACCGCCCCATCGTCCTGGTCGCCGCCGCCGCCCTGATCGATGTCGACGGCCGCGTGCTGATCTGCCAGCGCCCCGAGGGCAAGTCGCTGGCCGGCCTTTGGGAGTTTCCCGGCGGCAAGGTCGAGAAGGGCGAGACGCCCGAGGAATGCCTGATCCGTGAACTGCACGAGGAGCTGGGGATCACGGTGGCCCAGGCGTGCCTAGCGCCCTTCGTCTTCGCCTCGCACACCTACGAGAAGTTCCACCTCTTGATGCCGCTCTATCTGCTGCGGCGCTGGGAGGGGCTGGTGACGGCCAAGGAGCACAAGGCCATGGCCTGGGTGAAGCCCGACAAGTTGTCGGACTACGAGATGCCGCCGGCCGACATTCCCCTGGTGGCCTGGTTGCGGGACGTGCTTTAACTCAGACAAATCGCGCGAAGGCGCGAAGCGTTTGAGGAACGACCGTGACGACTTTCGACCCGCAGCCTTCGCGACGCATCCTGCTGGCCGGCGCGGGGGCGCTGGGACTCGGCGGCTTGGCGGGCGGCGCGCAGGCGGCGGAAGCCGCGCCGCTGGTCAATCCGCTGGTGCGCCAGCGGGCCGACGCCCAGGTCTTCAAGCACACGGACGGCTACTACTACCTGACCGGCTCGGCGCCCGAGTACGATCGCCTGATCGTGCGCCGTTCGCGCACCCTGGCGGGCCTGGCCACGGCGGACGAGGCGGTGATCTGGCGCCGCCCGACCGAGGGCAAGCTGGGCGGCTACATCTGGGCGCCCGAACTGCACTGGATCGACGGCGCCTGGCACATGTATTTCGCCGCCGGCGACAAGGGCCAGCCGTTCCGCATCCGAACCTATGTCCTGCGCTGCACGGGCAGGAACGCCCTGACCGGGACCTGGAGCCTGCTGGGCGAGGTGCAGACCCCGTGGGACAGCTTCAACCTCGACTCCACGATCTTCCACCACAAGGGCGTGCGCTGGTTCTGCTGGGCGCAGAAGGAGCCGGGGATCGAGACCAACAGCAACCTCTACCTCGCGCCGCTGGCCACGCCCCTGACGCTGGGCCGGCCGCCGGTGCGGCTGACCGTGCCGACGCTGGACTGGGAGGTGCGCGGTTTCAAGGTGGCCGAGGCGCCGGCCGTGCTGATCCGCAACGGCCGCGTCTTCATCGCCTATTCCGCCAGCGCCACCGACGACCGCTACTGCCTGGGCCTGCTGACCGCCGACGCGGACGCCGACCTGATGGCGGAGGGCTCGTGGAGCAAGTCGCCGGTTCCGGTGTTCGTCTCGTCGGAGGAAACCCGCGTCTGGGGCCCGGGCCATAACTCGTTCACCGTCGACGAACAGGGCCGCGACGTCCTGGTGTTCCACGGCCGCGACTACAAGACGATCAAGGGCAATCCGCTGTTCGACCCCAACCGTCACACGCGGGTGCAGCGCCTCTATTACAGGCCTGACGGGACGCCCGACTTCGGCGTGCCGGCCGGGGCGGGCGAGATCCCCGACCGCCTGTCGCCGCTGGACCGGCCGGGGGCGTTTCTGAAGGTCGAGGGCGATGCGGTGAGCGTGGGCGAGGGCGCGCTGGCGACGACCCAGTTGCGCCAGAAGGTTGGGGCAGGCGGGTTGGTGACACTGGAGCCGATCCTGCGGCCGGGCCATGCGCTGAAGGTCGAGGGCGGCGGCGTCGTGGTCGCCGAGGCGGCGACGGGCTTCCGGCGGGTTAAGGGCCTGGCCGGCAAGGGCGTGTCGTTCCAGGCGCCGGACGGCGGTTATCTGCAGCACCGCGATGGGGCGGTGGTGGTCGGGCCGGCGAAGGATGCGAAGGCTAGGAAAGCGGCGACGTTCCTGGTGAGCTGACCCCCCCTCAGTCGCTCCGCGACAGCTCCCCCAGAGGGGGAGCATCTTTTGGGCGCAGTGCTGACCGAGATCCTCCTCCTCTGGGGGAGGTGGCCCGGAGGGGCGGAGGGGGGAGGTTTTCAGCTTTCGAGGCGGTGGTCGTTTTCGCGCCGACTTCCCCCTCCGTCGGCTTCGCCGACACCTCCCCCTTCAGGGGGAGGATCGATCAGCCCGCCTTGTCGCCCGCCGGCTGTTCCTTGACGCCCAGCGCATCCGCCAGCCGCATCTTGGCCGAGCCTGGCCGCAGCGGCTTTTGCTGGCTCGCATGCGGGGCCCAGCCGGTGGCGGTGACGATCTCGAAGGTCGCCGGCACGCGGCCGTCGGCCTCGGCGAAGCGCTCCTGGTAGATCTCCAGCGCCCGGAACAGCAGCTTGCGGGTCAGGGGCTTGCGCGAGCGGTCGAGCAGTACGCTGGTCTCGCCCATGCGGCGCAGGTCCTGCAGCAGGGCGATCGGGTGAGCGTAGCGCACCTTCACGCGGTCGATGTCGGCCACCGGCAGGGTGAAGCCGGCGCGCTGCAGCAGGCCCGCCGCGTCGACGGTGTCGGCGAAGGGCGAGACGCGCATCGAGACGCCGCCCGAAATCTCGTCCTCGGCCGCCATCAGCGACTGGCGAAGCTCGGTCAGGGTGGCGCCGCCGAACAGCGCGCCGATGAAGAGGCCGTCGGGCCTCAGGGCGCGGCGGATCTGGATCAGGGCGCCCACCAGGTCATTGGTCCAGTGCAGGGCCAGGGTCGAGACCACGAGATCCAGCGTCTCGTCGCCGAACGGCAAACGCTCCTCGTCGGCGACCACGCTTGCGCCGCCGCGCCCGGCCAGCATCCGGGCCGACAGGTCGGTGTCGATCAGCAGGCCGATCTTGCCGGCGGCGTCGCTCTCTGAGAGCGCCGCGCGGAAAGCGCCGTCTCGGCTTCCGAGATCGACGGCGATCGGAAACTCCCGCAGGATCGCTTCCAGCCGCATGACCGCGTCACCGGCGGCGCGCGCCTTTAGGAAACCGGCCTGGCCGAAGTGCGGCGCGGCGCGGTCGAGGCGGGCCCGAAGAAGGTCGCGGTCGAAGAGGAGGGGCGAACTGGTCATGCGGGCGGAACATGGCGATTCCTTCCTCGGATTGAAACCCGGTCCGCGCTTGGTCGGCCTCGGACGTGGCCTGCTGGACCTGATCCTGCCGCCGCGGGCCTTCGACGGCGAGCCGGCCCTGACGCCGGGACTGTCGGCCGGGGCCTGGAGCCGCATCGTCTTTCTCGACGGCCCGGTCTGCGACGGCTGCGGCGCGCCGTTCCCGTTCGACCAGGGCGAACCGCTGTGCGCGCTGTGCCTGGCGCGGCCCAGGGCCTTCGCGCGGGCCAGGGCCGCCTGCCTCTATGACGAACACTCCCGTGATCTCGTCCTGAAGCTGAAACACGCCGACCGCACCGACCTGTCGGGTCTGTTCGCCCGCTGGATCTCGCGCGCCGCGCCCGATCTGCTGGACGAGGCCGATGCGGTGGTTCCCGTGCCGATGCACCGCTCGCGCCTGCTGCGTCGACGCTATAACCAGGCCGCCGAGATCGCCCGGCCGCTGGCCAGATCGGCGGGCCGGCCCTACCTGGCCGACGCCCTGGTGCGAAAGCGCGACACCGCCAGCCAGGGGGGCAAGTCGGCCGACGGTCGTCGCCGCAACGTCGCCGCCGCCTTCGCCGTGCCCGACGCCAAGCGGCCTCTGGTCGAGGGGAAACGGGTGCTGCTGGTCGACGACGTGCTGACCACCGGAGCCACCGCCGAAGGCTGCGCGCGGGCGCTGCTGGCCGCCGGAGCCTCGGCTGTCGACCTGACTGTCGTCGCGCGCGTTACAGAAATGCGAAGCCGTCCTATATGAGGGCGGGAATCCAACCCTTTGGAACCGAAATGGCCAAGGTCACCATCTACACCCGTCCCTTCTGCGGCTACTGCGCCCGCGCCCTGAAGCTGCTCAACGACAAGGGCGCCGACTTCACCGAGATCGAAGCCGGCATGGACCCCAAGCTGCGCCAGGAAATGATGGACCGCTCGGGCCGCAACACCTTCCCGCAGATCTTCGTCGGCGAGCAGCACATCGGTGGCTGCGACGACATGATGGCCCTCGAGCGCGAGGGCAAGCTGGACGGTCTTCTCGCCGCATGAGCCTGTCCGGGCCCCTTCGCGTCGGTCTGACCCAGACCCGCACGCCAGCGACTCACGAAGCAGCGTTGGCCCATGTGGCCCCGCTGGTGCGTGAGGCGATCGCGCAGGGCGCGCGCTTCGTGCTGACGCCGGAATGCACCAACGTCCTGCAGAAGGACCGCGCCAGGCTGCTGCCGACCCTGACGGCGCTGGAGGACGATCCGGTGGTCAATGGCCTGCGGGCCATCGCCGCCGAGACCGGAACCTGGATCGATATCGGCTCGGCCCTGGTGCTGCGCGAGGATGGAAAAGCCGCCAATCGCCAGGCCGTCATCGACCCGACCGGCGCGATCGTCGCCACCTACGACAAGCTGCACATGTTCGACGTGCAGTTGCCCAATGGCGAGACGGCGAAGGAATCAGCGACCTACACCCCTGGCGAGCGGGCGGTGGTGGTCGATACGCCCCTGGCCGCCTTCGGCCTGACCATCTGCTACGACATGCGCTTTCCGGCCCTGCACCGGGCGCTGGCGCTGGCGGGAGCCAAGGTGATCACCGCGCCGGCCGCCTTCACCCGCCCGACAGGCGAGGCCCACTGGGAGGTGCTGCTGCGCGCTCGGGCCATCGAGACCGGCTCGTTCGTCATCGCCGCCGCGCAAGGCGGCTTTCACGAGGACGGGCGCGGCACCTGGGGTCGTTCGATCGCCATCGGCCCGTGGGGCGAGGTGCTCGGCAGGCTCGATCACGACGAGCCGGGCGTGCTGATCGCCGACCTCGACCTTGCCGCCGCCGACAAGGCCCGCGCGGCCATCCCGGTCCTGGCCAACGCCCGTGAATTCACGGGCCCCTGACCCCATATCTGTAAGGCCATGATCAAGTACGCGCTCGCCTGTGACCACGCGCACGAGTTCGAAGGCTGGTTCGGCTCGTCCAGCGACTATGACGACCAGGCCGCTCGCGGCCTCGTCGAGTGTCCGGTGTGCGGTTCGACCAGCGTGCGCAAGCAGATCATGGCCCCGGCCGTCGCGGGGACGAAGGCGCAGCGCTCGGCCCCTGAGCCCGACGCCCGCATGCGCGAGATGATGATGACCGCCATGAGCGAGGTGCGCCGCGAGGTCGAGGAGAACTTCGACTATGTCGGCGACCGCTTCGCCAAGGAGGCCCGCGACATCCACGAGGGCAAGTCCGAGGAGCGCGGCATCTACGGCGAGGCCTCGGCCAAGGAGGTCAAGAGCCTGCTGGAGGACGGCGTCAGGATCGCCGCCCTGCCGCCCGCGCCGCCGAAGAAGACGGACGTGAACTAGAGCCCGCCGTTGCGCGCGCCACCGTCGCGGCTCAGATTGAGCGCATGCGAAATTTCAGGTCCCGGTTGATTCTTCTGGCGGTCGCCGGCGCGCTCGGCGCGGCCGGGCCGTCGGCTTCGGCCCCGCCCGCCAAGGTGTTCTCGGCGTCGCACCAGCTCGGATTCAGCGGCGCGCTGGTGACGGTGCGCGAGGACCATCGCACCACCAAATGGCCGATCGCTCGCCGCACCTTCGTGCTGCGCGGCGCTGGCGGCAAGACGACCTCTCTGGCCCTGGCCAATGGCGGTCCGAGCGAGCTCAGCACGCTCAGCCTCTATGGCGATGGCGACAGGTTCTTCCTGATCGGGGCGATCGAGTGCGTCGAGTTCGATCCCGTCCTGGTCACCGCCGCGCGCTGTCGCAAGCGTCCACCCTGCGCCACCGTCGGGCGGGAGGGCGTGCGCTTCCTGGGGCGCTTCGACTGGGCCAACGGCTTCGACCCGCCGCATGGACGGTTCGGGCTCGGCTGGCGATTCCTGCCGCTGGAGGACGCCTCGGAGACGTCCTTCTGCCCCGACCGCTAAGCGCTAGCCCAGCTTTTCCTTGAAGAACGCCAGGGTGCGGCCGTTGGCGGTCTCGGCGTCGGCCTTGTCGTAGTGATTGCCGCCGGGCCGGGCGAAGGCGTGGTTGCGGCCCGGATAGACGTGGACCTCGACGTTCGGGCGGCCGGCCAGGGCCTCGACGATGGCGGCGCGGGCGTCGGGGCCGATGAACTCGTCGTCGCCGGCCAGGTGCATCAGCAGCGGAGCCTTCACGCCGTCGGCCTCACCGACATAGCGCTCGGTGCCGCCGCCGTAATAGGCCACGGCCGCGTCGGGGGCGCCGCGGGCCGCGCCGAGGAAGGTCATCAGGCCGCCCAGGCAGTAGCCGGTCAGGCCGACCTTGCCGTTGCCGCCCTCGATGCCGCGGGCGGCCTCGACCGTCTTGAGCACGTCGGCCGCGCCCTGCTCGAAGTCATAGGCGCCGTAGATTTCGAGCGCCTTCTTCCAGTTCTCCTCGCTGTTCTCCGACATCGAGAGACCCGGCTCGACCCGCCAGAAGAGGTCGGGGCAGACGGCGATGAAGCCCTGCACGGCGTATTCGGCGGCGATCAGGCGGATGCCGGCGTTTACGCCGAAGATCTCCTGCACAACCACGACGACCGGCGCGGGCCCGCTGGTGTCGGGGCGGAAGACCAGGGCCTGGAAGCTTCCGTCGTCGGTCTGGATGGTCAGGCTCTCGGCCATGGTCGTGCTCCTCGCGGCAGGGTCGCCAGACCATGATGGCCGCCGCGTCGCGGGGCTTGAACGATGCGGCCTCGCCAGCGCGGAGGCGGGACCGATTGGTTCAAGCGCGCACGAAAAAGCCCGCCCCCGTTGAAGGGGCGGGCCATCCGACCGAGCAGCAAGTCCGCTTAGCGGTAGCGATACTCGTAGTGGCAGTTCTTCTTGGAGTTCTTCTTGGCGATCTGGTTGCCGGCCACCGCGCCGACCACGCCGCCGAGGATCGCGCCCTCGGTCTTGGCGCCGTTGCCGGCCACGGCCGCGCCGAGCGTGCCGCCGGTCAGGCCGCCGATCACCGTGCCCTTGTTGCGCGCCTTCTTGGTGCTCTTGCAGACGAGCACGCGTTCGCGGCGCTGTTGGGCCTCGGCGGCGGTGACGGCGACGGTGGAGGCGGTGAAGGCGAGGCTCACCGCGACGATCAAGGTTTTCATCTGGACGCGCATGGCGACCTCCGTTTGAGAGCGTGTGTTCTATGTCCCTTGCGGGAGATAACGCCGAAGCTCCGTGTCGGTTCTATGTCGGGCGCCCGACGCGGAGCTCGGCTTTTGCGTCAGCCTTCGAGACGGTAGCGGTTGTCGCTGTCGGGGCAGACGCGGACGTAGCGGGTCTCGTTGCGGCCCTGGTACTCGGTCTGGGCCGGCGCCAGGCGGCACTTGCGCTCGCTGTAGCGGTTCCATTCCGAATAGCCGCCGGCCCGGTCGCGATACTCGGCGCTTTCGCGATAGGGCACGGTGTCCTCGTACGACCAGTACTGGCCGCGGGTGTCGCAGCGGGCCTTGGCGGCCGAGTTGCCGATCGCCGCGCCGACCCCGGCGCCCGCCAGAGCGCCGAGCACCGCGCCCTCGGTCTTGGCGTTGCGGGCGGCGACGTTGGAGCCGATCACCGCGCCGGCCAGGGCGCCGATCACGCCGCCGGCGGTGGCGTTGCGCTTGGCGTCGTCACGGCACGGGTCGGAATAGCCGCCCGACAGGCCCGAGCCGCCGGCATAGGCGGGCGGCGCCGGAGGACCGTCGTCCCAGCGGCCGGCCTCGTTCGGATAGCGACGATCGTAGGATCCGCGGCCATAGCGGCGGTCGTAGTCGTCGCGGGCCCGCTCGTAGGCCGCGCGGTCGGCCTCCCACTGGCGGCGCTGGGCGTCGTAGTCGTCGGCGTAGCGGTTGTCGTAGCCGCTGGTGTCGTAGCGGCGGGCCTCGTCGGGATAGCGGCGGTCATAGGCGCCGCGGCCGTTGCGGGCGTCGTAGCGGTCGCGGGCCCGCTCGTAGGCGGCGCGATCGGCCTCGAACTGGCGCTGCTCGCCGTAATAGTCGTTGCTGGTCGGGTAGGCGGGCGTGCGCCAGCGGCGGGCCTCGTCGGGATAACGACGATCGTAGGCCCCCGAGCCATAGCGGCGGTCATAGTCGCTGCGCGCCCGCTCGTAGGCGGAGCGGTCGGCGTCGTATTGGGCCTGGCGGCTGTCGTAGTCGGCCCGGCGGGCCTCGTAAGACGAGCGCTGCTCCTCGTAGGTGCGCAGCTGCTGTTGGTAGCCGGCGTCCTGAGCCAGCGCGGGCGCGGCCGTGCTGATGGCGACGGCGCCGGCCATCAGCCAAGCCATGCGGCGGGAAGTCATGGGGAAGTCTCCGTTCCGACGAACGAACCGACATCCCGCCCCACAAGACGCCGGCTCGGGTTCAAAGTCCCTGCGGCGGAATAAGCCTTGGCGAAGGCCAAGGTTCCCGAAGGCGGAGGGATCAGTCGTTCAGCCAGGTGATGGCGAAGCGATCGCCGGTCCAGATCGCGACGGCCAGCGACGCTTCCTCGGTTCCGAACGACAGGGCGGGGGCCTTCAGCTCGACCTTGCGCGGCTCGTCGGCGGCGCATGGCGCGCCCACGTCCTTGGCGCAGGTGGTGGGGTAGGTTCCCGGCGGCTGGGCGGCGATTAAGAAGCCGGCGGTGTCGGCCACCAGGGTTACGGTCTCCGGCTTGCCCGGCGCCGCGCCACGCTCGACCACCAGCACGTGGGCCCCGCCGCGCGGCTCCAGCCGCGCCTGGTCGACCTTGCCGTCGCCATCGAAATCGCCGGCCAGAGAGGGGAGGGCGGCGGCGAGGGCGAGCAGCAGGACGGACATGGGGATACTCCGAAGGTTACAGCCGGAGGTTGGCTTTTGGCGGTTAGCCGTCAAGCCTCTTTCAGGGCCGAGCGCAGGTCGGTGCGCGCGAAGTCGTCGCCTTTGTAGAGCAGGGCGCCGTCGCCGTGCGTCATGGTCAGGGCGTAGGCGAAGCAGTCGCCGAGGTTCAAGATGTTCCGGCCGAACCTGAACCTGGCCTCAAGCGCGATCTCGAACTGAAGGGCGTCGACCGTGGCGATGGTGATCCCCAGGTCGGTGAAGAGCGAATTCACGCGCGCGCGACCATCTGGACCGTCCAGGGCGTGGATGCGGACATTCACCTCCCAGGCGTTGATGGGGGAAATGGTCGTCTCGTCGGCGTTCACCAGAACCTCAAAGTACGCTTCCCAATCCGGTTCGCGCAGTAGAATGGCGACCAGAGCAGAAGCATCCACGACGATCATCGTGGCAGGCCGTCCCCGTCGTAGAGGTCGGCGTCGGTGAGCGTTTCACCGGCGTGGGGCAAGGCCCAGAAGGCCTTTAGCGTCTCCAGGGCCGCAGTTCGTCGGTCCGTCGGGTCTTCAACGCGTTCGGATTTCACATTGCTTGGCGTGTCCCGCGCCAACGTCGCCAGCACCGCCGCGTCGATGGCCTCCGACAAGCTGCCGCCGCGCTGACGCGCGAGCTCGCGGACATGGTCCACGACCCGACTTTCGATCTCGATGGTCTCGAACTTTGTCATCGCGGCGGGAAACATACCGCGAACCTTGTTCGCCGTCACGCCGCCGGCTTGGTGACCGTCATCATGTAATTGATGTCGACGTCGGTGGAGCGGCTCCAGCGGCCGGTCAGCGGATTGTAGGCGACGCCGAACGGGCCCTGCATCTCGACCGGTTCGCCGGCAAGGAAGGCGCGAAGCTCTTCGGGCTTGAGGAACTGCTTCCACTCGTGGGTGCCGGGCGGCACCCAGCGCAGCACGTACTCGGCGCCGATCTTCGCAAGAGCCAAAGCCTTGAGCGTGCGGTTCAGGGTGGCGACGATCATCAGGCCGCCGGGCTTGAGCAACTGCGAGCAGGTGCGCAGGAAGGCGCCCGGATCGGCCACGTGCTCGATGACCTCCATGGTCAGCACCACGTCGAACGGGCCCGCGCCTTCGGCCAGCAACTGCTCGGCGGTGGCGGGGCGATATCCGATGGAGAGGCCCTGTTCGCTGGCGTGCGCCGCGGCGGTCTTGATATTGTTCTCCGAGGCGTCGATGGCGGTGACCGAAAAGCCCAGGCGGGCCATCGGCTCGCTGAGCAGGCCGCCGCCGCAGCCGATGTCGATCAGGGACAGGCCCTCGAACGGCGCGCGGTCGTTGCCGTCGCGGCCGAAGCGCTCCAGCGCCTGCTCGCGGATGAAGGCCAGCCGGCAGGGATTGAACACGTGCAGCGGTGCGAACTTGCCCTTGGGATCCCACCACTCGGCCGCGATGGCCGAGAACCGCGCCACGTCGGCGGGGTCGATGCTCCAGTTGGGCGTGCTTCCTGCGGTGTCGGGGGCGGCGCTGGTCATGGCCCGGTATCTAGCACGGCCAATTTTTCGCGCCATGCTGCGAGAAAAAAGACACCTCCGCGACATTGCCGTTGCGCCGAGGCCCCGCTAGAAGGCGCGGGCTTGCGCGGAAGGACGGGTTCCGGCCGCGAAGGCGCAAGAAAAAACCGCTTTGGTTCGAGGATTTAGAGACGTGTCACGTCTGGTGATGAAGTTCGGCGGCACCTCGGTGGCCGACCTGGAGCGCATCCGCCGGGTGGCGCGCCTGGTCGCCGCGGAAGTCGCCACGGGCAAGCAGGTCGCCGTCGTCGTTTCCGCCATGTCGGGCAAGACCAACGAACTGGTCGCCTGGACGGACGGAGCCGGCCGCGCCGCCGCGGGCCTGCCGGAGTCTGACGACGAGTACGACGCCGTCGTGGCGTCGGGCGAGCAGGTGACCGCCGGCCTGCTGGCCATGACCCTGCGCAACATGGGCCACAAGGCCCGCTCGTTCCTGGGCTGGCAGGTGCCGATCATCACCGACGAGGCCCACGGCCGCGCCCGGATCGAAGAGATTCCGCCGGAGAACCTGGAAGAGTGCTTCGAGGCCGGCGAGATCGCCGTCATCGCCGGCTTCCAGGGCGTGACGCCCAAGCGCCGCATCACCACGCTGGGCCGTGGCGGTTCGGACACCAGCGCCGTGGCCATCGCCGCCGCGGTGAAGGGCGCCTGCGACATCTACACCGACGTGGACGGGGTCTACACCACCGACCCGCGGATCGAGAGCAAGGCCAAGCGCCTGGCCAAGATCTCCTACGAAGAAATGCTGGAAATGGCCTCGCTGGGGGCCAAGGTGCTGCAGACCCGTTCGGTCGAGATGGCCATGGCCCATCGCGTCCCGGTGCGGGTGCTGTCGAGTTTCGTCGAGCCGGGCGAAGCCCCGGGCCAAGGTACGATCGTCTGCGACGAGGAAGAAATCATGGAAAAGCGCATCGTCTCGGGCGTCGCCTACAGCCGCGACGAAGCCAAGATCACCCTGCTGGGTCTGCCCGACCACCCGGGCGTGTCCTCGGCGATCTTCGGCCGCCTGGCCGACGCCAACGTCAATGTCGACATGATCGTGCAGTCGCGCGCCCGCACCAACGCCACGGCGAACATGGAGTTCACCGTCGGCAAGCGTGACGCCCAGCGCGCCGTCGAGATCGTCCAGGCCGCCCGCGCCGAGATCGGTTTCGAGGACGTGGCCGTCAACGAGGACGTGGCCAAGGTGTCGGTGATCGGCGTCGGCATGCGCAGCCACGCCGGCGTCGCCCAGTCGATGTTCGCGGCCCTGGCCGAGAAGAACATCAACATCCAGGTCATCTCGACCTCGGAGATCAAGATCTCGGTCCTGATCGACGCGGCCTACACCGAGCTGGCCGTCCGCGCCCTGCACGCCGTGTACGGCCTGGACCAGCTGTAAGAGACCCATGGACGAGGCCTGGAGGCGCATCGAAGGCTTCCAGGCGCTCGTCGACTGGTTCGGGCGCGCTCCCAGCTTCCACGACGGCTATGTTCTGTCGCTGAAGATCGACTTTCCCGCCGAGGCCGTGCTGGTGCTGCATGGCTGAGACATGACCGACCGCATCGACGCGCGTGGCTATTTCGAGCTCGAAAAGCACTTCGTGGCGACCTTCCGCCTCGTCGATCTGGTGAGGATCGATCTCGAAGATCCCGACCATGCCGGCGCTATCGTCGAGCGGCTGACGATCACCGCCGACGGCGATCATCTCGACTTCACCATCAATCCCATTCTCGGGACTGGCGGGCTGTTGCGATGCCTGAAGGCCAGCGTCAGCTTCGAACCCGGCAAACCGACGGCCTGACCTTATACAAAACGTCGCCTTCGGACGTTATGACGGCCAGGCAGCCTTCGAGAGTCCCTATGCCCGACGTCTTCAAGTTCGACCCCGCCGCCAAGAGCGTCACCTTCCACGGCGACGCCGGGCTCGACCTGCTCTACGACCTGCTGCTGCGCGCCAAGTTCGGCGACGGCTACGAGAAGCCGCTGCTGATCAGCCCGTGGCTGGCCGCTCTGCTGCGCCAACTGGACCAGGCCCTGCCCGACGACGGCCAGTGGTTCCCCGAAAAGCCCGGCCAGCCGATCTTCGACACCGACGACCTTCTGGCCATGGGCGACGCCGTGATCGAGGAAGGCCACACCGTCGGCTGGTGGACCATGACCGAGCCGGAAAAGCGCGACTACCTGCGCAATGTCGTCGCCGCGCCTCACCCGCTGACCGATCTGCAGGTCGAGTTCATCGAGGCCGACATCGACGCGGCTCTGCAGCAGGCCCGCCGCCTGGTCATGGACGCCGAGGCGCCCCTGGCCCTGCCGGGGCACGGCTGAGTTCGCTATAGTGAGGTCATGGGCCACGACCTGACCGCCCCCGCAGAGCTGTCCTTCCGCCGCTACAGCGTCGAGGCGATCTCGCACGCCCACGACTTCGACCAGATCGTGCTGCCGCGTCGCGGCGTGCTGGAGATCGAGATCGACGGCAAGGGCGGCCGGGTCGACCCGGGCAGCGCCGCGGTGATCCCGCCGGGCACGCGCCACGTCTGCGCCGCCGACGGCGAGAACCTGTTCGTGGTGGCCGACATCGGCGCCGCCCTGATGGCGCCGTTCGAGCGCCTGCGCGACAAGCCGTTCGCCTCTGTCACCAGCCCGGTGCGTGGCCTGTTGTCGTTCCTGTCGGGCGAGGCGCCGGGCGGCGTCGACGACGGCGTCGCGGGCCTGTGGACGCCGCTTCTGCTGCGCGGCCTGTCGAGCGGTCCGATCGCTGTCGATCCGCGCCTGGCCCGCGCCGCGGCGATGATCGAGACCCGCTATCACCAGCCGCTGACCGTTCGTGACCTGGCCGCCGAGGCCGGCATGAGCCAGAGCCGGTTCTTCGACCGCTTCGCCGCCGCCTATGGCGCGACCCCGCACGCCGCCCTGAGAGACGCGCGACTGCGCGCGGCGCAGCACCTGCTGGACGATCCGGCCGTCTCGATCGCGGAGATCGCCGCCCGCACCGGTCACGGCGACCAGAGCACGCTGACCCGGCGGATGAAGGCCGTGCTGGGCGTCACGCCGGCGGCCTGGCGCAAGGGGCGGGCTTCGCGCTAGACCGTGCTGGCCGGCCATGGCGCCGGTGTCGACGACCGATCCGGGGGGATCATGTCCAACAGTCTCTTTTCGCCGCAGGCTCTGTTCGAGGGGCGTTTCGAACCCGAGGGCGACGACTACCTGTTCCGTCACGCCTTGGCCTCGCCGGCCTATCGCGTCAGCGCAGAGGAGCGCGGCCGCTTCGTGGCCGATTTCGCGCGCACCCAGAAGCGTGCTCTCCAGGCGGCGTTCATTCTGATGCTGGTCCTGGGGGGCGCGGGCGTCGCCTGGATCATGGCGTTCGGCGGGAAGTTGGACGTGCCGATCGCGGCGACGGTGTTCGGACTGACGCTGATCAACGTGGTCGTGATGCAGCGGGCCTGGGACGCGCCGCGCCGGGCGCTGAATGATCGCACGCCGGTGACCGAGGGCCTGTCCAAGGACCAGGGGCGACGCGAGGGACTGCGCCGGCTGCGCTGGACGAATCTGGCGGTGGCGTGCGGCGTCGCGGCGCTGATCGCCTGGAATGGCTATGCGGGCGATCCGCAATTGTCCGGTCACGGACGGGCCTGGCTTGGGCTGGCCGGCTTCCTGCTCGTGCTCGTGGCCGTTCAGGCCGTCCGCAAGTGGCGGGCCGAGCGCGGGAACTGAGGGCGAGAGCCCGCGCCCGATCTTCGGGAGTTTTCGCCAAAGCCACGACCGCGCGCGCCTGCTAGGTCGGCGCCATGATCAGTCCCCGGAACCTTCTGCTCGGTCTTCTCTACGGTCTTGTCGCCGGCGCTCTGTGGGGCGGGGTGTTCCTGGCGCCGAAGCTGCTGGACGCCTTCACGCCGCTGCAGATGACGGCGGGGCGCTACATCGCCTACGGCCTTGCCGCCGCCGTGCTGCTGGCCCCGACCTGGAAGTCGGTGATGGCGAGGATGGACCGCCGCGACTGGCGCGATCTGGCCCTGCTGAGCCTGCTGGGCAACCTCGTCTACTATGTGGGCCTGGCCGTCGCCGTGCAGACGGCGGGGGTGGCCTTGGCCTCGCTGATCATCGGCCTCCTGCCGGTGACCATCACCCTGGCCGGCGCGCGCAAGGGGGAGGGCACGCCCCTGCGGGCCCTGGCCGGTCCTCTGGCCCTGATCGTCGCCGGCGGCGTCTGCATCAACGTGGCGGTGTTCACCGCGCCGTCGGGCGCGCCGACCGGCAAGCTGGTGCTGGGCGTGCTCGGCGCGACCCTGGCGCTGGCGGTGTGGACCGCCTACGCCGTCTGGAACGCCCGGCGCCTGGCCGCCACGCCCAAGTTCAACAGCCACGAATGGTCGCTGCTGACGGGCCTGGCCACGGGCCTGCTGTCGCTGGTGCTGGTGGTTCCGGCCTTCGTGCTGGGGGGCAAGGGCCATCCGCCGGCCGCCTGGACCTGGTTCTGGCTGGTCAGCTTCGCCGTCGCCATCGGCGCCTCGGTGATCGGCAACGGCTTGTGGAACGCCGCCAGCCGCGTGCTGCCGCTGAGCCTGTCGGGCCAGCTGATCGTGTTCGAAACCCTGTTCGCGCTGCTCTACGGCTTTCTGCACGAGGGCCGCTGGCCGCACGCGCTGGAGGCGGCGGCCATCGTCCTGATGCTGGCCGGCGTGATCTGGTCGGTGCGGCTGCACCGTCCCGCGCCGGGCGAGGTTCACGCCGGCTAGGCCGCCAGCGGATTGACGCCGTAGTGATCCTCGAAGCCGTTCTCGATGGCCGGCAGGAGGTCGACGATCGCGAAGTAGTGGTCCCAGAACGGCGTCTCGCGCAGGCCCTCGACAATGGCGCGGTAGGCGCCCTGGTCGGTGGTTTCCCAGACCAGCACGTCGCTGACCCGGGCGTCATAGAACTCGGCGTCGTAGAAGCGCAGCTTCACCGCTGGGTTCGCTTTCAACAGCGGGGTGATCTTGTCGCCGAAGAAGGCGAAGCGCTCGGGCGGCGGCAGGGCCAGCCAGGCCGGCGTCGCGCGGACCAGCATGAACACGGTCATGGTTTCGGACGTGGTCTCGGACATGGGGGAAAGTTTCCTTCGTCGCGGCCGTCGTTGACCGCGGCGAAAATGTGAGCTTTTCATCACATATCGTCAGCTCGCGTTCCCCCAGGGCCATGTCCGACCCGCTTTCGCCCCGCAAACGCCCGCGCCAGAAGCGTTCGGCGGCCACCGTCGAGGTGATCCTGGACGGGGCGGCTCGCATTCTCGAGCGCGAGGGGCTGGACGCTTTCAACACCAACGCCGTGGCCGTCGCGGCCGGGGTCAGCGTCGGCTCGCTCTACCAGTACTTCCCCGGCAAGGACGCGGTGATGGCCGCTCTGGTGCGGCGCGACGCTCAGCGGTTCGCCGGCGAGGTCGAGGCGGCGGTGGCGGCGCGGCCCGGAGAGGATTGGCGCATGGCGGTCGACAGGCTGATCGAGGTCGCGGTCGGTCATCAGCTCGATCAGCCCGCTCTGGCCCGGATCCTCGATTTCGAGGAGGCGCGTCTGCCGCTCGACGCCGAGACCGCGGCCGTCGAGGCGGCCATGCATGCGCGGGTGGTCGGGCTGCTGGAGCGCGGCGGCGGCCTGCCGGACGATCACGACGCCGGTCAGGCGGCTGAGGACCTGATGCAGATCGTCAGGGCCCTGGTCGACGCCGCCGGACGGCGCGCTGGCGCGGATCGCGTCGATCTTGGACGGCGCGTCCGACGGGCGGTTTTCGGCTATCTGGGCTAGTCGAAAACCTGACGCGAACATGAACAGCCGCGTTCAGGTCGGGTTCAAACGGCAAGGCTCATAAAGGCCATCAACAGCGCCGCCCTCGGGATTGGCGACGCTTCTGGAACAAGGAGCACATGCCATGAAGACCTTCGGTAAGTTCAGCAAGATCGCCATCAGCACCGCCATCGCCGGCGCTCTGGTCCTGCCCGCCTCGGCCGCCTTCGCCGGCGATCGCGGCAAGAGCAACAAGACCGAGCGGGCGATCCTGGGCGCTGTCCTGGGCGGCGCGGCCGGCGCCATGCTGGGCGACGGCGACGGCGGCGCGATCGCGGTCGGCGCCCTGGCCGGCGGCGCCATCGGTGTGGCCACCGCCAAGGACAAGCGCGATCACCGCTACAGCAGCCGCTACAACGAGCGTCGCCCGTACTACAGCGACAACCGCTACGGCTATGACCGCTACGACCGTCGCGACGATCGTCGGGATGGGCGCCGCTACCAGGGCGATCGCTACAACACCGGCTACGACTACTACGGTCAGCGCCGCTAAGCTTCGCCGCTGACAAGCTAGGCAATGCGCCGCCCCTTTCCGGAGGGGCGGCGTTTTTTGCGCCCTTAGGTAAAGGAAAACCGTGCTGGCGCACTGTGCGGCGCGCGAAATCTGCTATAGCGCCCATGAGGACGACGTGCTTCGACACATCGGAACCAAGGGAGCGCACGACAGGCGACATGGCAGGCCCCGGCATCGCCGTTCGAGGACCCAGAAGCCTGCTTCGCCAGATTCGCGAGGCCATGGCCGGCGGCGGCCCCGCCCAGGCCAAGCTCGACATGGTGGTGCGCACCATCGCCATCTCGATGGTGGCCGAAGTCTGCTCGATCTATCTGCGCCGCGCCTCGGGCGACCTGGAACTGTTCGCCACCGAAGGCCTGTCGCGCGACGCCGTCCACGTCACCCGCATGAAGCCGGGCGAGGGCCTGGTCGGCGAGACGATGCGCCTGGGCCGGCCGCTGAACCTGTCGGACGCCGCCAGCCACCCGGCCTTCTCGTACCGTCCGGAAACGGGGGAAGATCCCTATCACGCCTTCCTGGCCGTGCCGCTGCTGCGCGGCGGCCGGGCGATCGGCGTGCTCGTCGTCCAGAACCGCACCGAGCGGGTCTACGAGGACGAAGAGGTCGAGGACCTGCAGATCATCGCCATGGTGCTGGCCGAGATGGTCAGCTCAAGCGAGCTGCTGGGCGCCGACGAACTGAAGGACGTCGAGCTGGCCCCGCACAAGCCCGAGCGGCTGAAGGGCTCGCGCTTCGCCGAAGGCCTGGCTTACGGCGTGGCGGTGCTGCACGAGCAGCCGGTGGCGCCCGAGCAGCTGCTGTCGGACGACGCCCTGGCCGAGGAGGCTCGGCTCTCCTACGCCATCGAGGCCCTGCAGACCCAGATCGACGAGATGCTGGAAGGCCAGCACGGCCTGGTCGGCGCCTCGTACGAGGTGCTCGAGACCTACCGCCTGTTCGCCCACGACCGGGGCTGGAACCGCGGCCTGCAGGAGGCCGTGCGTTCGGGCCTGACCGCCGAGGCGGCGGTCGAGCGGGTGCGTTCGGAGCACCGCGCCCGCCTGGGCCAGGCCCGCGATCCCTATCTGCGCGAGCGGCTGCACGACCTGGAAGACCTGAACGACCGGCTGCTGCGCCACCTGTCGGGCGACGTCCACGCCGTGCGCCAGCTGCCCGAGGACGCGATCCTGATCGCCCGCAACCTCGGTCCGGCCGACCTGCTGGAATACGACCGCACCAAGCTTAAGGGCATCCTGCTCGAAGAGGGCTCAGCGGCCAGCCACGCCGGCATCGTGGCCCGGGCGCTCGACATCCCGTGCGTCGGCCGCCTGGCCGGCCTGCGCGACCGGGTCAGCGAGGGCGACCCCGTGGTGGTCGACGCCGAGACCGCCGAGGCCTGGCTGCGGCCGCGCCCCGACGTCGTCAAGGCGCTGAAGGCCCGGATGGAGGTCCGCGCCCAGCGCAAGGCCGAGTTCGCCCGTCTGCGCGACACGCCGGCCTTCACCCGCGACGGCTCCAAGATCACCCTGCTGATGAACGCAGGCCTGGCCGTCGACCTCGACATCCTGGGCGAGACCGGGGCGGAGGGCATCGGCCTGTTCCGCACCGAGTTCCAGTTCATGGTCGCCGAGGAGATGCCGCGCCTGGAGGCCCAGACGACGCTGTACGAGAAGGTGCTGGAGGCGGCCGACGGCATGCCCGTGACCTTCCGCACGCTCGACCTGGGCGGCGACAAGCTGCTGCCGTACATGGAGCTGGAGCGCGAGGACAATCCGGCCCTGGGCTGGCGCGCCGTGCGCATGGGCCTGGACCGTCCGGCCCTGCTGCGCCTGCAGATCCGGGCCCTGATCAAGGCCGCCAACGGCCGCGAGCTGCGGATCATGTTCCCGCTGGTGGCCAATGTGGACGAGTTCCGCGCCGCCCGCGCCTTCGTCGACCAGGAAGTGGCCTGGGCCCTGAAGCGCGGCCGGCCCGCGCCCGCGCGCCTCGACGTCGGGGCGATGGTCGAGGCCCCTTCGCTTCTGTGGCATTTGGACGCGCTGCTGCCGATGACCGACTTCGTGTCCGTCGGCACCAACGACCTGATGCAGTACCTGTTCGCCGCCGACCGGGGCAACCCGCGGGTGTCGGACCGTTACGACCCGCTGTCGCCGGCGGCCCTGCGGGCGCTGAAGACCATCCAGCAGGCCTGCGAGGACACCGGCACCCAGGTGTCGGTGTGCGGCGAGATGGCGGGGCGTCCGCTCGAGGCCTTCGCCTTGGTGGCCTTGGGTTTCGACCGTCTTTCCATGCCTCCGGCGGGGATAGGGCCGGTCAAGCAGATGGTGCTTTCGTGCGATCGCGAGGCCGCCCGGCGCAATGTCGAGGCCCTGCTGAAGGGCTCCGGCGGGTCTCTCCGGGGCGAGATCGAAACCTTGGCCCGGAAGCTCTATGTCGCCGTCTAGACTGATGGCCGGTTAACCTTGCGGCTAAGTTTAGCTCATTGAATCCGGCCACTTACTTTGATATCCACAATTGAATGTTAACGAATGCCGGCTAGCGTCGGCGCAAATCGGTCGGACTCTCGTGCGACGCGAATTTTCTGGGGTGATCTGTTCGTCATGCCGCTCGACACGGGCACGGTGAGCCATTTGAGCCTGGTCGCCGAAGGCGATCGTGACGACACGGCCGCGCCGCCGGCGCAGCCGTCGGTCGACCATGGCGTCGACCTGGGCGAGGCGCTGCGCGCCGCCCGTCTGTTCCACGGCATGACCTTGCAGGACGTGGCCGACGCCACGCGCATCCGCCAGGCCTATGTCGAGGCGCTGGAGGACATGCGCCTGGACGAGTTGCCGTCGCGTCCGTTCACCATCGGCTACATCAAGGCCGTGGCCGGCCTGCTGCGCCTGGATCCCGAGGCGGCCGTGGCCCGCTTCAAGCTGGAAGCCCACGACGACGCCGAACCGCTGCGCGCGCCGATCGGCGTGCACCGCCAGCGCGACCCGCGCCTTGGCCTGCTGCTGGCCGGCGGCCTGCTGGTGGGCGGGGCTATCGTGCTGTGGAACGTCGCCCAGCGCGCCATGACCCACGACGCCGAGCCCAAGGCCCAGGTGGCCTCGCAGGCCGCGCCCGCCGCGCCGGCGACGTCCGTTCCGGCCCAGGCCGGCGGCGCCGTCTCGCTCGGCGCGCCGCTGCCGGCGCCGGCCGAATCGACGACGCCCGCGCCCTACGTGACCCCCGGCCTCGAAGCCGCGGCCGCCGCCGGCGGTTCGGCCGACGCCGTGGCCGCCGCCGCCAAGGCCCGCAAGGAAGCCGAGGCCCAGGCCGCTCCGGAGGCGATCGCCAATCTCGGCGCGCCGTTCAAGGGCAAGGGCGCGATGTACGGCGCGGCCCCGGCCGACTCGGCCGGCGTGATCCTGCAGGCCCGCAAGTCCACCTCGCTGACGGTGCGCGGCGCCGACGGGAACGTCTATTTCACGCGCTGGCTGTCGACCGGCGACGCTTTCCGCATCCCGCGCACGCCGGGCCTGGTGGCCGACGTCTCCGAGCCGACCTCGATCGACGTGTTCACCAACGGCGTGCTGACCGGCCGCCTGTCGGCCCCGCAGACCCAGCTGTCGAAGCTGGCGCCGGCTCCTGCGCCTGCGCCCGCACCGGGCAGGTCGGCCGCCGCTCCGGCGACCGCGACGACGCCCCGCCGCTGATCCTTCCCGTCGATCCTCCTCAGGCGGCGTCACGAAGCTTGCGTGACGCCCTTGGGTTCCTTCGCCAAACCCCTTAGATTGGCGCCATGGCCGCAGACCACACCCACGTCCGTCCCTGGCGCATGATCGAGCGTCGCAAGTCGCGGAAGATCCGCGTCGGCAGCGTGGAGGTCGGCGGCGACGCGCCGATCTCGGTGCAGTCGATGACCAACACCCTGACCAGCGACGCCGCCGCGACGCTGACTCAGATCCGCCAGCTGGAGGAGGCCGGCGCCGACATCGTGCGCGTCAGCTGCCCCGACGTCGAAAGCACCGAGGCCTTCAAGATCATCGCCCGCGAGGCGAAGGTCCCGCTCGTGGCCGACATCCACTTCCACTACAAGCGCGGCATCGAGGCGGCCAAGGCCGGCGCGGCCTGCCTGCGGATCAATCCGGGCAACATCGGCAGCCCCGACCGCGTGCGCGACGTGGTCAACGCCGCCAAGGACCACGGCTGCTCGATCCGCATCGGCGTCAACGCCGGCTCGCTGGAGCGGGAACTGCTGGAGCGCTACGGCGAGCCGTGCCCCGAGGCGATGGTCGAAAGCGCCCTGAACCACGCCAGGATCCTGCAGGATCACGACTTCCACGAGTTCAAGATCTCGGTGAAGGCCTCCGACCCGTTCCTGACCGTGGCCGCCTACCAGCAGCTGGCCGAGGCCATCGACTGCCCGCTGCACCTGGGCGTCACCGAGGCCGGGGCCCTGCGCACCGGCACGGTCAAGAGCGCCATCGGCATGGGCTCGATGCTGTGGGCCGGGATCGGCGACACGATCCGTGTCTCGCTTGCCGCCGATCCGGTGGAAGAGATCAAGGTCGGCTTCGACATCCTGAAGTCGCTGGGCTTGCGCCACCGCGGCGTCAACATCATCGCCTGCCCGTCGTGCGCCCGTCAGGGCTTCAACGTCATCAAGACGGTGGAGACGCTGGAAGAGCGCCTGGCGCACATCTCGACGCCGATGTCGCTGTCGATCATCGGCTGCGTGGTCAACGGTCCGGGCGAGGCCCTGATGACCGACATCGGCTTCACCGGCGGCGGGGCCGGGGCGGGCATGGTCTACATGGCCGGCAAGCCCGACCACAAGCAGTCCAACGAGGGCATGATCGACCACATCGTCGAGCTGGTGGAGAAGAAGGCCGCCGAACTGCAGGCCGCCAAGGACGCCAAGGACGCCAAGGCGATCGCGGCCGAGTAGTTTTCGGCCGCAAGCTTGACTTATAGGCGAGGCCCCGGAAATCTCGCGCTGCGGCGATAGCGCCGTTACGAGTCTGGGGGCTTTACCACATGAGAATTCTTGCGATCGTCGCGCTGGCCGCGACCCTGACGGCGTGCGCCACGACCGAGGAGATCGTGCCGATCCCGTACGCGCCGGCCGAGGCCGCCGCCGTGCCGGGCGCCGAGTCGATCCAGGTCACCGTCGTCGCCGTCGACGCCCGCACCACCAACCGCCAGCGCATCTCCACCAAGATCAACGGCTACGGCATGGAAATGGCGCCGATCCGTTCGAAGGAAGAGGTCGCCGACGTCGTGCGCGACGCCCTGTCGGCCGAGCTGAAGAAGCGCGGCTATGGCCTGGGCTCGGGCGGTCCGAAGGTCGAGGCCAAGGTCGTGACCTTCTACAGCAAGTTCGGCGTCGGCATCCTGGCCGGCAAGTCGGAGGCCACCGTCGACCTGACGGTCACCGTCACCTCGGCCGGCGGCGAGGCGCTCTACACCCGCGAACTGAAGGGCGCGGCCAGTAAGTCGGTGCAACTGGCCGGCGGCAAGAACGCCGCGGCGACCCTGAGCGCGGCCTTGGCCGACGACTTCAAGACCCTGTTCGCCGACGAGGCCTTCGCCAAGGCGCTGGCCGCCAAGTAAGGCCGGCTGTTCGGACAAGAAGCCGTTCGGACAAGAAAAAAGGGCGGGGCCGGCAGGTCCCGCCCTTCCATTTTCAGGTCAGGCTCAGCGCTTGACGAAGGCGCGCTTGCAGATCTCGTCGCCGAAGCCCGACGACAGCTGCTCTTCGGCCTGCGACATGGCCGCCGCGGCGATCAGGCCGCCGCCGCCCGTCGAGCGGGTGATCTCGTAGTCGGCGATGACCTTGTCGCTGTCCGGATCGACCAGCTTGGCCACGCCGACCATGTTGTTCGACGAGCCGAGCAGCACGGTCATGGCCGCGTTGGCCTTCTTCAGGTTGGTGATCTCGACCTTCAGCAGCAGCGGCTTGTCGCCCTTGGCGCACTTGGCCAGCTTTTCGCTGACCTTGGCCTTGAAGACCGTCTCGAACTCTTCGCTGGCGCCGGTCGGGGTGTTGACCGTGATGTCCTTGACGAAGGCGGTCTTGGAGATGTCGGACGGGATCTGGGTGACGGTGTCGCCGCCGCTCGTGCTGACGCAGGCGGTCGTGAGCGAGGCCATGGCGGCCACCAGGAAGATACGACGCATTTCGGCTCCATAGAGATGTGAACCGGCTGGAACTCAGCCCCCACGTGCAGAGCCATAGCAAAGCCATGGGTTGAATGGCAGAGCTTTGTTCGGTGAAGAAGTAGAGTTCGCGGAAGTGTCTCAGATCACCGGTCTGGAGCGCTCGTCGACGTCGGCCAGGGCGGCGGCGACGATGCGCAGGCCGGTCTCCAGTTCCACGCGGTCGGCGGCCGCGCCGAGGGCCAGCCGCACGCCGGTGACCAGGCCCGGCTCGACGATGGGGGCGGCCGGCGGGGTGACCTCGGCGCCGCCGCGCAGGGCGCGGCCGGCCAGGCGTTCGGCCTCCAGTTCGCTCATCGGCAGCCAAAGATGCGGAACCGTGGGCGAGGCGGTGGCCGCCAGGGCGTTGCCGAGCACCGACCGGGCCAGGGCCACGCGGGCGGCGGTCTCTTCGCGGATCTCGGCCAGGATGGAGTCGGCCGTACCGTCCTCGATCCACTGGCCGGCGATCAGCATGCCAAAGCCCGGCGGGGCGTAGGCGATGGCGCGCATCGTATCGAGGATGCGCTCCAGGGCCGCGTCGCTGGGCGCCAGGACGAAGCCGGCGCGCAGGCCTGGCGCCAGGGTCTTGGACACGCCCGAGACGTGGAAGGTGCGCTCGGGCGCCAGCATGGCCAGGGGCGGCGGCGCGCCCGGCGCATAGGCGCCGTAGATGTCGTCCTCGATCACAGTGAGGTCGAGCTTGCGGGCGATGGCGACGATCGCCTCGCGCCGGGCCAGCGACATGATACGCCCCGTGGGGTTCTGCAGCGTGGGCAGCAGGGCGACGATGCGGGCGCCGGTGCGGCGAGCGGTCTCCTCCAGCGCTTCGGGGATCGCGCCTTCGTCATCCATGGCCACGCCCTGCAGGCGGTAGCCGGCATGGGTCGCCAGGGCCTTGATCCCATGGAAGGTCGAGGCCTCGCACAGCACGACGTCGCCGGGGCGGGCGACCGCGCCGAAGGCCAGGGCCAGGCCTTGCTGGGCGCCGGCGCAGCACACCAGGCGCGTCCAGTCGGCGGTCTCGAAGCCCGCGCTGCGGGCCAGCCAGGCGGCGGCCGCGCGGCGGTGGCGCTCCAGCCCGGCGGCGGGGGCGTAGTCGAGGTGGTCGGCCAAGTCCGGCCGTCGGCGAAGGCGCTGCATCGTCTCGCCGATCGCCCGGGCGGCGGGCCAGTTGAGGGCGACGTTCTGGGCCAGGTTGATCGGGCCCTCGCGCCTGCGGGGGCTGGCGATCGCGCCTGGGGCGTTGACGAAGCTGCCGCGGCCCACATGGGCGCTGACCAGGCCGGCCTTCTCGGCCTCGACATAGGCCCGCGTCACCGTGCCCAGGCCCAGGCCCAGGCGATGGGCGAGATCGCGCTGCGGCGGCAGGCGGGTTCCGGCCGGCAGGGCGCCGGACTCCACGTCGGCGCGCAGGGCCTCGACCAGGCGCTCGTAGATCGGGGCGTCGCCGTCGGGCAGGGCGGGGGTCCATAGGGCGGTCATTGAAGCGCTCTGGCTATATTGTCACTGTATCAATATAAGTTTTGACTCATAGATCAATCAAAATCATCACCGTGACATTCCGCCAGGGAGGTCCCGATGACGCCGCAACTGATCCTCGCCTTCGTGTTGTTCGCCTTCGCCACGGCAGGCACGCCGGGGCCCAACAACATGATGCTGCTGGCTTCGGGCGCGAACTTCGGTTTCCGGCGCACCATCCTGCACATCCTGGGGATCAGCCTGGGGCTTGGGGTCATGGTGCTGGCCATGGGCTTTGGCCTTGGCGGCGTGTTCAAGGCCTGGCCGGTGCTGCACGAGATCCTGCGCTGGGGCGGGGCGGCCTACATGCTGTGGCTGGCCTGGAAGATCGGCACGGCCAAGGGCGTCTCCGACCGCGAGTCTGGAAGCAAGCCGATGGGCTTCTGGGCGGCGGCGGCCTTCCAATGGGTCAATCCCAAGGCCTGGGCCATGGCGCTGGGCGCGGTGACCACCTATGCGCCGGAGGGCGGCGGGGTCATGGTCGTGCCGCTGCTGGCGGGCCTGTTCATGCTGGTCGGCGCGCCGTGCAGCGCCGCCTGGGCCGGTTTCGGCATGGCCCTGCGCCGCTTCCTCGACCGGCCGGCGATTCTGCGGACCTTCAACGTGACCATGGCCGTGCTGCTGGTGGCGTCGCTGTATCCGACCCTGTTCGGCGATCACGCGGGCAAGCCGCCGGCGCGCGGCCTGGCCGCCCTGTCGAAGCCGCTGGTTTTCGGCTGGCGCGGTTGAGGCTTGCACGGGGCAGGGCGGGGGCGTCACATCGCGCGATCTTTCAGGAGACCGCCATGCGCCTCGCCGCCGCCATCGCCGCAACCGTCCTGGCGCTCGCCCCCGCCGCTTTTGCGCAGGACCTGAAGGTCGTCGTCCAGGGGCGTGACAGCATCGTTCTGACCCCGGCCGACCTTGCCGCCCTGCCGCGCGGCAAGGCGACCATGGTCGAGGGCGGCAAGAGCGCCGTCTACGAGGGCGCGCTGCTGAACGCGGCCCTGGTGCAGGCCGGCGTGGTGCACGGCGACAGGCTGATGGGCCGCTATCTGAACCAGGTGGTGCTGGTGAAGGCTGCCGACGGCTATGTGTCGATCCTGTCGCTGGCCGAGACCGACCCGTTCTATCGCGCCAATCCCGTCGTCATCGCTGACCGCAAGGACGGAGCGCCGCTGGATGCTCGTGAAGGTCCGTACCGCGTCGTGGTGGACGGCGACCTCAAGCCGTCGCGCTCTGCGAGGCAGGTGACCACGATCGAGGTCAAGCCGGCCTACTGAGCCTGGACAATCGGAGCGAACTGTCAAAGCGTGCTCGCCAAACGATTGTGGGGCTACCTGTGACCAAGCTTATCCTGAACCGCCGCGGCCTGCTGGCCGCGACCCTGGCCTTCGCCGCGACGCCCGTCCTGGCGCGGGCCGGGACGGCGATCTCGACCATCACCCTCAAGGTCGGCGATCGCGACGTCGAGCTGACCATCCTGCGCCCCGACGCGCCCAAGGGGATCATCATCTTCTCGCACGGGGCGGGCGGCTGGCCGGCGCCTTACAAGGCGCTGCTCGAGCTGTGGACGGGGGCCGGTTTCATGATCGTCGCGCCGCTGCACGTCGATTCCCAGAAGCATCCCAAGCGCGCGGACTACGACCTGAAGGCGGCCTTCTCGCTGCGCCTGGCCGACCTGGCGGCCGCCACCGACTATGCCGAAAAGGCCGCGCCGGGCCTGCCGATGGCCTCGGCCGGCCACTCCTACGGTTCGCTGATGTCGCTTATCCGCGCCGGGGCGCTGGAGGGCATGATTCCGGCCCAGGACCCGCGCACCAAGGCCGCCCTGTGCTTCTCGAGCCCCGGCGTCATCAAGGGTCTGATCGGTCCGACCTCGTACGCCAGCGTCAAGAAGCCCGTGCTGATGGTCACCGGCGACCAGGACGTGCTGCCCGGCATGATCGCCGACTGGCGCGAGCACCTCTATCCGTTCGAGACCAGCGCACCGGGCGAGAAGTACCTGTGGGTCGGCAAGGGGATCGGCCATGGCCTGGCCTATCACCCCGAGGCGCCTGGCTTCGCCGAGTCCTCGGCGCTCAGCGTGGCTTTCCTGAAGGCCAAGGTGCTGGGCGACAAGGCCGCCGAGGCGGTGCTGGCCGCGCAGGGCTCGACGCCCCTGGCCGACTGGAAGACGCGCTGACCTATCGACCGCCGTCCGCTCTTGCCTGGGCGGACGGCGGTTGTCGCCGGTTCAGGCCGCCCGCACGCGTTCCGCGCCGAGGTTCAGGTAGTCCCGCTTGCCCAGCGGCACGCCGTTATGGCGCAGGATGTCGTAGGCGGTGACGACGTGGAACTGGAAGTTCGGCAGGGCGAACTCGAGCAAATAGTCCAGTCCGTTGAAGCCCAGGGTGAGCGGGCCGGCGGCGAACACCACTTCGCGCGTCTCGGCGCCCTCGAAGGCTTCGGCCGGAACGCTCCTGACGTAATCCAGGGTGCGGGCCACGCGGTCCTGAAGTTGGGCGAAGGTGGTCTCGTCGTCGGCCATGGGCGGGGCGGCGACTCCGGTCAGGCGGGCCATGGCGCCGCGGGCCGCGTCGGAGGCGCGCTGGATCTGCCCGGCCAGCGGCAGCATGTCCTCATACAGGCGGGCCTGGACGAAGGCGTCGGGGTCAGACCCCGCGGCTTCCGCATGGGCCTTGGCCTTGTGAAGCAGGAGGGCCAGCGTGGTCAGGCCGCGCGTGACGGCGGTGGCCGTGACGTGGTGGATCGAAAGGGACATGGCGTTTCCTTGCAGCGCTGTCTGGCGGCGTTCGCCGATGGGCCGCCGTGCGGGCCGCCCCAGCCTAGCTAATCGTACTGTTGTCAGTTTTCAAACGATACTGATGACGATCGGTGTCAGCAGTCGACGGCCCCGGCGCCCGTCCATTCCATTCCCCCCCGAAAAGGCATAGAGAGACCGGCCCATCCTTCAGCCGTGCGATCTCTTCCCTTGCGACTGCCCCAGGCCCGCCTCGACCAGGTTCTCGACCGTTTCCGCGAAGTGGAGGCCCGCATGGGCGCGGCCACTGATGGCGGCGAGATCGTCAAGCTTTCCAAGGAGCACGCCGAGCTGCGGCCCGTCGCCGAGGCCGTGGAGCGCCTGGCCAAGCTGACCGCCGAGCGCGCCGAGCTCGACGAGATGGCCGCCGATCCCGAGATGGCCGCCATGGTCCGCGACGAGATCGTCGCCCTGGACGAGAAGCTGCCGATCCTCGAGCGTGAGCTGGCCCTGATGCTGGCCCCCAAGGACAAGGACGAAAACGCGTCCGCCATCCTGGAAGTGCGCGCCGGCACGGGCGGCGACGAGGCGGCCCTGTTCGCAGGCGACCTCTTCCGCATGTATCAGCGCTACGCCGTGAACCAGGGCTGGCGGGTCGAGGTCGACAGCGTCTCCGAAGGCGAGATGGGCGGCTACAAGGAAATCATCGCCTCGATCACCGGCGACGGCGTGTTCGGGCGGCTGAAGTTCGAGAGCGGCGTGCACCGCGTGCAGCGGGTGCCGGAAACCGAAGCCCAAGGGCGCATCCACACCTCGGCCGCCACGGTGGCCGTGCTGCCGGAGGCCGAGGACGTCGAGATCGAGATCAAGGAAAGCGATCTGCGGATCGACACCTACCGCTCGTCGGGCGCCGGCGGCCAGCACGTCAACAAGACCGACTCGGCCGTGCGCATCACCCACTTGCCCACGGGCGTGGTGGTGACGTCTTCCGAAAAGTCGCAGCACCAAAACCGCGCCAAGGCGATGAAGAACCTGAAGGCGCGGCTTTACGACATGCAGCGCCAGGCGCTCGACGACGCCCGTTCGGACGCCCGCAAGAGCCAGGTCGGCAGCGGCGACCGTTCCGAACGCATCCGCACCTACAACTTCCCGCAAGGCCGGGTGACGGACCACCGCATCAACCTGACCCTTTACAACCTGGCCAAGGTGATCGAGGGCGAGGCCCTGGACGACGTCATCAACCCGCTGATCGCCGAGGATCAGGCCGCCCGCCTGGCCAGCCTGGAAGACTAAAATCCTTCTCCCCTTGCGGGAGAAGGTGTCGGCGATAGCCGACGGATGAGCAACCATGTTGATCAGGCGTGGCGCAGCCAGGGCTGCTGGCGTGCGAGGAC
>CBINOL010000063.1:0-28385 GCA_966252285.1 uncultured Caulobacter sp.
CTCGCGCCGGACCACGGTCGAGAGCTTGGCGTGGGTCTTGTACTCGATGAAGCCGAAGACGACATGGACGCCCGCGCGCTCCAGGTCGCGGGCCCACTTCAGGTTCGCTTCCTCGTCGAAGCGGGCCTTGATCTCGACCACGGCGGTGACGTTCTTGCCGTTGTCAGCGGCCTCGATCAGGGCGGCCACGATCGGGCTGTCCTTGGAGGTCCGGTAGAGGGTCTGCTTGATCGCCAGGACGTTGGGGTCGCGGGCGGCCTGCCGCAGGAACTGCACCACCACGTCGAAGCTCTCGAACGGGTGGTGGACCAGGATGTCCTTCTCGCGGATGGCCGCGAAGCAGTCGCCGCCGTGGTCGCGCACGCGCTCGGGGAAGCGGGCGTTGTAGGGCTTGAACTTCAGGTCCGGACGGTCGGGCGGAATCAGCTCGCTCATCTGGGCCAGGCCCAGCTTGCCGTCGACCAGCACCACGTCTTCGGGCTGGGCCCGCAAACCCTCGATGATGAACTCGCGCAGGTCGGCGGGCATGGTGGTCTGGATCTTCACCCGCACCACGCGGCCCAGGCGGCGCTTCTTCAGGCGCGCCTCGAACTCGCGCACCAGATCTTCGGCCTCTTCCTCGATCTCCAGGTCGCTGTCGCGGATCAGGCGGAACAGCCCCCGGCCCTCGACCTCGTAGCCGGGGAACAGGTGGTCGAGGAACAGGATGATGAAGCTTTCCAGCGCCACGATCTTGCGTTCGCGCTTGCGGCCGCGGGCGGTGCTGGCGATCTCCCAGAAGCGCTGCACCTGGTTGGGGATCGGCGCCAGGGCGTAGAGGTGCTTGTCGTCGGCGATCCGACGCAGCTTCAGCGCCAGGCAGAAGCCCAGGTTCGGGATGAACGGGAACGGGTGGGCCGGATCCACCGCCAGCGGCGTCAGCACCGGGAAGATGCGCGACTTGAAGATCTCCTCGGCGCGCTCGCGGTCGGCGCCGACGATGTCCTTGGCGTCCAGCAGCTTCAGGCCCTCGGCCCACAGTTCGGCGCGCACCTCGCGCCAGATCTTCTGCTGCTCGCTCATCAGCTCGAAGGCCGAGGCGTTGATGCGGGTCAGCTGTTCACCGGGCGTCAGGCCGTCCTGGCTGACCACGCGCACGCTCTCGCGCACCTGGCCCTTCAGGCCGGCCACGCGGACCATGTAGAATTCGTCGAGGTTGTTGGCGCTGATCGACAGGAAGCGCAGGCGTTCGAGCAGCGGATGGCGCGGGTTGGCGCTTTCCTCGAGCACGCGCTGATTGAAGGCCAGCCACGAAAGCTCGCGATTGAAGAACCGCTCCGGCGAGGCCAGCAGATCCCCGTCCAGCATCGGGCGCGCGCACTCCTCGGGCGCGGTCTCCACCTTGTGAGGGGCGGGCGCGAGGGCGGCGGCGTCTGTCATCGTCTACTCCGGGGCAATGCCCGGCATGGTGGACGAGCCCGGTGACAGCCGCAAGACAAACGCCGATTTCTTAAGGAAAAGCCGGGCTTTCGATCAGTCCCGTTCAGTCCTCGAACGCATCATCCTCGCCGAAAGCCAGCACCTGGGCGACGAAGGCGCGCGTGATGCCGCGATTGCCTTCCGAGGCTGCTTCGTCCAGCAGCGCCACCAGCGCGACGGCTTCCGGCGCGCTGCGCGGGATGCGGCGCAGCAGATAGGCGTAGACGTCGTCGGCGGGGCGGATCAGGCGGTCGGCGAAGGCGCGGCGCAGCACCGCTTCCAGCACCACGTCGTCGGGCTCGTCGATGACGGCGGCGGTCATGGCGTTCAGGCGCGAGCGCAGGTCCGGCACGATCGTCTGCCATTCCAGCGGCGCGGTCTGGGCCGTCAGCAGCAGGCTGCCGCCGTCGACGCCGGCCATGTTCAGGAGGTGGAACAGGTCCTCGTCCGACACCACGCCGCACAGGGCGCGGCGGTCGGCGTTCTCGACCAGCACGGCGCGGCCGCGCAGGGCCGGCAGGTTCAGCGGCGCCTGGTGGGGATCGGTGGCGTCGATGATCACGGCGCCGGCCTGCGCGGCCCAGGCGCGGGCCAGGTGGGTCTTGCCCGAGCCCGACGGGCCGATCAGGGCCAGGCGACCGTTCGGCCATTCCGGCCACGCGTCGACGGCGCGCACGGCGTCCTCGTTGGCCGGCGATACGGCGAAGTCGACCCGCTCGAAGGTGGGCAGGCGTTCCAACGGCAATTTCAGCTGGCTCAAGGTCGGGGCGAAGTCACATGGTGAATGGGTAGGCAAGGTATAGGCGGCGGGCCGCTGCGCCGCGAGACGGCGGGCGGCCGGTCTTGGGGATATAGGCCACGATAGGTGTGGACGTAGGAAGCGGGTGTGGATGCTCGTGTGGACGCCGGTGTGGACGGCCGTGGTCAAACGATCCACGGGCCTGTTGAACGTTAATCTTCTGGGGACTTCGACGGTTTCGCCGACTGCGGCATGATCCGGCGGCGAACGCTTCGGCGTCGCCGCGATTCACTTTCGGAGCTTCAAGCTGGCCCAGACCGCAGCCACCGCCGATCTCGCCGCCTGGCGCGAGCAGATGACCAGGCCGCCGGGTGCACTGGGCATGGCCGCCCGCGCCGTCCAGGTGAAGGTCAATCGGATCATTCCGGAAAAGGTCCACGCCGCCATCACCGCGGCGATGCAGGGCATGACCCGGGCTATCCTGACCGGTTCGGACTTCGCCACCGGCGCGCCGCTGGTTCAGGCAACGCTCGACGAGCGGCTGGAGCGCGTGCGGACGGCGATCGACAACTGGAAGAGGGCCGCCGCCGCCGAAGGCGGGATCGCCGGAGCAGGGGGCTTCGTCCTGGCCGCCGCCGACTTCCCGCTGCTGATGAGCTTCAAGATCAAGCTCCTGTTCGAGATCGCCGCGGCCTTCGGCCACGAGGGCTCGCAGCTGTCGGAGCGGCTCTACATCCTGCACATCTTCGAACTGGCGTTCTCCGACGCGGCTCATCGCGCCAAGGTGTTCGAGGCCATGGACGGGTGGGACGCGCGCCCGCATCCGACCGACCTCTCGGGTTTCGACTGGCGCGCCTTCCAGCAGCAGTACCGCGACCACATCGACCTGGCGAAACTGGCGCAACTGCTGCCCGTCGTCGGCGCGCCGGTGGGCGCGATCGTCAACTGGCGCCTGGTCGAGAAACTCGGCCACACGGCGGTGATGGCCTATCGGATGCGGCTGGAGGCGCAGCCGGCGCTGAGATGACCCCTCTCCCCTTGCGGGAGAGGGTGGCCTCCGGAGGAGGTCGGGTGAGGGGTCTCTCAAGACCATCAGCCGCGACGGCGGTTCAGCCGAACGAAGCGTCCAGTGTTGGCGCGACCCCTCATCCGTCGGCTATCGCCGACACCTTCTCCCGCAAGGGGAGAAGGAACTAGGCCAGCGCCTGGTCGATAGCCTTCTGAAGGTTCTCGGGGCTTTCCGCCCCGACCACCGCGACCTTGCCGGCGAAGATCGCCACCGGCACGCCGGTGATGCCGCCCTGCACGGCCATGGCGTGCTGCTGGGCGATCACGTCCTTGTCGGCGCCTTCCGACAGCAGCTGCAGCACCGCGACCTCGTCCATGCCGGCGGCCTTGGCGATCTGGCCCAGCACCACCGGATCGCCGATGTCGCGGCCTTCCTCGAAATAGGCGGCGAACAGGCCCTCGACCACCGCGTCCTGCACGGCCGCGCCGCGCGCCCAGCGGATCAGGCGGTGGGCGGCGCTGGTGTTGGGCGACAGGGCGATCTTGTCGAAGGCGAAGTCGATGCCTTCCTCGGCGCCGGCGTCCTGCAGGGCCTTGTGCACGGCCTTGAGGCGCGTCTGGTCCTTGAACTTGCCGGCCATGTAGGCGGCGCGGTCGACGCCTTCTTCGGGCAGGGTCGGGTCCAGCTGGTACGGACGCCAGATGACGATCGGCTCGAGGTCGGGGCGCGCGTCGAGGGCGCTCTTCACCCGGCGCCAGCCCAGATAGCACCACGGGCAGACGACGTCGGCGACGACGTCGACGGTGATCGGCTGGCCCATGGGAGAACTCCTCGAAAACTAGATGGCTTTCTGCAGCGCTTGGGAAGCGGCGCGCTCCAGCGCGTGGATGGCGGTTTCGCCCGGCTCGATCTGGGCGACGCCGATGTCGAACTCGCAGACGAACGGGCTGCGGTCCTCGCCGGCGTCGAAGGCGGTGCAGCCGATGACGGCGGCGATCCGCTCGGCGGCGGCCTTGGCGGCGGCCAGGTTGGTGGCCGGCAGGGCCAGGGCGAAGACTTCCGGCGCCAGGCGCGCGGCGGTGTCCTCGACGCGAACCAGGCGGCCGACCATCGAGCCGATCTGCGGGATCGCGCGATCCAGCCAGCCGTTCTGGCGCGCCCAGACCACGTCGGCCTTGTCGGCCACGCGCAGCACGCCGATCGACAGCGGACGTCCCCGCTCGCGGGCGGCGCCGGCCAGGCGGGCCAGGTGGGCGGCGAACAGGTCGCGGGTGAAAAGGCCCGTGGCCGCATCCATCAGGCCCGAGCTGCGGGCCTTTTCCAGCGCGCCGCGGATGGCTTCGCCGCGACGGTAGTTGCGGGCCAGCTCGATCACTCGGCGAGCGGTGTCGCCCTCGGGCGTCTGCGGCGAGGCCACGTCGGAGACGCCGCGATGGAACGCCTCGGACATGGTCACGTAGCTCTCGGCGTTCATGTAGAGCAGCGCCGGGATGTGGAATAGGCGCGTGTTGCGCCGCATGCCGGCGGCGATCGACAGCGCTTCCTGCTGGTTCTCGCCCGCCCACAGCACCACCGCGTCGAAGGCCCGTTCGTGCAGGTAGTCGAAGGCGGTGTAGGCGGTGAAGGCGCCGACCACGTCGGCCCCGTTGCGGGTCAGGGCGTTCGACAGGGCCAGGAACTGCGGGGCCGGCTCGCCGATGGCCAGCACGCGATAGGGCGCGCTGGAGGCTTCCGGCAGGTCCAGCCGGCGGCCGCGATCGCCGAAGGTGGTCAGGCGAAGCTCGAACTCTTCCTCGGCGATGGCCGTGCGGACCAGCGATTCCAGGCGCAGCACCGCCTGCGACGGGTGCAGCGGCGGCGACAGGGTCAGGTCGAAGGCGCTTTGACCGACGTCCGTGCCCGGCTCGCCGATGGCGATCACCGGCAGGCGGCGCGGAGCCACGGCGGCTTTCAGCCTGCGGGCCAGCGTCTGGCTGTCGGGACCGGCGGCGTCCAGGTCGACGATCACCGCCTCGATCTGCAGGTCGCCCAGCGCGGCGAGGGCGGCGTAGGGACCGCGCGCGGTGATGGTGCGCCAGCCCAGGCGGTCCAGCCCTTCGGACAGGGGACCGGCCCGCGTGTCGTCACGCGCCACGATCAGGATCCGGGCGTTCACCGCCAAATTCGTTCTCCGCTGGCGCAGGCCTTTGATTCGCGAGCCAACATAGCAGAGGCGAGGGTGCGGCAAAGGGATGCGTGGTCGCAGTCTTTACCTTGTCGACAGGCGATTTCTCCCGGGCTTGCCTGACCGGGCGTCAACCGGCTCCTACTGCCTCCAACGAGATCGAAACGGGAGGAGAAGCGATGGGCCAGGGACCGCTGTCGGGGCTGAAGGTGCTGGAGTTCGCCGGGATCGGCCCCGGACCGTTCTGCGGCATGCTGCTGTCGGACCTCGGGGCCGACGTCGTGCGCATCGACCGCAAGGGCTCGGGCCGCTCGTCGCCGGCCGACGTCACCGCCCGCGGCCGCCGCTCGGTGGCGCTGGACCTCAAGCAGCCGGCCGCCGTCGAGACCTGCCTGAAGCTGATGGAGACCGCCGACGCGGTGTTCGAGGGCTTCCGTCCCGGCGTCATGGAGCGCCTGGGCCTGGGTCCCGACGCGGCCCTGGCCCGCAACCCCAAGCTCGTCTACGGCCGCATGACCGGCTGGGGCCAGACCGGCCCCTACGCCAAGGCCGCCGGCCACGACATGAACTACATCGCCATCACCGGCGCGCTGGACGCGATCGGCACGCAGGACAAGCCGATCCCGCCGCTGAACCTGGTGGGCGATTTCGGCGGTGGGGCGCTCTACCTCGCCTTCGGCCTGCTGGCCGGGGTGATCCACGCCCGCGAGACGGGACAGGGCCAGGTCATCGACTGCGCCATGAGCGACGGCGCGGCCTCCTTGATGGCCATGTTCTACGGCTTCAAGGCCATGGGCATGTGGCGCGAGGGCCGGCGCAGCAACCTGCTCGACGGCGGGGCCCACTTCTATGACACCTACCAGTGCGCCGACGGCAAGTGGGTGTCGATCGGCTCGATCGAGCCGCAGTTCTATCTGCTGCTGCTGGAGAAGACCGGGATCACCGATCCGCACTTCCAGGCCCAGATGAGCCGCGACGACTGGCCGGCCCTGCGCGAGAAACTGGCCGTCGTCATCGCGACCAAGACCCGCGACGAGTGGTGCGAGCTCATGGACGCCACCGACGTCTGTTTCGCGCCGGTGCTGTCGATGGACGAGGCGCCGGACCACGCCCACAACAAGGCCCGCGAAACCTTCGTCGAGGTCGCCGGCGTCGTCCAGCCCGCGCCCGCGCCGCGTTTTTCGGCCACGCCCGGCGTCATCCAGGGGCCGCCGCCCAAGATCGGGGCCGACAACGCCGCCGCGCTCGGTGACTGGGGTTTTGATGCGGCGGCGATCGCCGAACTGGAGGCCGCGGGCGCGTTGTAGGCCGGGGTGAAACCCTCGCCCTTCGACAAGCTCAGGGTGAGGGTTTTCCTGCGTTCGGGCCGCCCATGATCCTCTTCCTGAGCCTGTCGAAGGACGAGGATCACGCGCCGGCTTTCCCCGCCTTCGCGCAAGCTGACAACCGCGTTCAGATGCGGTTCAGGCGACGAATCCTACCTTCGAACTGTGACCGGCCGCCGCGCCAACCCGTCCCTCGATGTGGCGGCCGGTTCAGGCAAGACCTGCGGAGACGCGTCGCTTTCCCTGAGGCGGCGCGTCTTTGACCATCTGGAATAGCGCGACTTTATCGAGAGCGTCGCCGTCCAAGGGTTGCTTCACCGGGCCGCCGGAGGCAGTTTCCGCCGAATGCAGCCCCCCAAGGCCCCCATTCGCTGGCGAGACCTCGATCTCGACCCGATCCACTGGGTTCAGGAAATCCTTCGCGTTCTCGGCCTGGCGCTGTCCCGGCTGTGGGGGCGCGACGTCATGCTCTATGTGGGCGGGGTCTCGTTCTTCGCCCTGCTGGCGGTGTTTCCCGGCCTGGCCATCCTGATCGGCCTCTACAGCTTGCTGCTGGATCCCAACACCGCCGCCCGCCAGGCCGACGCCCTGGCCTTCATGATGCCCACCGGCGCGCGGCCGATCTTCCAGAACGAGATGCAGCGCCTGGCCCATGCGCCGGTCTACACCGTCTCGCTGCAGAGCCTCGTGATCCTGGTCATCGGCGTCTATGCGGCCCATCGCGGCTTCAAGGCCCTGCTGGCCGGCCTGTCGTTCATTCACGACGAGGAGGATCAGCGCGGCTTCTTCGGCTTCAACCTGATGGCGCTGTTCGTGCTGATCGCCGCCTTCGGCCTGCTGTTCCTGATGTCGGGTGTGTTCCTGACCTTCCGGCTGCTCTCCAGCACCCTGAACCTGCGGCCGCTGGAAGGCGTGTCGTGGATCCAGAGCGAGTGGACCTGGGCGACCATGGGCCTGATCGTGGGCATGACCCTGATCTATCGCTACGCCATGTCGCGCCAGCCGGTAGGCTGGCGGGCCTCGCTGACCGGCGGCTTCGCGGCGGGCCTGTTCTGCGTCTTCATGTCGTGGGCCAGCGCCTTCTACGTCGAGAAGGTGGCCCACCTGGGCGCGACCTACGGCTCGATCTCGGCCGTGATCATCTTCCTGATCTGGCTGTCGTGGAGCGTGAACGCCGTGTTCTTCGGCGGCGCCCTGGCCACCGAGGTCGAGATCGCTCTCGACGAGCGGCCCCAGGCCCTGGTCGAGGGCCCCAAAGCCATCGCCCTCAAGGCGCCTTCGTCACCCGAAAGCTGATCGCGCCCGACGGCAGGTCCTCGACGCCTTCCAGCGTCGCGCCCAGTTGGCGGGCGAAGTGCGGCACGTCGATGCGCGCCAGCGGATCGTCGGCCAGCAGCCGCACCGTCGCCCCGGCCGGCGCGTGCTCCAGCGCCCGGCGCAGCCGCAGGGTCGGCACCGGGCAGCGATGGCCGCGCGCGTCGACCTCGATGTCGCTCACGAAAACACCTGCTCGGCTTCCTCGGCGGTGAGGATCCGGTGCTTGCCGGGTTCCAGGTCGGCCGGCAGCGTGATGCCGCCGATCCGCTCGCGGTGCAGTGCCGTGACATGGTTGCCCATGGCTGCGAACATCCGGCGCACCTGGTGATAGCGGCCCTCGGTGATGGTCAGGCGGGCGGTCTTGTCGTCCACCACGTCCAGCTGCGCCGGCAGCAGCGGCTTTTCCTCGCCCTCCAGCATCAGCGTCCCACTGGCGAAGGCCTCGGCCTCCTTGCCCGACAGCGGCCGGTCGAGGCTCGCCAGATAGGTCTTGGCCACGTGCCGCTTGGGCGAGATCACCCTGTGCAGGAAGTCGCCGTCGTCGGTGATCAGCAAGAGGCCCGAGGTGTCCTTGTCCAGACGACCGACACTGGAGAGCGCCGGGTCGCGGATCTGCCAGCGACGCGGCAGCAGGTCGTAGATCTTGGCCCCGTCCTCCCGGTGCGAGCAGACCACGCCCAGGGGCTTGTTCATCAGCAGCACCAGCGGCGCGGGCGGATCGATCGGAGCGCCGCGCACGAACAGATGCTGAGGCAGGTCGGCGGTCACGGCGATACGCTTGCCGGCGTCCTTCAGCGGCACGCCGTCGAAGGTCACTTTGCCGGCCGCCACCAGGGCCTGGACCTCGCGCCGCGCGCCATAGCCCAGATTGGCCAGCAGCCTATCCAGCCGCGCCATCAGCGCCTTGGTCATTTTACGGCCTCGAGCACCTTGAAGCCTTCCTGGTCGACCACCGGACGCACGCGGGCGAAGTGATCGGCCAGAACGGCCTCGTAGGGCAGGTGGCGGTTGGCCACCAGCCACAGCACGCCGCCCTTCTTGAGCAGGGCCGCCGCGCCGCGGATGAAGGCCTGGCCCAGCGCCTTGTCCTCACCGCCGCCCTCGTGGAACGGCGGGTTGGAGACCACGAAGTCCAGGTTCGACAGTTCCGGCAGTCCCAGGCGGATATCGGCGTGCGAGAAGCTCACCCGCGCGTCGTCGACATTGCGCTGCGCCGCGTCCAGGGCCCGGCGGTCGATGTCGACCAAGGCCAGCTTCGTCACCTTGGGCGAGGCCAGCACCTGGTGGGCCAGTACGCCGATGCCGCAGCCCAGGTCCGCGCCGGCGCCGGCGAAGGCGGGCAGGGCCTGCATCAGAAGCGCCGTGCCGGTGTCCAGGCGATCCCAGCTGAACACGCCCGGCTGGGTCCACAGCCCTTCGCCGTCGATGCGGCGCGGCGCGCCCTCGGCCAGGGCGTCGGCCAGGCCCGTCGGCGCCTCGGGGCGCAGGGTCACGCAGATGCGGTGATGGCGACGGGCGTCCTCGCCGATGGTGCAGCCGAACGCCGACAGTTCCTTCTTCAGGCGCAGGCCGCCACGATCCTTTGGCGCGGCCACGGTCAGGCGACCGCCGGCTTTCAGTGTGCGCAGGGCTTGGGCCAGCACATAGCGCCGCTCAACCGCGCCGGCCGGCGCCAGAACGACGAAAGCGTCGAGCGAGGCGTCGGCCAGGCCTTCCAGCGGCTGCGCGCCCGGCACGGTCGGGGCGGTCTGCACGGCGCCGCGCGGCGTCTCGATCACCTCGCGCGGGGGGAAGCCGTAGACGGCGGCGGAGACGGTGTCGGTCATGAGCTTAGGATCTTGGGCCGTGAAACGCGAATAGCGGGAAAGGGGCGTTGGTTACCTTGGGCGGGCTCGCGACGCCAGACTTTCACGCTTTACTGCGCTCGCGGCCATTGCGTGGGGCAGGGGCTCCGAGCAAGTTTCGCCCATGAACGCCACGGCCCTCATCCTCATCGACCTACAGCGCGGCATGCTTCCGGATAACACCGGGCCTCGCAACAACCCGCAGGCCGAGGACAATGCCGCCCACCTGCTGCACGCCTGGCGCGTTCGCGGCCTTCCGGTCGTGCACGTGCGCCACATGAGCCGCTCGCCCGAGGGCTCGTTCTGGCCCGGCTCTTCCAACTGCGAGTTCCAGCCACGGTTCGAGCCGCTGCCGTCCGAGCACCGGATGGAAAAGAACGTCCCCGACGCCTTCGCCGCCAGCGGCCTGGAGCGATGGCTGCGCCTGCGCGACGTGCATCACCTGGTCGTGGTCGGCGTGGCAACCAACAACTCGGTGGAAGCCACCGTGCGTTCAGCCGCCTGCCTGGGCTTCGACGTCGCCGTGCCGGGCGACGCCTGCTTCACCTTCGACAAGGCCGACCTCGAAGGCGTCGTCCGCGACGCGGCCGAATGGCACCTGATGAGCCTCTCCAACCTCGACGGCGAATATGCCGTGGTGACGCGGACGGACGAGATCCTGGCGCGGCTGGGGTAGGGCGTTCCGAAGCAGAGACGAGGCTACGGGTCTTACCCGCTTCGATCGAACAGATCAGCCTTGCGGGATGTCGACCAAACTTGCGCTGTACCTCTTGGCCCTGGGCCTGATCTCCGTCGCGCCGTCGCTGGCTTGCGCGACGGCGCCTCAAAGCCCGATCGCCGCCGGGCCGGTCGATGGCGTGCTCGAGGTCATTCGGCAGGCCCGCGCCTGTGGCTACAAGGCGCTCAGGATCGAATTGGAAAGCGACGCGTCCGCTTCAGAGCAAGCGAAGCTCTTCCTTGATGACGTCCCAACCGAGGCGGCGACTAGATGTCTGGATAGCTGGACGACCTCGAACGGCGCGCGGTTGCGCCTGTCGCCGCGCTGGTACGGCGACAAATTTGAAGGCGATCCACCCCAGTCTCGCTGAGCGTGTGGGCAGTTCGAAGTCTACGGCTCCCGCCGCTCCAGCAGCAGGATCTGCAGGTCCTTCTCCGGCCGCCAGTTCTTGCGCCGGACCTCGAACTGGGTCGGGCCGATCTTCTTGACGCCATAGGCGCAGAAGCTGACCAGATTTCGAGGCGCGCCCTTGTCGACCACCAGCCGGAAGTCGCCGATCGGTTCGCTCCAATTGCCGCCGGTGACGAGCACGTAGTCGATCCATTTCTCGATGAAGGCCCCGTCCTCGCCGCCCGCGCGCTTCACCGCCGCGACAGTGCCGGGATCGACGCAGTACTTGGCTTCCGTTTCGGCCCCATAGGCGCTGCCCACCGAGGTCGCCACCGTCGCGCCGACCGAGGGCGTGTAGGCGTGCTCTACGACGATCGGCTTGCCGGCCGGGAAGACCTGCAGCCAGTGATAGGTGGTCTTCAGCACCCAGATCGGCCCCTGGTCCTCGTCATAGAGGCCAAGAGCCCGGGCTTCCTTCAGCTTGGCGGGCGGCAGGGCCTCCATGGCCTTGGTGGCGGCCTCCTGGTGTACGGCCAGCGGGATCCTGTTGGCGACCAGCCAGGCGGTGCGGTCGACGCCGCCGCCGAACGCCTTCTGCTCGACCTGCGCCTTCACCGGCTTGCCGTCGACCTTTGTCGAAAAGCCCAGGATGTTGGCCGGGTCGTCCACCGGGATCGACACGTCGCCCATGAAGAAGCCGTCGCCGCCGATGTCGGGCATCGGGAAGGCCACCCGCAGCGTCACGTCCTTGCCGCTGGTGTTCTCGAACACGTAGCGGACCCGCACGGCCGTCGGCGAGATGTAGAGGTCCTCCGATCGCATGGCGACGGCGGTGGTCTTGGTCATCACCAGCCCGCCGGCGGCCAGTTCGGCCGAGGTGTCGTTGGCCATGGCCGGCGCCGCGCAGGCCAGGGCGGCTGCGACAGCGGCTGAATGGAGGAGGGAGCGAAAGGTCATGTCGCCGGGATAGCACGGCGACGACAACGAAGAAGTGGCGGACAGAGTGGGATTCGAACCCACGGTAGACTTTCACCTACGGCGGTTTTCAAGACCGCTGCCTTAAACCACTCGGCCATCTGTCCAGAGCGGGCGGCTATATCAGCGCCCGTGCTTCGGCTCCAGAGCGATCTGTCGCAGGCATCCTTAACCAAGCCTAAAAACATCTGAACGAAGCTGAAACCATGATGGGGGCTGACCATCCGGAGTTTTGGCGACGTATGCCGCGCGAGCACAGATCTGAAATCCGGGCGCTGAAGGTCCTGGGCCTGGTGGCGCTGGGCGCCGCGGGCCTAGCCGCCTGCGCCACGCCCAGCCCGCGCCTGCCGATCGCCAAGGGCGTTCCCAAGTCCACGCCCGACCGCGAGTATCACGGTCCGCCGCCGCCCGGTTACGGCCAGGGTCTGCGCGGCACCGAAAAGCCCTATCAGATCAAGGGTATCTGGTACTATCCGAAGGCCGATCCGAACTACGACGTCGTCGGAACCGGGTCGTGGTACGGCGAGCAGTTTCACAACCGCCGCACCGCCAACGGCGAGGTCTTCGACATGGACCTGCCCTCGGCGGCCCACAAGACTTTGCCGCTGCCGTCGATCGTCGAGGTCACCAATCTCGAGAACGGCCGCAAGATGCGCCTGCGGGTCAACGACCGCGGGCCGTTCGTCGGCGATCGCCTGATCGATCTGTCCAAGGCCGCCGCCGACGAGCTGGGCTATCGCGGCAAGGGCCTGGCCAAGGTGCGCGTGCGCTATATCGGCCCCGCGCCCAAGAACGCCGCCGACCAGCCCCGCCGCTATGCATCGGCGCCCGTTACGCCGCCGCCGGCCGCGCCGTACCGTCCGCCGGTCGCGCCGCCGCCGCGCGAGCCCGAGATCGTCAATGTTTCCGCCCCGCCGTCCGGCGCCTATCGCGTCCAGGCGGGCAGCTTCGCCAACCGCGACAACGCCGAGCGCGCCGCCGAACGCCTGTCGGGCGCCGGCCGCGTGACCGTCGAGCCCATGGAGCGCGCCGGCGGCACGCTCTACCGCGTGCTGGTCAGCGCCGGCGACGACGAGGGCCTGGCCTGGAGCGTACGCGACCGCGTCGCTTCGCTGGGCTTCGGCGACGCCACGGTGCTGCGGCCCTAAGCACTCTCGGCCTCGTCGCCCCAGTCGAGCCAGACCTGGTACTGGATCGGGCGCTCGCTGGTGTTCGCCTCGGCCACCAGCGCAGTGACCAGGGCGTGAGAATCCCGCGCCCGGTCGGGCCAGGCGCGCGCTTTTTCCCTGGGGTCCTGGCCGAACAGGCTGAATTCCGGCGTCAGCTGCTGGTATTCGTCCGTCACCGCATAGGCCTCGATCGTGTGGACGATGCGGTCGGCGGCAAGGCAGAGCTCTGAGAGGGCCAGCAGGTCCTCGCCCGTGATCAAACCCCCGGGGCCATAGCCCGAAAGCCCCTCGGCGAAGACGGCTTCCGCCTCGGTTCGTGCTGGCGCGTCATTGGCTGTCATGGCCTAAACATAGCGCCGCGGGCCCGAGGGGCCATCCGTTGCCCATTCCGCGTCTGGACAAGCCTCGCGTTCCGGCCGATTTGAGGCCGATGGCCAGCGGAACGTTCATCAGCTTCGAAGGCGGCGAGGGCGCCGGCAAATCCACCCAGGTGCGCCTTCTGGCGCAGCGCCTGGAAGCGCTAGGCCGCGAGGTCGTGCTGACCCGAGAGCCCGGCGGCAGCCCCGGCGGCGAGGCGATCCGCGAGCTTCTGGTGCACGGCGCGGCCGACCGCTGGTCGCCGGTCACCGAGACCCTCCTGATGTACGCCGCCCGCCGCGATCACGTGGAGCGGGTGATCCGCCCGGCCCTGGCGCGCGGTGCGGTGGTCGTCTGCGACCGCTTCGCCGATTCGACCCGGGCCTATCAGGGCGCCGGCGGCGACGCGCCCGCCTCGTTGATCGCCAGCCTGGAAGAGCACGTGCTGGGCGCCACGATCCCGGCCCTGACCCTGGTCTTCGACCTGCCTGCGACGGTGGGCCTCGAGCGCGCCAACGCCCGGGGCGGGGCGGCCCGCTTCGAATCCAAGGGGCTGGATTTCCACGAGCGCCTGCGCGCCGGCTTCCTCGAGATCGCCCGCCGCGAGCCCGAGCGCTGCGCGGTCATCGACGCCACCGCCTCGATCGACGAGGTCTCGCAAGCCGTCTGGGCCGCCGTCTGCGAACGGCTGGATCTGGCATGAGTGACGCCCCTCCGCATCCGCGCGACGTCTTCTCGCTGGACGGCCAGGAGAAGGCCGAACTGTCGTTCCTCGACGCGCTGGGTCGCGGGAGGCTGCACCACGCCTGGCTGCTGACCGGCCCCGAGGGCGTAGGCAAGGCCACGCTGGCCTACCGCATGGCCCGCCGTCTGCTGGGCGCGCGCGAGGACAGCGCGTTCGGCGTCCTGGGCTCGGCCCCGTCCGATTTCGTCAGCCGCCAGGTCGCCGCCCGCTCGCATCCCGACCTGATGGTGCTGGAACGCGCCACCGACGACGGCAAGGCCCGCAAGTCGATCCCCGTCGACGAGGCCCGCCTGCTGCCCGGCTTCTTCGCCAACTCGCCGGCCACTTCGCCCTACCGGGTGGCGATCATCGACGCCGCCGACGATCTGAACGTCAACGCCGCCAACGCGGTGCTCAAGACGCTGGAGGAGCCCCCGCCGCGGGGCATCATCCTTCTGATCAGCCATTCGCCCGGCAAGCTCCTGCCCACGATCCGCTCGCGCTGCCGGCGCCTGGCCGTGCCCGCGCCCGGCGTCGAGCGCGCCGCCGACATGGTCGAGCACCGCCTGGGCCTGGATCGCCGCCAGGCCGAGCGCCTGGGCCGCATGGCCCACGGCGCGCCCGGCAAGGCCCTGCAACTGGCCGCCGCCAAGGCGCTGGAGGCCGACGACACCGCCGGCGAGATCCTGCGCAAGCTGCCCGAGATCGACGAGGCCGCGATACTGGCCCTGGCCGACACCTTCAAGGGCGCCGAGGGGCAGGCCCGCTTCGAGCTTCTGTTCGAGCGTCTGGCCGACCAGATCCATGCCATGGCCGTGGGCATGGCCGGCGATCGCACGCCCTCGGGCCTCGACCGCTGGGCCGCCGCCTGGGAGCGCCTCGTGCGCTGGCCCATCGAGGCCGAGGCGGTGAACCTCGACCGCGCCGACGTGTTCTGGACGGCGATTGCGGACTTGCGCGCCGCGGCGAAGGCCTCCATCTGACCGCATGCTCATCGACAGCCACGTAAACCTGCACGCGCCCCAGTTCGCCGAGGACCGCGAGGCGGTCATCGCCCGCGCCCGCGAGGCCGGCATCGAAATGATGCTGACCATCTGCGACAAGATCCCCAACTTCCCGGCCGTCCACGCGATCGCCATGGCCGAGTCGGACATCTGGTGCACGGTCGGCGCTCACCCGCACGAGGCCAAGGACCACACGGACCTGACGACCGCCCACCTGGTCGAACTGGCCGGCAAGCCCAAGGTCGTCGGCATCGGCGAGACGGGTCTCGACTTCCACTACGACCTGTCGCCGCGCGACGTGCAGGCCGCCGTGTTCAGGGAGCACGTCGCCGCGGCCCGCCAGACGGGCCTGCCGCTGGTGGTCCACACCCGCGAGGCCGACGACGTCATGGGCCAGATCCTCGAGGAGGAGCACGCCAAGGGCGCCTTCAAGATCCTGATGCACTGCTACACCAGCGGCGCCGAGCTGGCCCGCCGGGCCGCCGCCCTGGGCGCCTGGTTCTCGGTCTCAGGCATCGCCACCTTCAAGCAGGCCGAGGACGTGCGCGCGGTGATCCGCGACATGCCCGCCGATCGCATCATCGTCGAGACCGACTGCCCCTATCTGGCCCCTGTGCCGATGCGCGGTCGCCGCTGCGAGCCGGCCCACCTGCCGCACATCGTCGACAAGCTGGCCGAGATTCGCGGCTGGCCCCGCGCCGACGCCGAAAAGCGCTCGGAAGACGCCTTCTTCGCCCTGTTTGACGCGATACCGCGCCCATGACCGGCGGCCGGCTCGAGTTCACCATCCTCGGCAGCGGCTCCTCGGGCGGGGTGCCGCGCGCCGACGGCAATTGGGGCGACTGCGATCCGGCCGAACCGAAGAATCACCGCTCGCGCTGCTCGATGCTGGTGCGGCGGCTGTCTGGCGACGACCCGCGCGGCGACACCACCGTGCTGGTCGACACCTCGCCGGACCTGCGCCTGCAGACCGCGCGGGCCGGGGCGGGGCGCATCGACGCGGTGCTGTTCACCCACGATCACGCGGACCAGGCCCACGGCATCGACGACGTGCGGCCGTTCTTCCTGAATCATCGTTTCAGGATCCCGACCTACATGGATCCGGCCACCTATTACGGCCTCCTGGCGCGCTTCGGCTACGTCTTCGAGACCAAGGGCGGTTATCCGGCCATCTGCGAGGCCCGTCACCTGCCGCCGCACGGCGTGGGCTGGAGCGTCGACGGGCCCAGCGGCGAGATCCCGGTCGTCAGCTTCGACGTCGACCACGGCGAGATTCGCGCCGCCGGCTTCCGCTTCGGCGGCGTGGCCTATGCGCCCGACGCGCTGCAGATCCCCGAAGAGAGCTGGCCGGTGCTGGAGGATCTCGACGTGCTGATCGTCGACGCCCTGCGCTGGACCCCGCACCCCACGCACGCGAACGTGGAGCGGGCGCTGTCCTGGATCGAGCGCGCCAAGCCCAGGCGGGCGATCCTCACCAACCTGCACATCGACCTCGACTACAACGCCCTGGCCGCCAGGCTGCCGCCGGGCGTCGAGCCGGCCTATGACGGCATGCGGTTCGAGGTCTCGATCTAGGGGCTAGTGCAGCGTCGCCGTCTGCATCGGCCGCGCATCCTCGGCCGGTTCGCCCATACGAACGGGCAGGGGCGCGCCATCCAGCGCCATGGCGTGGTTGAGGGCGCGGGCCAGCACCGCCGCCACGTCAGGCCGCGCGACCAGCGGCGACAGCAGGCGCGAGGCCAGGCCGGGCGCCGCCGCGGCCAGGCCGCAGGCCGTCACCAGGCGCTGCTCGTCGATGGCGTAGCCCACGCAGTGCGGGCACTGGATCTGCAGCGGCCGCACCAGTTCGCCTTCGATCAGCATCATGGTCTGCAGGAACAGCGAGGCCGTGCGGGGCGAAGCCGCGCGCGCAAAGGCGGTCCTGATCGTGGCGTCGGCCGGTTGGCCCTGCAGCCGCAGCGCCGCCCAGGTCCGCAGGCCCCACAGCAGCAGCCGCTCTCCACGCGCCAGGCCCTCTGGGCCGGTGTCTTCGAAATCGAGGTCCAGTCCGCAGGCGCAACTCATCAAGGGCTCCAGGCGGGAAAAGGCGTCCGGCGGAGGGGAGCCCCGCCGGACGCAGTCGATGTGGGTGAGGGGAGGAAACCCGACATCGGATTTGAGAATTGATCGCAACAAGGTCTAGGTCGGTAGTTGTTGCGAGTCAATCGCATAAAATCATATACAGCTTATGCGATAGTTCGTGCTTCTATCTCCGCCTTGCGGTCGTGTGGGGGATGGCATGGCGCGGCGATCGATGCTGCTTGGGTGCTCGGCTTGCGCGGCGCTGGCCGCGGGTTCGGCGCAGGCGGCCGCCTGGACCCAGCCCAAGGGCGGCAGGGAGGTCATCGTCAGTCTCCATCGCCAGGACAGCACCCACGGCTTCGATCTGGATGGCGATGCGGTCGACATCGTCGACTATCGCAAGACCGAGCTGCAGGGCTTCGCCGAGTACGGCCTGTCGGATCGCCTGACGGTGCGGGCGCAAGGCTCGGTGCGCCGGCTGCGCACGCGCAACGCCCGCGACACCGAGCCTGGACATTTCGAACTGGCCGCCCGCTTCAGGATCCTGTCTGGCGAGACCTGGGTGCTGTCGAGCGAGAGCGCGGTGCGGCTGCCCGGCGGCGATGGGGATCCTGGCGCGGCTCAGCGCGGCTCGCCCGACGCCGAGTACGACAGCCGGTTTCTGCTGGGCAAGAACGCGACGGTGGCTGGGAAAGCGATCTTCCTGGACCTGCAGGCCGGCGTTCGCCGCCGCGATGGCGAGGCCCCGGACGAGCGCAGGCTGGAGGTCACGGTCGGCGGCCGCCCGACCCGGCGGCTGATGCTGATGGCCCAGATGTTCGACGTGTCCTCGGCCGGCGCGGGGCAGGGGGTCTTCGAGGCCTATCGCTATCGCAACCTTCAGTTCACGGCCGTCTACGACCTGCCGGCTGGCTGGTCGGTGCAGGCCGGCGCCGTCGGCACCGCTTCGGGCCGCAACGCCCTGCGAGAGCGTGGCGCGGTCCTGGCCGTGTGGCGGCGTTTCTGAAGCCTCAGGAAGGGATGCGGCGGGCCAGCTCTTCCAGCCGGCGGGCGGGGGCGTCCGATATCGCCGACCACAGCAGGCGGGCGAGCTCCAGGCGATAGACGGCGGCATAGCCGGCGGTGAACGGCGAGGTCGTGCTGCCGGGCGGTTCGGCCGCCTTGGCCTTCGCCAGGTCGCGGCGGGTCAGCACCAGGTCGCGGGGAATCGGAACGTCGCCGGCGCCGTTGGCCACCCAGCGATCGGCTTCGACGGCGGCCAGGGCGGCGGCCTGGACCAGCGCCCGGGCGCCGCGCACGTCGCCCAGAGCGCCCGTCATCACCGGGGTTCCGACGGCGGGGTCGCGGGTCACGGTGAAGTCGAGGCTGGCCACGCCGCGCTGAAGCGTGACGGTCCACTGGTCGTCGGGTTCGTTCATCATGAACGCTTTAGCGACCGAGTCGCGTCGCGGGAAGGGACCGGCGTATCGCCGTTACACATTGCCGCGATGGCGCCGTCCGGGCGCGGCAGCCTGCGACCTTTTGGCAGGGGCTGTGGAAATTAAGGTATGATTAACCATGATTGGCGAGCTTGAGGCCGTCTTCTTTTGAAGGCGCCCCACCATCACTCAACTTTTCACAGCCCGGCTTTCTGGCCGGGCTGTTTTTTTGTCAGAAGGCGCTTGCGCCGAGTCAGTCGGGCGGCTATCAACCGCGCCTTGACAGAGAGCGACCTGTTCCGCGGTAGCTCAGTGGTAGAGCAGCCGGCTGTTAACCGGCTGGTCGTAGGTTCGAATCCTACCCGCGGAGCCACTCTTCCTTCGATCATTCGAAGTCGCCCGGTTGAGAAATTCCTCCACAAGAACATAAGCTTTTGTCTTCGATGCGACGTTCATGCGTCTTGCGTCGAGTCAGTCGGGCCGCTATCAACCGCTTCCTCAACTGAGAGCGACCTGTTCCGCGGTAGCTCAGTGGTAGAGCAGCCGGCTGTTAACCGGCTGGTCGTAGGTTCGAATCCTACCCGCGGAGCCACTCTCCTTCGTTCGCGAAGGTTTCGTCGCCGGTGAAAAGATCCCAGCATTCGATCTGGTTGTGTGAGTTCTCGGCGCGCCCGTTTCAGGCGGTCAGAAGCTTCTGAAGTTCCCGGTAATACGTCTCGGTATATTGATGCTGGCGATCCAGCGCCTCCAGCATCCCGGGACGGGTGAACACCTCGGCGGGAATCGTCACGCCCTTGCGCCCATGCCGCACGCACAGGCCGTCGGCGATCAGTGCGCCCACATGGCGGCGCACCGTCTCGGCCGGCATGGCCAGCGAGTCGGCGACCTGAACGACCGTAATCGGCCGGCGCTGGGCGTCCTTGGCCAGTTCGTCCTTGGCGTCGAATCCGGCGTTGGGCCGGATGTGAGCCACATTGGCCACCCAGATGGTCGTGAAGACGATCGCCCGCACCGGATCGTCCTGGTGCAGGCTCTTGGCGACGTCCAGCGTGCGCAGGAAGTAGCCCGCCGATAGGCGAATGACCGCGCGCCGAACATCCGTACTCATGCCTGCTCCCCGAGAAAGCCGCTCGGTGCAGGCTGAGGCCGAGTCGTCTCTGTGAGAAAATTCACCATGTCCCCATTTTGGGGACAGTGTGCTTTTCGAGGAGGCGCCGCGCCGCGATTTGCGCCATACGGGCCGCCGATTCAGGGGAAAGCGGACGCGGGGGGCGCGTTGGGGCATGAGTGAAATCGAAGCCAGATTGCGGGAAGCGGCGGCCGCCGTCGGCGTGGCCGAGCGGATCGAGGCGCTTCTCAAGAGTGTCGAGGAGGCCATCGAGGCCTATCCGGACGACGCCGACCCTCGTTACCTGACCCGTCTGATCGACCAGCGCACCGCCTTGCTGGAGCCCGATCTGCCGCTGATCGCGCGCATCGCCGTGCAACTCTGCGAGAACGACGCCTCGCGCGCCGCGGTGCTTGGTCCGCCGCTCGCCACCGCGGCCACCGTCTGCCCGCTGATGAAGCCGGCGGTGAACAAGTTGCGGCGGCTGCTCGGCGAGACCGCCTGAGTCGGACAAATCCTCGGCGCGATTGGATGCACGGGCCTGATTGCCTTCCGGCGAGGCCCGGACCTATAAGCCTCTCGAACTGCTGTCCGAGGAAGTCCATGAGCTCCGATTTCGCGGCTGCCCGCCTGAACATGGTGGAAAGCCAGATCCGCACCGCCGACGTGACCGACCTGCCGTTGCAGGACGCCCTGCGGGTGGTTCCGCGCGAGAACCTCGTGCCCGCCGGCAAGGCTTATCTGGCCTATGCCGACGCCGAGGTCGAATACGCTCCGGGCCGCACGCTGATGCGCCCGCGCGACATCGGCAAGCTGCTGCAGAACCTCAAGCCGCGCGCTGGCGAGAAGGCCCTGGCCATCGCCGCGCCTTACGCCGCCGTGGTGCTCGAGACGATGGGCCTGCAGGTCACCCGTCTCGACGGCGACGACCTGACGGCCGTGCAGGGCGGCGAGTACGACGTCATCGTCTGCGAAGGCGCCGTGCCGAAGGCTCCGGCCTCGTGGACGGGCGCCCTGGCTCTCAACGGCCGCCTGGGCGTCGTCGAGCGTGAAGGCCCGGTCGGCCGCGCCGCGATCTACGCCCGCGCCGAGGATGGCCTGGCCCGTCGCGCCGCCTTTGATTCGACCCCGTCGCTTCTGGCCGGTTTCCCGGTCGAGGCCGGCTTCGCGTTCTAATCTTTGAAAAATGGGCGTTCGGGTGCTGAAACCGCCCGGACGTTTAACTTAAGTCCTTGAAACCAGGGACTGCTGCCCAGGGTTGGGTATTTCATCCAAGCTTGGCCGGGCTTAGTCTGGCGTCTTCGGTGACAAGCGCGCAAAGTCCGCGTGAAAAAAGCTTAACTAGCGATGGTCCACGGTGGGCCTTACAGCGCTTGGGTGTAAAGCGCGGACTTCGCGTGTGTTGGGGAATGAGGGATGTCGAAGAGCCGTCGGGCCGGTTTGCTGGCCGCTGCTTGCTGCATGGGTTTTCTGGCCTCGGCGGCTAGCGCCGAGACGCTGACCGACGCGGTCGCCCTGGCCTACCAGACTAATCCCACCATCCAGCAGCAGCGCGCCGTGCAGCGCGCCGCCGACGAGGGCGTGGTCCAGGCCAAGACCGGCTTCAGGCCCACCGTGGGCCTGGACGGCTCGATCTCGGGATCGCGCACCGATCTGGCCCACCCCCGTACGACCCTGGTCGGCGGCCAGGTGGTCACGGGCGCCGACACCACCAAGTCCGCTTCCAGCAGCGCCACCCTGTCGCTGAGCCAGCCGCTCTACACCGGCGGCCAGGCCAGCGCCCGGCTGTCGGCCGCCGAAGCCGACGTCCTGGCCGGTCGCGAAGACCTGCGCGGCGTCGAGCAGGGCGTGCTGGCCAACGTCATCACCGCCTATGTCGATGTCCGTCGCGGCCAGGAAAGCCTGCGCATCGCCCAGGAGAACGTCAGCGTCCTGACCCGTCAGCTGGACGAGTCGAACGCCCGCTTCGAGGTCGGCGAGATCACCCGCACCGACGTCGCCCAGTCCCAGGCCCGCCTGGCCGCCGCCAAGGCCAGCCTGTCGTCGGCCCAGGCCACCCTGGCCGTCGCCCGCGCCAACTACGCCCAGGTCGTCGGCCAGAACCCGACCGATCTCGCGCCCGAGCCGTCGCTGGCCGAACTGCTGCCGGCCTCGGTCGAGCAGGCCTTCGACGCCGCCGAGGCCAACAATCCGACCGTCCAGGCCGCCCGCTACGGCGAGCGCGCCGCCTCGGCCCGCGTCGCCCAGGCCAAGTCGGCCTATCTGCCCACCGTCTCGGCCGGCGCCAGCCTCGGCTATTCGGCCAACGAGGTGAACGGCGAGTACAAGCAGTTCGGCGAATACGACCGCGCCATCAGCGGCTCGGTCACCGCCCGCGTGCCGCTGTTCACCGGCGGCCTCAACGCCTCGAACGTCCGCGCCGCCAAGGAGCGTGAGAACGCCGCCCGCATCGCCGTCGAAGGCGCCAAGCGCACGGTCGTCCAGCAGGTCTCGGCCGCCTGGAGCACCTTGCTGGCCGCCCGCGCCAACCTCGTCTCCAACGAGGAGCAGGTGAGGGCGACCAAGATCGCCTTCGAGGGCGTGCGCCAGGAGCAGCAGGTCGGCCTGCGCACCACGCTGGACGTGCTGAACGCCCAGCAGGAGCTGCGCGCCGCCGAGCTGGCCCTCGTCACCGCCCGTCGCGACGAGTACGTCGCCAGCGCCGGCGTGCTGCAGGCCATGGGCGCGCTGGACGTCGCCAAGCTGGCGCCGAGCGTCGAGCGCTACGATCCCAAGAGCTCGTACGATCGCGTGGTCAATTCGGGTTCGGTGCCGTGGGAGCCGCTGGTGCGGACCCTCGACAAGGTCGCTTCGCCGGCGATCGAGACCTCGTCCGGCGGCAAGTAATCGCGTCCAACTTCAGGACGAATCAACGCGGCGCGAATCCTTGGCTTGCTTAAGCCGTGCAAGTCTGCACCATCGGCGGCACGCGTCTTGCGAGACGCACAAGGATTCGTAGCCCCTTCAAGACGGCCCAGCCCACATGTCCGACCAGAGCTCCCAAGAACCGACGATGGAGGAGATCCTCGCCTCGATCAGGCGGATCATCTCCGAAGACGACGCTCCGGCCGCCGAAGCGGCGCCGCCGCCCGCGCCCGAGCCGGTTCCCGAGCCCGAGCCGGTGATCGAGGACGACGTCCTCGAGCTGACCGACCCGATCGAGCCGCCGGCTCCGGTCGAGACGCTCGGCGATCTCGACCTCTACACCCCCGAACCCGAGCCGGAGCCGGCCTATGAGCCGCCGCCTCCGCCGCCGGAGCCCGCCTACACCCCGCCGCCGGTGTTCAACCGCGACGAAGTGGCCGAGACTCTGGTCGGCGACCACGCCGCCGGTCTGGCCGCCAGCGCCTTCGGCAGCCTGAGCTCGGCTCTGCTGATGCCGGCCAACGGCCGCACGCTCGAAGACGTCGTCCGCGAACTGCTGCGCCCGCTGTTGAAAGAGTGGCTGGACCAGAACCTGCCGCGCATCGTCGAGAACAAGGTCGAGGAAGAGGTCCACCGGATCTCGCGCGGCCGCGGCGTATGACATCGGCGTCGGGTCGCCCTTAAGCGGCCTTAGACGCCCGGACTTTGAGAAGGCGGTCGCGCTCGCGGCCGCCTTTTCCCGTTCAAAATCCCCGATAATCCCGCCGCCCGGTTTCGCCGGACGGCCGCAGATGGCATATCCCCTCCGCCATGCTTGAAAAGACCTTCGATCCCAAAGCCGTCGAACCGCGCCTGTACGAAGCCTGGGAGGCCTCCGGGGCCTTCAAGCCGTCCGAGGATCCGAACGCCGAGCCGTTCGTCATCGTGATCCCGCCGCCGAACGTGACGGGCTCCCTGCACATCGGCCACGCCCTGAACAATACGCTGCAGGACGTGCTGACCCGCTTCCACCGCATGCGCGGCAAGGCCGCCCTGTGGCTGCCGGGCACCGACCACGCCGGCATCGCCACCCAGATGGTGGTCGAGCGCCAGCTGGCCGCCGCCGGCAACATCGGCCGTCGCGACATGGGCCGCGAGGCCTTCGTCGACAAGGTCTGGGAGTGGAAGGCCGAGAGCGGCGGGGCGATCACCAACCAGCTGCGCCGCCTGGGCGCCAGCTGCGACTGGTCGCGCGAGCGCTTCACCCTGGACGATGGCCTGTCGGCCGCCGTCCGCAAGGTCTTCGTCCAACTGCACAAGCAGGGCCTGCTGTATCGCGACAAGCGTCTCGTCAACTGGGACCCGCAGTTCCAGACCGCCATCTCCGACCTCGAGGTCGAGCAGAAGGAGGTCGACGGCGCCTACTGGCACTTCGCCTATCCGCTGGCCGACGGCGTCACCTACCAGCACCCCGTCGAGTTCGACGACGAGGGCAAGCCGACCCAATTTGAGACGCGCGACTACATCGTCGTGGCCACCACCCGTCCCGAAACGATGCTGGGCGACACGGGCGTGGCCGTCCATCCGTCGGACGAGCGCTACAAGGATCTGGTCGGCAAGGACGTCGTCCTGCCGATCGTCGGCCGCCGCATCCCGATCGTCGCCGACGACTACGCCGACCCGACCAAGGGCTCGGGCGCGGTGAAGATCACGCCCGCCCACGACTTCAACGACTTCCAGGTCGGCAAGCGCGCCGGCCTGCCGTCGATCAACATCCTGACCCCGGAAGCCAAGCTGAACGGCGACGTCCCGGCCGAGTACCAGGGCATGGACCGCTTCGCCGCGCGCAAGGCTATCGTCGCCCGCGCCGAGGAAGAGGGCTGGCTGAAGGAAATCGAAAAGACCAAGCACATGGTCCCGCACGGCGACCGTTCGGGCGTGGTCATCGAGCCCTACCTGACCGACCAGTGGTACGTCGACGCCTACACCCTGGCCCAGCCGGCGCTGAAGGCCGTCGAGAACGGCGACACCGTCTTCGAGCCCCGGCACTGGGAAAAGACCTACTTCGAGTGGCTGCGCAACATCGAGCCCTGGTGCGTCTCGCGCCAGCTCTGGTGGGGCCATCGCATCCCGGCCTGGTTCGGCCCGGAAGGCTCGATCTTCGTCGAGGAGAGCGAGGAGGCCGCCTACGCCGCCGCCCGCGCTCAGTTCGGCGCCGACGTCCAGCTCGTTCAGGACGAAGACGTCCTCGATACCTGGTTCAGCTCGGCCCTGTGGCCGTTCTCGACCCTCGGCTGGCCGGAAAAGACCCCGGACGTCGCCCGCTTCTATCCGACCAGCACCCTGGTCACGGGCTTCGACATCATCTTCTTCTGGGTCGCCCGGATGATGATGATGGGCCTGCACTTCATGGACGAAGTGCCGTTCAAGCAGGTGTTCATCAACGCCCTCGTCCGTGACGAGAAGGGCGCCAAGATGAGCAAGTCCAAGGGCAACGTCATCGACCCGCTGGCCCTGATCGACGAGCTGGGCTGCGACGCCGTGCGCTTCACCCTGACGGCCATGTCGGGCCAGGCGCGCGACATCAAGCTGTCGAAGCAACGCATTGAAGGCTATCGCAACTTCGGCACCAAGCTGTGGAACGCCACGCGCTTCGCCCAGATGAACGGCTGCGTCCGCCTCGAGGGCTTCGACCCGGCGAGCGTCTCCCAGCCGCTCAACAAGTGGATCCGCGGCGAGGTCGTCAAGACGCTCGGCGAAGTCACCAAGGCCTTCGAGGCCCCGGCCTTCGACGAAGGCGCCAGCGCGCTTTACCGCTTCATCTGGAACGTGTTCTGCGACTGGTACCTGGAGCTGGCCAAGCCGGTCCTCAACGGCGAGGACGAGGCCGCCAAGGCCGAGACCCGCGCCATGACCGCCTGGGTGCTCGACCAGATCCTGATCCTGCTGCACCCGGTGATGCCGTTCATCACCGAGGAGCTGTGGGACAAGACGGCCGAGGAGGGCGGTCCGGCTCGCCAGGGCATGCTGATCTCCACCCAGTGGCCGCAAATGCCGGAAAACTGGATCGACGCCGAGGCCGCCGCCGAGATCGGCTGGCTGGTCGACACCGTCGGCGAGATCCGCTCGCTGCGCGCCGAGATGAACGTGCCGCCGTCGGCCAAGCCGGCCCTGGCCGTGGTCGGGGCGGGCGAGGGCACGCTGGGCCGCCTGGAGCGCCAGCGCGACCTGCTGGTCAGCCTGGCCCGCCTGGGCGAGGTCGCCATCGCCGACGCCGCGCCCGCCGGCACGGCTCCGGTGGTCATGGGTGAAGCCACGGGCGCCCTTGGCGTCGCCGAGTTCATCGACGTCGCCGCCGAAAAGGCTCGACTGACCAAGGAGATCGCCGGCCATGTCGGCGAGATCGAGAAGACTGGCAAGAAGCTCGGCAACCCCGACTTCCTGGCCCGCGCCAAGCCGGAAGTGGTCGAGGAAAACCGCGAACGCCTGGCCGAAGCCGAAGCGGCCAAGGCCAAGCTGGAAGCGGCGCTCGGTCGCCTCGCGGCGATGGGTTGATCAAAATCCTCCCCCTTCAGGGGGAGGTGGCCGCGAAGCGGTCGGAGGGGGAAGTGTCAGCGGCGGCAGGGTCTTGGCCCTCCGTCGCCTGACGACGACACCTCCCCCTTCAGGGGGAGGATCCCTTCCAACTAAACATTGTTCCCCTATCGTCCAAACGACCGTTTACATCGGTCGCTTCCCCGTGCTTACTCGACGGAAACGCGCCGCTTGAACGAGCGCGATCGACACCGGGAGAGTAACGAATGACCCAGGCCGCTCACGCGCCCAACCCCGTTCCATGGCCCGCCATGTCGGTGAAACAGGCCTATGCCCTGATCACCGCCCCGGGATCGGCCGGTGAGATGGAGGAGGTGGTCATCCGCGGCGTGCCGACGCGGACCTGGAAGAACCTTCCGCCCACGCTGCGCCACACCCTGCAGGTCGGCCGCACCCACGGCGACAAGATCTACCTCGTCCACGAGGACGAGCGGGTCAGCTTCGAGGCCTTTTATCGCGCCGTCACCGCCTTCGCCGCCGAGCTGGAGGCCAAGGGCGTCAAGAAGGGCGACCGGGTCGCTCTGATCATGCGCAACCTGCCCGAATGGCCGGTGACCTTCTATGCGGGCCTGTCGATCGGCGCGATCCTCACCCCCCTGAACGCCTGGTGGACTGGGCCGGAGCTTGAGTATGGCCTGACCGACTCCGGCGCCTCGGTGGCGGTCATGGACGTCGAGCGCTTCGAGCGCCTGGCCGAGCACTTCGACAACTGCCCCGAGCTCAAGCGCGTCTACGTCTCGCGCAGCAAGGAAGACATCGCCCACCCCTACGTCACGCGCCTGGAGAGCGTGATCGGCTGTCCCAACGACTGGATCAATCTCGACGAAAAGCCGCTTTCCACCGTCGAGCTCGGCCCTGAGGACGACGCGACGATCTTCTACACCTCGGGCACCACGGGCAAACCCAAGGGCGCCCTGGCCACGCATCGCGCGGTCAACAGCAACATCTTCGCCGCCGCCGCCGCTTCGGCCCGCAGCTTCCTGCGCCGCGGCGAGGCGCCGCCCCAGCCTGACCCCAGCCTGCCGCAGAAGGGCGCCCTGATCTCGGTGCCGTTCTTCCATGCCACCGGCTGTTTCGCGGTGATGAACCCCTCGCTGTTCGGCGGGGCCAAGATGGCCATGATCCGCAAGTGGGATCCCGAAAAGGCCATGCAGCTGATCCAGGACGAGAAGCTGACCCAGATGGGCGGCGTGCCCACCATCGCCTGGCAGATCATCGAGCATCCCAGCCGCGACAGGTACGACCTGTCGTCGCTCGAGGCCGTGGCCTACGGTGGCGCGCCGTCCGCCCCGGAACTGGTGCGCAAGATCAAGGAGATCTGGCCCAAGTCCTCGCCCGGCAACGGCTGGGGCATGACCGAGACCTCGGCCACCGCCACCTCCAACTCGGCCGAAGACTACGAGAACCGCCCCGAAAGCTGCGGTCCGGCCGTACCGGTCACCGACCTGAAGATCATGACCCTGGAAGCCCCCTACGAGGAGCTGCCGATCGGCTCGGTGGGCGAGCTGTGGTGCAAGGGGCCGCAGGTGGTGAAGGGCTACTGGAACAAGCCCGAGGCCACGGCCCAGACCTTCATCGACGGCTGGGTGCGCACGGGCGACCTGGCGCGCCTCGACGAAGAGGGCTTCTGCTACATCATCGACCGGGCCAAGGACATGCTGATCCGCGGCGGCGAGAACATCTACTGCATCGAGGTCGAGAACGTCCTCTACGACCACCCGGCGGTGATGGACGCCGCCCTCGTGGGCGTCGAGCACAAGACCCTGGGCGAAGAACCCGCCGCCGTCGTCACCCTCAAGCCCGGCGCGAGCGCCACCGAAGACGAACTGCGCGCCTTCGTCGCCGACCGCCTGGCCGCCTTCAAGGTGCCGGTGAAGGTGATCTTCTGGCCCGAAACCCTGCCCCGCAACGCCAACGGCAAGATCCTGAAGACCGAACTGAAGAAGGTCTTCGTTACTGGGTAGGGTGGCAAGATCCTCCCCCTCTGGGGGAGGCGTCGCCAAAGGCGACGGAGGGGGCGGCCTTCCAAACCCTCTCCCAGAGGGAGAGGGAGGGGCCCAGGCGAAGCCTGGGAGGGTGAGCAACCATGTTGATCAGGCGTGGCGCAGCCAGGGCTGCTGGCGTGCGA
>CBINOL010000064.1:0-27840 GCA_966252285.1 uncultured Caulobacter sp.
CAGCTCCCCCAGAGGGGGAGCCTCATGCTGGCCAGATCCTCCCCCTCTCGGGGCGGTGGCCCGGAGCGCCGGAGGGGGTTACTCCCCCCGCAACCCCCGCATCCGCTCCAGCGCGCCCTGCAGGATCCAGCCGGCGGCCATCTTGTCGACGACCTCGCCGCGGCGCTTGCGGTTGACGTCGTGCTCGTCGATCAGCACGCGGGTCACAGGCGTTCGTCCCAGAAGGTGATGACGAGGTCGGGGCGCAGGCGCAGCAGGTTGCGGGCCAGCGCGCGGTTGCTCTGGCAGCGTACGCCTTCCGTCCCGTCCATGTTGACCGGCAGGCCCACGACGATGCCGGCGACCTTGCGGTAGTCGATGATGTCGAACAGGGCCGCGGCGTCCTGGGTGAACTTGGTCTTGTGGATCACGGTCAGCGGGCTGGCGACCGTCAGGGTCACGTCGGACACGGCCACGCCGATGGTCTTCTCGCCGGGGTCCAGGCCGATGACCGGCTTGTAGTCGGGAATGGCGGCGGCGAATTGTTCGATGTCGAGAACGGGCATGGCGCGGCTTCTACGCCTTTGCGCCGCTTCGCGCGAGGAAAAGCCCGCCGCGCGAGCCGTCGGGCTTGTCAAAGACAAGGCTAGGCGGGTAACCCACCCCTCGACTGTCCGTGAACGCGGGCAAACAACACTACTGCTTGGAGAAGGCCCCATGGCCATCGACGCCGCGACCGTCCGCAAGGTCGCCCGGCTCGCCCGCATCGCCGAACCCGAAGAGCGCATCGAAGCTCTGACGCAGGAGCTCAACGGGATCATGACGTGGATCGAGCAGCTGGCCGAGGTCGACACCGACGGCGCCGAGCCGCTGACCAGCGTCGTGGCCGCCGGCCTGCCGCTGCGCGACGACGTCGTCACCATGGGCGGCGAGCCGGAAGTCGTGACCGGCAACGCCCCCAAGACCGTCTCCAACTTCTTCGTCGTGCCCAAGGTGGTCGAATAATGAGCGCCCTGACCAAGCTTACCCTCAAGGGCGCCATCGACGGCCTGGCCGCGAAGGAATTCACCTCGGTCGAACTGACCAAGGCGCACATCGACGCCGTCGAAGCCGCGCGCGGCCTCAACGCCTACATCCTGGAGACCCCGGAGCAGGCGCTCGAGATGGCCGCCGCCTCGGACGAACGCCGCGCCAAGGGCGAGGCCGGCCCGCTGGACGGCGCGCCGCTGGGCGTGAAGGACCTCTTCTGCACCAAGGGCGTGCGCACCACGGCCTGCTCGAAGATCCTCGAGAACTTCGTCCCGGCCTATGAGTCGACGGTGACGTCGAACCTGTGGCGCGACGGCGCGGTGATGCTGGGCAAGCTGAACCTCGACCAGTTCGCCATGGGCTCGTCGAACGAGACCTCCTACTTCGGCCCGGTCACCAATCCCTGGCGCGCCAAGGACAGCAACAAGGCCCTGACCCCGGGCGGCAGCTCGGGCGGCAGCGCCGCGGCCGTCGCCGCCGACCTGTGCCTGGGCGCAACCGCCACCGACACCGGCGGCTCGATCCGCCAGCCGGCCGCCTTCACCGGCACCGTCGGCATCAAGCCGACCTACGGCCGCTGCTCGCGCTGGGGCGTCGTCGCTTTCGCGAGCTCCCTGGACCAGGCCGGCCCGATCGCCAAGACCGTCGAGGACGCGGCCCTGCTGCTGAACTCGATGTCGGGCCACGATCCCAAGGATTCCACCAGCCTCGACGTCGCCACGCCGGACTTCACCCAGTTCGTCGGCAAGTCGGTCAAGGGCCTGCGCATCGGCGTGCCGAAGGAATACCGCGTCGACGGCATGCCGGCCGAGATCCAGAAGCTGTGGGACGACGGCGTCGCCTGGCTGAAGGAAGCCGGCTGCGAGATCGTCGAGATCAGCCTGCCGCACACCAAGTACGCCCTGCCGGCCTACTACATCGTCGCGCCGGCCGAAGCCTCGTCGAACCTCGCCCGCTATGACGGCATGCGCTACGGCCTGCGCGAAGAGGGCGCCAACCTCGCCGAGATCTATGAGAACACCCGCGCCGCGGGCTTCGGCGACGAGGTCAAGCGCCGCATCCTGATCGGCACCTATGTGCTGTCGGCCGGCTACTACGACGCCTACTACCTGAAGGCCCTCAAGGTGCGTCGCCGCATCGCCGAGGACTTCGACAACGCCTGGACCAAGGTCGACGCCATCCTCACCCCGACCGCGCCCTCGGCGGCGTTCGGCCTGGGCGAGAACTCGAGCGATCCGATCGCCATGTACCTGAACGACGTCTTCACGGTGACGACCAACCTGGCGGGCCTGCCGGGTCTGTCCCTGCCGGCCGGCCTCGACGCCAACGGCCTGCCGCTGGGTCTGCAGATCATCGGCAAGCCGCTGGACGAAGGCACGGTGTTCTCGGTGGCCGGCGCCATCGAAAAGGCCGCCGGCTTCACGGCCAAGGCCGACAAGTGGTGGTGATGTGAGGTGAGATCCTCGCCCTTCGACAAGCTCAGGGTGAGGATCGACTTCGACGTTCGTATTGAAACCTCTTCCTGAGCCTGTCGAAGGACGAGGTTTCACGTACAGCAAGGGCGGCTCCAGCGATGGAGCCGCCCTTCGTCGTTTCAGGCCCTTACTGGGGCGTGTTCGGCGTCACGGGGATCACCGGAACCGGCGCTTGCGGGGTCGGCGCCGGGGTGGGCGCGGGCACGGCCAGCGGAGCCGGTTCGGCGACGATCGCGGCCGGAGCTGCGGGCGCCGGGGCGGGGGCCGGAACCGTGGCGCTGACGTTGCTCGAGGCCTCCTCGGCCGACGGCGCGGTCTCGATCGGCGCCGGGCGGGCGGCGCGACGGGCGGCCGGGCGCGGCTCGGCGCGGGCCACTTCTACGCGGGCGGCCGGGGCAGTAGCGGGCGTCGCGGCGGCGGGTTCAGGCATCGGAGCCGGGGTAGGCGCCGGCGCCGGCGTGGGAACTGCCTGCGCTTCGGCGACCTTAAGGCCTTCGTCCGGCGAGGCCGGGGTCTGGGCCTGATTGCTCATGATCCCCCAAGCCAGGGCGCCGACGGCGACCACGGCGACGGGCGCGCCGATCAGCAATGGCAGGTTGCTGGAAGACTTCTTCTTGCGCGTCGAGGTGCGTGCATAGACGGGGGCTTGCGGAAACAGCGCCGAACCATCGCCAGCATTGGCGATCGCGGGTTCAGGACCATCCAGGTTCAAGGCAGGCATTTGGATCCTCCTCAGCTTATCCTTGTCGGGATAAGTAACGGGAGGTTTCGAACGTGGTTCCTGCTGACCAGGAATGGCGCCGTTTCTGCCGGATTCGAGCCGTAATTCTTGTGACGCTTGCCAAGACCCTCCCCCTGAAGGGGGAGGTGGCCCGAAGGGCCGGAGGGGGAAGTTCCCGCTGAGTTCAACGAAGCCGCCAACACCGCAGCAACTTCCCCCTCAGTCGCTCCGCGACAGCTCCCCCTTCAGGGGGAGCATCTTTCTCAATACCCCAGCGCGACCCCGTCTTTGCGCATCTCGGTCGCGGCCGCATAGCGCCCCGGCCAGCGCTCGATGGCCTGGTAGCCGCCGTAGCCGCCGGCGTCGGTCTTGAGCTTCCAGCCGATGGACTCCAGCGCCTGGCGGGTCGCAGCCGGGACGCCGCTTTCCAAGTCTAGCGCGGCGATATCCTCGGCGGCGATCCCGGTCGGCTCGGGCGAGCCGCCGTGGTGCCAGCGCGGCGCGTCGCCGGCTTCCTGCACGCCCAGGCCGAAGTCGACCATGTTGCTGATGATCTGGGTCTGGCCCTGGGGCTGCATGTCGCCGCCCATGACCCCGAAGCTCAGCCACGGCTCACCCTTGCGGGTGGCGAAGCCGGGGATGATCGTCTGGAAGGGGCGCTTGCCGGGCGCATAGACGTTGGGATGGCCGTCGGTCAGGGCGAACAGCTCGCCCCGGTCCTGGAACATGAAGCCCAGGCCGTCGGGCATCAGGCCCGAGCCCATGCCGCGATAGTTCGACTGGATGATCGAGACCATCATCCCGTCCTTGTCGGCGGTGGTGAAATAGGTGGTGTCGCCCTTGCTGGGAGCCGTGCCCGGATAGCTCGGCGTCCAGATCCTGTCGGGGCGGATCAGCTTGGCGCGTTCCTTGGCGTAGTCCTTGGAGATCAGCCATTCGATCGGCGACTTGTAGAAGTCCTGGTCGGCGTAGAACCGCGCGCGGTCCTCGTAGGCCAGGCGCTTGGCCTCGACGGCGTGGTGGATCGCCTGGGCCGACTGGAAGCCCATGCCCGCCACGTCGAACTGCTCGAGGATATTGAGCATCTGCAGGGTGGCCAGCCCTTGCGTGTTGTCGCCCAGGGCATGGACGTCGACGCCGCGATAGCCGGTGGTGTGCACCGTGGTCCACACCGAGCGGTGGGCGGAGAGGTCGGCCTTGGCCATCCAGCCGCCGATGCGCTTGAAATAGGCCTCGATCGTGGTCGCGATCTCGCCCTCGTAGAAGGCCCGGCCGCCGCCCTGGGCGATCAGGCGATAGGTGCGGGCCAGGGCCGGGTTCTTGAAGATCTCGCCTTCGACGGGGGTCCTGCCGTTCGGGGCCCAGACCTTCTTGAAGTTCTCGACCTCCTCGATGTTGGAGGCGGGATTGGTGAAGCGGCGGTGGCTGCCGGCCAGGTAGAAGGCGACGTTCTGGGTGATCGGGTGGCCTTCCTCGGCCGTGGCGATCGCCGGCTCGAACAGTTCGGCCCACTTCAGCTTGCCGTAGCGCTCGTGCAGGGCCCGCCAGGCGTCGACCGCGCCGGGCACGCTGACGCTGACGGCCCCGTAGGACGGGATCTTGCCGTCCTTGGCGCGGCCGCGAACGGTCTCCAGCGACAGGCCCTTGGGCGAGCGCCCCGAGCCGTTCAGGCCCACCACCTTGCGGGTCTTGGGATCCCACAGCAGCACGTAGCAGTCGCCGCCGATGCCGCAGGCGATCGGCTCGCACAGGCCCAGCATGGCGTTGGCGGCCACGGCCGCGTCGGCCGCCGAGCCGCCCTTCTTGAGCACGGCGATCGCCGCCTGGGTGGCCAGCGGGTGGGCCGTGGCCGCCGCGCCGTGGATCCCCCACGCCGCCGAGCGCGAGGCGAAGGTGGCGCCGTCCACCCGGTCGCCGCCGTGAACGTCGGGGCGCTTACGGTTCGGGTTGGGGCCGGTGATGATCTGCGACTGCGCCAGGGCCTGCCCCGCGAAGGCGACGGCGGGCAGGGCGGCGAAGAAGGTGCGGCGGCGCATGTCTCAAGGTCCCCACGAAAACGGCGAGTCCGTTTCTAGGGGCGGTAGGCGAGGCAGGCTAGGCCGTGCGCGAAAAGTGGGTTGATCCGAATTCCTCGTCCTTCGACAGGCTCAGGATGAGGAATTCTATGCAACGCCTGAAATAGCCCCTCATCCTGAGCTTGTCGAAGGACGAGGGCGGCCCCGTCGGCCGTTCAGCTCTCACCCCAGCGCCAGGTCGTCCAGTTCCTTGCCCAGCACCAGGGCCAGGGCCTCGACCACCAGCACGTGGTCCTGGCGTTGCGGCAGGCCCGAGACGGTGACCGCGCCGATGCAGCCCAGGCCCTTCACCAGCAGCGGAAAGCCGCCGCCGTGAGCGGCGTAGTCCCGTGTCGGCAGGCCGTGCTTTGCTTCCAGGGTCTCGCCCTTGGCGGCCAGGGCCAAGCCGATCCCGTAGGAGCTCTTGGAGAAGTGCAGCACGGTGTTGCGCTTGCGGCGCAGCCAATCGTTGTTCTCGCCGGTCGAGCCGGGCAGGGCGGCGTGGAACAGCGGCCTGTCTCTCAGCGAGATATCGATGGCCAGCGGCGCCTTGCGGGCCAGGGCCGCGTCGCGAAGGCCCGCGCCCAGGGCCCAGGCGGTGTCGAGGTCGAAGCGCGGGAAGACCAGGTTAGCCTCCTGGGCGGCGATGCGAGCGATGTCGTCCTCGCGGCTCATCGGGCGGCCTCGACCGGCAGTTCGCGGCGCTCCGCGGCCGAGCGGGCGGCCAGATCCAGCAGTTCCATCACCTGCAGGGCTTCGCGGGCCGGGACGGGATTGGCCGCGCCGGTCAGGATCGCGTCGCGGACGCCTGCGTAATAGGCCGCGTAGTCGCCGCGACGGCCCTCGACGACTTCGCTGGCCAGGGCGTCGCCTTCAGCGCGGGTCAGGGTTCCGGGGCGCGGATCCAGGCCGAAGCCCTCATCGGCGGGGGTGAGGCCGCGCTTGAGCGCGTCTTCCTGGGCGTCGAGGCCCTGCTTGACGAAGCTGCCCTTCGTGCCGTGGACAGCCAGGCGCAGATCGGCCGCCGCGGTCAGCAGGCTGCCGTGCAGGATCACCCGCAGCGCCGGATAGCGCAGCGTCACGTGGAAATAGTCGTCGGCCCCCGCGCCCTGGCGCTGCACGCCGATGTCGGCGTTGACCGCCAGAGGCTGGCCGAACAGCTGCAGCGCCTGGTCCAGCAGGTGCGGGCCTAGGTCGAACCAGGCGCCGGCGCCCGGGCCGGCCCGCTCGCGCCAGCGGTCGCGGACCACGGGGCGAAAGCGGTCGAAGTGGCTTTCGTACTGCGTCACCTCGCCCAGCGCGCCTTCGGCGATCAGGCCCTTCAGCGTGAGAAAGTCAGCGTCCCAGCGGCGGTTGTGGAACACCGACAGCAGGCGGTCGTGGGTCTCGGCCGAGGCGATCAGGGCGCGGGCCTCGTCCAGCGTGACGGTGAACGGCTTGTCGATCACCACGTGCTTGCCGGCGGAGAGCGCCGCCTGGCCTTGCGGGGCGTGCAGGTCGTTGGGCGTGGCGACGACCACCAAGTCGATCGCCGGATCGGCCAGGGCCTCGTCGAGGCTGGCGACCACCCGGGCTTCCGGATGATCGGCCGCGACCTTGATCGGGTCGCTCGACACCACCGTGTGCAGCACCAGGCCCGGCGTGGTGGAGATCAGCGGGGCGTGGAAGGTCTTGCCGACATAGCCATAGCCGACGAGGGCGACGTTGAGCGGGGCGGTCGTGGTGGGAGACAACGTTGTCATCCATCTAATCTAGGCCGTGATCGCGGCGAGGTCACGGCGCCGGCGATGGAAATGCACAACGAAAAAGCCCCCGGCGCGGCTGCGTCCGGGGGCTCGATTTCAGCGGAAAGGCGAAGATCAGATCTTCACCGGCTCCATCTTGGGGGTCAGCAGGTGCACCACCAGCAGGGCGACCAGATAGGCCGTGCCGGCGACCACGAAGATCGGGGTGTAGGTGCCGATGTCCTCCAGCACCTTGCCGATGTACTTGGAGAACACCATGCCGCCCAGGGCGCCCAGCATGCCGCCGATGCCGACCACCGAGCCGACGGCGCCGCGCGGGAAGACGTCGGAGGGCAGGGTGTAGAGGTTGGCCGAGAAGCCCTGGTGGGCTGCGGTCGCGACGCCGATGATCAGCACGGCCAGCCAGACGTTGCTGGCGAACGAGGCGAACATCACCGGCACGGCCAGCAGGGCGCAGACCAGCATGGTCGTCTTGCGGGCGGCGTTGATGCTCCAGCCGCGCTTCATCAGGTTCGACGACAGCCAGCCGCCGCCGACGCTGCCGACATCGCTCAGCAGGTAGATGGCGATCAGCGGCGGGCCGAAGGTCTTCAGGTCAAGGCCGTAGCGCTTGCCCAGGAAGTCCGGCAGCCAGAACAGGAACATCCACCAGATCGGGTCGATCAGGAACTTGCCCAGCGAGTAGGCCCAGGTTTCGCGCTTGGTCAGCAGCTTGGCCCAGCCGATCTTCTCGACGGGGTCGGCCGGATCCTGCTCGATATGGGCCAGTTCGGCCGCGCCCAGCTTCTTGTGCTCACGCGGGCGGCGGTAGACCAGGAGCCAGATCGGCAGCCAGATCAGGCCGGCGACGCCGGTGACGATGAAGGCCATCTGCCAGCCGAAGGCCAGGGTGATGCCCGGCACGACCAGCGGGGTGACGATGGCGCCAATGTTGGTGCCGGCGTTGAAGATGCCGGTGGCGAAGGCGCGTTCCTTCTTGGGGAACCATTCGGCCACGGCCTTGATGCCGCCCGGGAAGCCGCCGGCCTCGCCGATGCCAAGGCCCATGCGGGCGAAGATGAAGCCCGACAGGCCGCGCGCGCCGGCGTGGGCGATGTGGGCGATCTGCCAGATGGCGAAGGCGATGCCGAAGCCCCAGCGGGCCCCGATCTTGTCCATGATCTTGCCCCACGCCAGGTAGGCGATGGCGTAGGAGAGCTGGAAGTAGAAGACGAGGTCGGCATAGTCGCCCTCGCTCCAGCCGAACTCCTTGGAAAGGTTCGGCTTGAGCAGGCCGATGGTCTGCCGGTCCACATAGTTGATGACCATCGCCGCGAACAGCAGGCTGACGATCACCCAGCGATAGCGCCCGATCTTTTCAGACGGCGCGGGGGCCGCGGATACGTCCATGGACTTCGTCTTCCTTACCCTAGTCTTTGTTCTGGTTTGTTATTTTGCGGAGGCCCGCCGTCAGGCGGGGACCGCCCTGCAGCGGACCTCGCCCAGCGGGCCGAAGCTTATGGTCGACTCGTCGCCGGCGGCCACATCGTGGATGCCGGTGCTGGCGCCGGTGGTGACGATCATGCCCTTCTTCAGCGGGCGGCCGCGCGAGGCGACGTGGCCGAGGAGGAAGGCCAGGGCCGCCAGCGGAGAGCCCGGGATCGAGGTCGCGCCGCCCTTGCCGACGCTCACGCCGTTGACGAAGGTCTCGGCCGGCATGGCTTCCCAGCCGATCTCGCGCCAGTTCTCGATGACCGGACCCAGGATCTGGCCGTCGTTGTTGCCGAAGTCGGAGACGACGATGGGCGGGCCCAGCTCGTTGATGGTCTTCAGCGGGCTGCCGGCGATCTCGACGCCCAGGATCAGCTCGCCGACATAGTCGGCGGCTTCTTCCGCCGTCCACTCGGTCTTGCCCTCGGGCGCGTCCTTCGACAGGCGGATGATGAACTCGGCCTCGACGGCGGTGAAGCCGCCGGCGATGGCGCGGAACGGGGTCGGCTCGACGCCGGCGTCCCAGACGTTCTTCTTGAAGATGCAGCCGGCCAGGCGGTCGACGCCCAGGCGCTCGCGGTGCTGCGGGGGAACCAGGCCGACCTTCCAGCCGACCAGCTCGTCGGGCCACAGGTCGATGGCGATGTCCTGCACCGCATAGCCGTCGGCCATCGACTGGGGCAGGGCGCCGCCGGGATAGCCGGGAACCGAAACGCCCTTCTGGCGGGCTTCAACGAATTGGGGGGCGATCGACGCCGGTGCGAATAGGTCGCTTTGCGCCTCAGAAACGGTCACGCCGCGTAGCCTCCCTCGAATTACTCATGGCTGGCCCGTTCGTCGGACCTGCGCTGTCTCTAATGGAAACCGGTGTCATTGACAATTGGTCCACTGAAACACGTCCCGGCGCGGAGGGGAACCGTTCATGCGCTCGGAGACTCTTGTTTTCAGAGAGGGATCGGGAAAATGGCGCAGTCGCAACTGACCGAATACCGCCGCAAGCGCGACTTCAAGAAGACCGCCGAACCCAGCGGCGAGCGCGCCGTGGCGGCCGCGCCGCACCTGCGATTCGTCATCCAGAAGCACGACGCCACGCGCCTGCACTACGACTTCCGGCTCGAAGTCGACGGCGTCTTGAAATCCTGGGCCGTGACCAAGGGGCCGTCGCTGGATCCGGCCGACAAGCGCCTGTCGGTCGAGGTCGAGGACCACCCGCTCGACTACGGGGACTTCGAGGGCACGATCCCCAAGGGCCAGTACGGCGGCGGCACGGTGCAGCTGTGGGATCGCGGCTACTGGGCGCCCGAGAAGGGCTTCGAGGATGTCGGCAAGGCCCTGAAGAAGGGCGAGCTGAAGTTTGTGCTGGAGGGCGAACGCTTACACGGCGGCTGGGTGCTGGTGCGCATGAAGCACGACCGCAACGCCAAGGACGGAAAGGCAAAGCGCGCCAACTGGCTGCTGATCAAGCACCAGGACGAGGCCGCCAGGCCGGGAAAGGGAGACGCCGTCCTGGAAGAGGATCGCTCGATCGCCTCGGGCCGCGCCATGGCCGACATCGCGGCGGGCAGGGGCAAGTCGCCCAAGCCGTTCATTCTGAAATCGAAAGGCAAGGCCGACGCGGTCTGGAAATCCCGCGCGAAGGCCGAGGAGGATCGCAGCTTCGCACCGACCAGGAAGGCCAAGGCGGGCGCCATGCCGCGCTTCGTCGAGCCGCAACTGTGCAAGTCGGTGGATCGTCCGCCACTCGGCGACGGCTGGGCTCACGAGATCAAGTTCGACGGCTATCGGCTGCAGTTGCGCGTCGAGGACGGTCACGCCGTGCTGAGAACCCGCAAGGGCCTGGACTGGACTGAGCGGTTCGCGGGCGTCGCCGAGGCGGCCGCCGACCTGCCTGACGCGATCATCGACGGCGAAGCGGTGGTGCTGGACGAGGCCGGCCAGCCCGACTTCGCGGCCCTGCAGGCGGCGCTGGCCGAAGGTGGAGAGGGCGAGATCATCTTCTTTGCCTTCGATTTGCTGTTCGCGGGCGGCGAGGATCTGCGGAGCCTGCCGCTGCGCGAGCGCAAGGCGCGGCTGAAGGCGTTGCTGGGCGATGACGAACCGCGCCTGCGCTTTGTCGATCACTTCGAGACGGCCGGCGACGCGGTGTTGCTGTCGGCCTGCAAGCTGGAACTGGAAGGGATCATCTCCAAGCGGCTGGACGCGGCCTACCGCTCGGGCCGCAGCGAGACCTGGACCAAGGCCAAGTGCCGGGCGGGCCACGAGGTGGTGATCGGCGGCTGGACAACGACGGGAACGGCTTTCCGCTCGTTGATCGCCGGGGTCATGCGCGACGGCGAGCTTGTGCACGTGGGGCGGATCGGCACGGGCTTCGGCAAGGACAAGGTCGCCAGGCTGCTGCCGAAGCTGAAGGCCCTGGAAACCGACCGATCGCCGTTCAAGGGCAAGTGCGCGCCGCGCGACGCCGCCAACATCCATTGGGTGAAGCCCCAGCTTGTGGCCGAGATCGAATATGCCGGCTTCACCGGCGAGGGCGCGATCCGCCACGCCGCCTTCAAGGGCCTGCGCGAGGACAAGCCGGCGAGCGAAGTCGAGGCCGACGCCATGCCGGCGACCAAGGCTGAACTGGCGGAGCCCAAGCCCAAGGCAGGCGCCAAGTCCGGTAGCGTCGTGCTGGGCGTGCCGATTTCCAAGCCCGACAAGGCGCTGTGGCCCGACGCCGGCGACGGCGAGCCGGTGACCAAGCTGGATCTGGCCCGCTACTATGAGGCGGTGGGGGAATGGATGCTGCCGCACATCCAGGGGCGTCCGGCCTCGGTGATCCGCGTGCCCGACGGCGTCGGCGGCGAGACCTTCTTCCAGCGCCACGCCATGCGCGGGATGTCGTCGCTGATCGAGACCGTGGCGGTCGAAGGCGATCGGCAGCCCTACATCAAGTTCGATCGCGTCGAGGCCCTGGTCGCCGCCGCCCAGATCGCCGCCGTCGAGATCCATCCCTGGAACTGCCAGCCGAACGATCCGGAGGTCGCGGGCCGCCTGGTCTTCGACCTCGATCCCGCGCCGGAACTGACCTTCGACGACGTCATCGTCGCCGCCCGCGAAATGCGCGACCGGCTGGAGGAACTGGGCTTGGCCAGCTTCTGCAAGACCACCGGCGGCAAGGGGCTGCACGTGGTCACGCCGCTGTCTGACAACGTTCCCTGGGAGCAGGCCAAGGCCTTCGCCCGCGAGGTCTGCGCCCGGATGGCCGCCGACGAGCCCGACCGCTACCTGATCACCATGAGCAAGAAGGCCAGGGCGGGCCGGATCTTCCTCGACTACCTGCGCAACGACCGCACCAGCACGGCGGTGGCCCCGCTGTCGGCGCGGGCGCGACCGGGGGCCACGGTGTCGATGCCGCTGAACTGGACGCAGGTGAAGGCGGGCCTGGATCCGACGCGGTTCACGACCCGCACCGCGCCGGATCTGATCGGCAAGAGCACGGCCTGGGCGGACTACGCGGAGGCGGCGAGGCCCCTGAAGGCGGCGATCAAGCGGCTGGGGTAAGCTTGGCTCCTTTCTTGCCACCCGCCCAAACCTCGTCATCCCTGGCGAAGGCGCGCAGCGCCGCAGACCAGGGACCCAGGGGACCGGGAGCGACGTTTGGGTTCGTAAGCGGCGGCCGGCGCATTGCGACCGCCCCTGGGTCCCGGCTCTTCGCTTCGCTACGGCCGGGATGACGAAAAGGGTGGGGCGGTAAGGGGTTGCCCCACGCCCCCGCATCGTGACACCACCCTCCGGTGACGATCGCGGCGACCAAGGACGAAGGACGGTTCACCGCCCTGGACGGGCTGCGCGGCGTCGCGGCCCTGGGCGTGCTGCTCTACCACATCGCCGACTGGTCAGGGCGGCGCGGGCATTTCGCGCACGGCTATCTGGCGGTCGATTTCTTCTTCTGCCTCAGCGGTTTCGTGCTGGCCCACGCCTTCGAGCAGCGGCGGATCGGCTTTGGCAAGTACCTGGTCGCCCGCTGGGTTCGGGTGTGGCCGATGCTGGCCATCGCCACGGTCGCCGGCGCGCTGCTGACCGGCAAGGGCGACGCCGAAACCTGGATCGACTTCGCCAAGGGCCTGCTGCTGATCCCCAAGTTCTCGCCGATGGAGGCGGGGACCTTCCCGTCGCTGTTCCCCTTCAATCCGCTGGCCTGGTCGCTGTGCCTGGAGGTGCTGGTCAGCCTGGCCTGGTATCCGTTCCGCCGCGCGCCGGACATGGCGGTGATCATGTTCATCCTGCTGTCGGGCGCGGCCCTGCTGTTCGTGGCCGTCGGCATGGGCGGGCTGCAGACCGGCTGGGACCAGGCGACCTTCGGCCTGGGCGTGCTGCGGGCGTCGTTTCCGTTCGCCATCGGCTGGATGTGCTGGCGCCACCGCGCCGCCTTCGCCGCCCGCAAGACCTGGCTGCCCGCGGCGCTGCTGCTGGTCGTGCTGTTCCTGCCGGTGTGGCCGACGCGGGTCGCCAACGGCCTCTACGACTTCGCGTGCAGCACCTTGCTCTTTCCGGTCCTGGTGCTGCTGGGCGCCTACGACCCCGGCGGCCGGCTGGCCAGGCTGTGCGAGCGGCTGGGCGGGGTGTCCTACCCCTTGTACGCCCTGCACTGGGCGTTCTGGTACGTGATGATCTCGATCTATCCCAACGGCTGGAAGCGCGACCTGCCGCTGTGGTTCTGCGTCCTGGCCTTCTTCGTGCTGCCGACGGTCTCGTGGGCGGCCTGGCGCTGGGTGGAGACCCCGCTGCGCAACCGCCTGAAGCGCTTGACCGGAACCTGAGACGAGAAAATCGTCGCTCGCCGGTGTGCATCCGGCGAGGATGTGCGTCATGCACTCCGGGAAAGCTGTCGAGACGGACCGTGCGGGCCAAGAGTGAACAGGACCTGGGGAGCTTGGATCGGCGCTATCGGCCCGCGCTGATGGCGTTCTTCATGCGTCGCGCCGCCAGCCACAGCGACGCCGAGGACATGACCCAGGAGCTGTTCGCCAAGCTGGCCCTGACCGACGGCGAGCGGACGATGGACAACGCCGACGCCTACGTCTTCCAGATGGCCGCCAACCTGCTGCGCGACCGGGCGCGGCGCGAGCGCGTGCGGTCGAGCTACAGCGCCGCGATCCGCGCCGAGCCGCTGGATCTGGAGCCCCTCGACCCCGCCCGCGTACTGATGGGGCGCGAGCGGCTGGGCGAGGTGTCCGACGCGCTGCGCGAACTGCCCGAGCGGACCCGCGCCATCTTCCTGCTGTTTCGGCTGGAGGGCATGAAGCAGGCCGAGCTCGCCGAGCTCTACGGCATGACCACCAGCGGCGTGCAGAAGCATATTCTCAAGGCCATGGGCCATCTGACCAAGCGTACGAGGGCCGGGGAATGAGCGGGCCCGACATCACCATGCCCGCCGAGGCGGCCCTGGACGCGGCCGCCGCCTGGTGCGTGCGCCTGGCCGAGGGCGAGCTGTCGTCGGCCGAGCAACACGAGCTCGAGGCTTGGTTCGCCGCCGATCCGCAGCATCGGGAACTGCTGGACGACGCTGTCTCGGCGTGGCGCGCGGTGGACGAACAGGCGATGAGCCCCGGCATGGTCGCCCTGCGCGGCGAGGCGCTGGAAGACCTGCGCCGAGCCCAGCAGGCGCGGTGGTCGCGCAAGCCGGGACGTCGCGCCGTGATCGGCGGCGCCATCGCCGCCTGCCTGGTGGCCGCCCTGGCCGGCGGCGGGCTCGCCTGGCGCGCCAGCCTGCCCGACGTCTACCGCACCACCGAAGGCGAGCGCCGCATCGTCGAACTGCCCGACGGTTCGCGCGCCTCGCTGGACGCGGCCACCGTGCTGCGCGTGCGCTACGACGGCGGGCGGCGCCGGCTGTGGCTGGAGGAAGGGCGCGCCAAGTTCTCGGTGGCCAAGGATCCGCTGCGGCCGTTCTCGGTGGCCGCCGACGGCAAGCTGGTGGTCGCCACCGGCACGACGTTCAGCGTCGAGCGCCTGCCCGGCCAGATGCGCGTGGTGCTCTACGAAGGCCACGTGGCGGTGCTGGATGGCGAGGGCGGGCGGGGCCGTCCGCCGCCGTCGCTGAAGGTCGACGGCGCGCCGGCCGAGCGGCTGCTGACGCCGGATCACGAACTGGTCGCCTCGACCACGTCCGGGGCCACGGTGGTCTCGGCCACCGATCCCTCGCGCGCCGCCTCGTGGGAGAGCGGCCAGCTCGTCTTCCAGGACGAGCCCATGGACCTCGCCGTCGAGCGGGTGAACCGCTACGCTCGGGAGAAGCTGCGGATCGCCGATCCGGCCGTGGGCCGCTTGAAGATCAGCGGCGTCTTCACCTCGGGCGACACTCGGGCCTTCGTCGACGGCGTCACGGCCGTGCTGCCGGTGCGGGCCGAGCCGGCTTCGGGCGAGACGGTGCTGCGGATCGCCAGGGGGCAAAGTGACCGGGGGCAAAAAAAGATCAGCGGCGCTGGTGAGTCTTCCGCCGACTGAGGCGTCTCACTGACCAAAGCGCCGCCAAAGAACAATGATCGGCGCGAGGGAGGGAAGTGATGCGCAAGAGCTTCGACCGCCGCCTCGTCTGGGGCTCCACCACCGCCGCCGCCGTCCTGGCGGCCCTGATCGCGCCGAGCGCCGGCTACGCCCAGGCGCGGGCGACCTACAGCTTCGATATTCCGGCCCAGGACCTGGGCGGCGCCCTGCGCGCCTTCGGTCGCGTGTCGGGCCAGCAACTGGCCTTTGACGAGACCCAGCTGCGCGGCAAGCGCAGCGCCGGCCTGAAGGGCAGCTACTCGGCCGAAGAGGGTCTCAAGCGCCTGCTGGCCGGCTCGGACATGGTGGCCCAGCCCACCGCCAGCGGCGTCTACGCCATCCGCGGCCGCAGCCTGCTGGTCGCCGCCAGCGCCACGGCCCAGGCCGCGCCGGCCGTCGCGGCCGAGCCTCCGGCGCAGCCCGAGGCGCCTTCGGAGGTGGAAGAGGTCATCGTCGTCGGCACCCCCGGCGGCGCGGGCATCGACAAGCTGTCGGCCAGCTTCGCGGTCAGCACGGTCAACGCCGCCGACATCACCAAGGCCTCGCCTAAGTCGAGCGCCGAACTGCTGGCCCTGGTGCCCGGCGTCTGGGTCGAGACCTCGGGCGGCGTGGCCGGCGCCAACGTCTTCGTGCGCGGCTTCCCCGCCACCGGCGACGCCGAGTTCCTGACCATCCAGCTGCAGGGCGCGCCGATCTATCCGCCCTCGACCCTGTCGTTCCTGGAGAACTCGTCGATCTTCCGCGTCGACGAGACCATCTCGCGGATGGAGGCCCTGCGCGGCGGCCCCAACCCGATCTTCTCCAACGGCCAGCCGGGCCTGACCACCAACTTCATGCTCAAGGAGGGCGGCGAGGAGACCAAGGGCCTGGTGAAGGCCTCGACCTCCGACTACGGCCTGCGCCGCGTCGACGGCGTGGTCAGCGGCAAGCTGGCGGACGACCTGTTCTTCATGGTCGGCGGCTACGTCACCCGCTCGCCGGGCATCCGCGACACCCAGTTCGACAGCGAGAAGGGCCAGCAGTTCACGGTGAACCTCACCAAGAAGCTGGAGAACGGCAAGATCAACCTCTACGCCCGCGCCACCGACGACCACGGCGCCTGGTACCTGCCGTTCGCCATCAACGTGCCCGGCGTCGACAAGGGGACCTACACCCAGCTGGGAGAGCTTTCTCGCCACCAGACCCTGCAGGTTCACGCCAACGGCACGACCCGCAGCTTCGACCTGGCCGACGGCCGCGGCTGGAAGGGCTATGTCGCCGGCGGCAGCTTCGAGCACGACTTCGGCGACGGCTGGACGGTGCGCGACCGCTTCAGCTTCACCAAGGGCGACGCCAACACCTACGGCCTGGTGCCCGACGGCGGGGCGGTGACGGCCGCGTCCGTCGCGACCGTGATCGGCGGACCGGTCGTGACGCGCGGCGGAACCACGCTGGGCACCAACGACTACGTGCAGGCCTGGGGCGCGTGGATCGTCGAGAAGGAGATCGAGGCGCTGACCAACGACTTCAGCGTCTCCAAGACCTTCGGGACCCACGATGTCTCGGCCGGCTACTACGCCTCCAGCTTCTCGTCGGACGACTTCTGGACGATCGGCAACTTCCGTCCGATGCAGGTGAAGGCCAACGGCGACTACCTGGCCGCCAATGTCAGCTGCGCCAACCTGGCCACGGCCGGCAGCGGCACGGGCTGCTGGAACTACGGCCTGGTCTCGGCCGGCGACGGGCGGGTGGACGCGCTGTACCTCGCCGACGCCTGGCAGGCCACCGAAGCCCTGCGCATCGACCTCGGCGTGCGTCGCGAACGGTTCAAGACCGACTATGTGGTCGACGACGGCAATGGCTATCCGGACGGTCTGGCCATCCGCACCACCGACTACAGCCAGAGCAAGACCTCGTACACGGTGGGCGCCAACTACGATCTGAACGCCGTGTCGGGCGTCTTCGTGCGCTATTCGCGGGGCTACAAGTTCCCCAGCTTCGACAACTTCCGCGAAAACCTGACCGACACCCTGAAGGTCGACCAGTACGAACTGGGCTACAAGCTGCGCAGCGGGCCGTTCGAGCTCTACGCCACCGGCTTCGCCAACGAGTTCAAGGGCGCCAAGTTCGCCGACGTCGGCGGCATTCAGGAAAGCAACACCAACAAGGCGCACGGCATCGAGCTCGACGGCCGCTGGCGGTCGGACTTCGGTCTGTCGCTGGCCTTGAACGGCACCTTCCAGAAGACCGAGATCAAGCAGTCCTCGATCCCCGCCAACGCCGGCAACAGCGCCCAGCGCCAGCCCGACTGGCAGATCCGCTTCACGCCCAGCTGGGACGTGCAGCTGGGGACCGTCGACGCCACCTTCTACGGCACGCTCAGCGCCGTCGACGACCGCTACGGCGACAACGCCAACACCCAGGTGCTGAAGGGCTACGAGAAGCTGGATCTCGGCGCGATCTTCCGGGTGGGCGCCTTCGACGTACAGATCGCCGGCGACAATCTCACCGACAGCCATGGCCTGACGGAAGGCGACCCGCGCTCGACCAGCGGCGCCAACGCCCGGCCGATCCTGGGACGGTCGGTGCGCCTGAGCGTCGGCTACAACTTCTGACGATCTCGCGGGTTCTCTGAACCGTAGCGTTCCTGCGCGCGGGCCGGCTTCCTCCCTGCCGGTCCGCGTCCTTTTTCGATGAGGCCCTGATGATCCGCGCCCGCCTGCTCGCCGTCGTTTCCGCAGCGGCCTGGACAGCCCTTGCGCCGTTCGCCTCGGCTGAGACGCCGGCGGCGCAGATTTCGACGCCGGCGGACACCTACCAGGAGTTGTTCCACCAGGTGCAGACCCGGCGGCTCTTTCCCGACGGCAAGACCTTCGTCGACGCCACGCCCAAGCGCGATCCGGCCGCGATCCTGAAGGACTACCGCGCCAAGGCCCGTTTCACCGACGCCGAACTGAAGCGCTTCGTGCGCGCCAACTTCGTCGTGCCGGAGGCCGGGGCTGCGCCCGCGCCGAGCGCTGAGCGCACTACGCTGAAGGCTCACGTCGCGCAGCTCTGGCCGCACCTGACCCGCGATCCGGTCAAACCCGTGGCGGGGGGCTCGGCGCTGGCGATGGACAAGCCGTTCGTCGTGCCCGGCGGGCGTTTCCGCGAGATCTACTACTGGGACAGCTATTTCACGATGCTGGGCCTGAAGCTCGACGGGCGCTCTGACCTGGTCGAGAACATGATCGACGACTTCGGCGGCCTGATCGACACCTACGGCCACATCCCCAACGGCGCGCGCACCTACTATCTCAGCCGCTCGCAGCCGCCGTTCTTCTACGCCATGGTCGGGCTGTCCGACGCGACCGATCCGGCGGTGGTCAAGGCGCGCGTCGACTTGATGCGGCGCGAGCACGCCTTCTGGATGGACGGCGAGAAGACCGTGACGCCGGGCAAGGCTTATCGTCGTGTCGTCGCCCTGCCGGGCGGGGCTTTGCTGAACCGCTACTACGACGATCGCGTCACGCCGCGTGACGAGTCCTACCGCGAGGACCTGGAGACCGCCCGCGAGGCGTCGCTGGCCACGGGGCGTCCGCCCGCCGAGGTTTTCCGCGACCTGCGGGCCGGGGCCGAGAGCGGCTGGGATTTCTCGTCGCGCTGGATGGCCGACGGCGAACACCTGAAGACGATCCGCACCACGGCCATCGTCCCTGTCGATCTCAACAGCCTGATGTACGGCCTGGAGACCGCGATCTCCACCGGCTGCGCCCGGATCGCGGACACCGCCTGCGTCGCCGAGTTCGACGGCCGCGCCAAGGCTCGCAAGACGGCGATGAACGCGGTGCTGTGGGACGCCTCGCGCGGCGTCTATCTCGACTGGCTCTGGACCGGCGGCGAGCGGATCGGCACCGTCAGCGCCGCGACCCTCTATCCGCTGTTCGTCGGCGCGGCGTCGCCCGACCAAGCCAAGGCGGTGGCGAGCGCGACGCGCGCGCAGCTGCTGGCCTCGGGCGGCCTGCGGACCACGACCAATCGCACCGGCCAGCAGTGGGATACGCCCAACGGCTGGGCGCCGCTGCAATGGGTGGCTGTCGCCGGCCTGCGCCGCTACGGCGAGAACGCGCTGGCCTCGGAGGTCTCGAGCCGCTGGCTGGCGACGGTCGAGCGCGAGTATCGGGCCAGCGGCAAGATGCTGGAGAAGTATGACGTCGAAGAGGCCAAGGCCGGCGGGGGCGGGGAGTATCCGCTGCAGGACGGCTTCGGCTGGACCAACGGCGTGACCCGGGCGCTGCAGGAGGGCCGTTGAGGCGCGAACTTCCAACCGTCGTCATCCCGGGCGTAGGCGCGGAGCGCCGCAGACCCGGGACCCAGGGGACTGGGTGCTGATTTTGGGTTCGCCGCCTACACTAGCAGGCGCAATGCGCCGGCTCCTGGGTCCCGGATAACGGCTTCGCCGTTTCCGGGATGACGAGGATGATGGTCCAGCAGAGTGTGGAAAATCAAAGCTCCGGTTCGTCGCCGCCCAGGCGCTCGATCTCGGCGACCAGGCCGTCGATGTCGAGAATGGTCAGGGTGCGGCCCTGCTTGGCGATCAGGTTGCGGGCTTCCAGCCGGTTCAGCTCGCGGGTGACTGCCTCGCGCTGTGCGCCGGCCAGGACCGCGATCTCGGCGTGGGTGGGCGCGCGCATAAGCACCGCGCGGTTGTCCTCGATGCCGACGTCGGTGGCCAGGCGCAGCAGCTCCATCTGCACCCGGCAGGGCGCCGAGACGGCGTTCAGTTCGAAGACCCGGCTGCTGAGCGCCCGCACCATGGCCGCCAGGTCTTCCATCACCGCGCGGGTGAAGTTGGGCGAGTTGGCCATCAGTTCGGCGACCAGGGATTCGGGCAGGCGGCCGACCACGGCCTCGGTCAGGGCGGTGACGTTGGCCGAGCGCGGCAGGCGGTCGATGGCCGCGATCTCGCCGAAATAGGAGCCCGGCTGCAGCCGGCGATAGCCGACCTCGCGTCCCGAGCGTGCGTACTGGTTCACCAGCAGGAGGCCCTGCACGACGACATAGATCGCGCCGCCCGGATCGTGGCGCTGCACGAGTCGCGCGCCGCGGCGAACCGACAGGATCTCGATGCGCGACGCCAGCGCCTCGACCTCGGCGGGGGGCATGTGACGCAGCAGCCGGCAACCGGCCAGGGCCTGCAGGCGGGAGGCCTGATCGCCGAAGCCTGCCGCGTTCGAAGCGCCAGCGGTGGCGGCGTTCGCGGAAGAGTCCATAATCGCCGCTCCTGAGTTCGCGTACGGGGAGAGTCGAGGGGCAATGGGGGACTTAAACTACAAGGCCTTCATCAGCTACAGCCATGGCGACGGCAAGCTTGTCGATTGGCTGCACAAGCGGCTGGAGGCCTATCGCCCGCCGAGGGGCGTGGGTCCGGCGGACGCACGTCCGCTGCGTCCGATCTTCCGCGACCGCGCCGAGCTTTCGGCCGCCGCCGACCTGGGCGGGGCGATTCGCGAGGCATTGGATCGTTCCGGGCACCTGATCGTGGTCTGCTCCGAGGCGTCCCGCCGCTCGAAATGGGTCGGCGAGGAGATCCGCCACTTCCTGTCGACCCACGGTCCGCAGCGAGTGATCTGCGTGCTGGTCGATGCGCCGGAGGGCGGCGGCGAGGTCATCGACTGCCTGCCGTCGGTGCTGCGCGAGGCTTTTCCGCCCGGCGGCGAGCCCCTGGCCGCCGACCTGCGTCCGGGCGGCGACGGCCGCCGCCTGGCCTTCCTGAAGGTGGCCGCCACCCTGCTGGGCGTACGGCTCGACAATCTGATCCAGCGCGACGCCCGTCGGCGCTCGCGCTGGATGGCCGCGACCACGGCCGGCGCGCTCGGCGTGGCCGTCGTCACCGGCGCCCTGGCGGTGGTCGCCTTCGACGCCCGTCGCGAGGCCGAGGCCCAGCGCGCCGAGGCCGAGGACCTTGTGGCCTACATGCTGGGCGACCTGCGCAAGAAGCTCGAGCCCGTGGGCCGCCTGGACGTGCTCGACGGCGTCGGCGCCCGGGCCCTGGCCCACTACGCCCATGTCGACGCCCGCGACCTGGACGACGAGGACCTGTCGCAGCAGGCCAAGGCCCAGACCCTGCTCGGCGAGATCCGCGACAAGCGCGGCGACCTGAAGGGCGCGCGGCAGGCCTTCTCGCAGGCGGCCCTGACCTCCGAGGCGCTGTCGAACCGCAATCCGCAGGACGGCAAGCGTCTCTACGACCACGCGCAGAACGTCTTCTGGCTGGCCTATGTCGACTGGCGGCTGGCGCGCACGGCTGACGCCGAGGCGGGCTTCCGGCGCTATGGCGAACTTGCGGAGCGACTGACGAAACTCGATCCGGCCAATCTCGACTGGCGGATGGAGGTCGCCTACGCGCGCAACAACCTGGGCACGCTGCTGCTGGACGAGGGCCGTAGCAAGGACGCCCTGGCGGCCTTCGACGACGCCCGTGTGCGCTTCGAGGCGGCGAGCAAGGCTTCGCCCGACGCGGTCCAGCCGGTGAAGGACCTGGCCGACGCCCACGCCTGGCTTTCGGACACCCACTATCGATCCGGCAACCTGGCGCAGGCCTACGAGCAGCGTGCGATCGCCCAGTCCATCGTGGGCGGGCTTCTGAAGAAGGATCCCGAGAACCGGCCGATGGCCGCCAAGCTCTATGCCGGACAGCTGGCCCTGGCCCGCCGGGCCTTGGACCTGGGCCGCGTCGACGAGGCGCGCCGGCTGGTCGACGGGGCCCGGCGCGGCTTCCGTGACCTGACCGCCCTGGATCCGGAGAACGCCACCTGGCTGGAATACGCGGCCAGTGTGGAGCTCGACTCCTTTGACGTGGCCTTCGCCGCCGGCGATCTGCCGGCCGCGCGCGCGGCCCATGCGGAGGCGGTGCGCCGCATCGAGCGACTGCGGTCGCTCAATCCCGAAGTCTATGCCTGGATGGCGCGGCTTAACGGGAAACTCAGGGTGCAGGCGATCCGCCTGGCCGAGCGGGAGGGCAAGTCCGAGGCGGCCAGGACGGCCGCGCGCGAGATCGAGCAGTCGCTGGCGAGCCGAAAGAAGGGTGATGGCGACGCCCAGCTGGAGCAATGGCTGCTGGGCATGGCCCATCTGGCGCAGGGCCGTTCGGCCGAAGTTATCAGCCTTCTTGAACCCCGTCGCGAGACCCTGTCGCCGGAGGCGCTCTACGTCCTGGCGCGGGCTCTGCACAGCCAGGGACGAATTTCCGAGGCTTCGGCCATAGTGAACAAACTTCGTTTACACGGTTATGCGAGACCCGACTTCGTTGCGTTTTCACGCGATTCATCTTTAGGTTAACTCGCCTATAGGGGGAATTTTCTATGCTCAGCCACAATGGCGCCAACCCGGAGCCGGATCTGGTCGTCGACATCATCGTCGGCTTCGATGGCAACCTCAGCTTCATGGACCTGGCCCCGAACCCGCCGGAGCCGCTGGACCTCGACCTGCAGCAGCGCTGCGTGCTGCAGTTCCGTCTCAGCGACGACCTGCTTTCGAAGGGCTGGGGCTTCCAGCCGACCCCGATTTCGTTCGAGAACGACTGGGGCCAGAACTTCTCCAGCTACTACTGGACCAACTACACCCCGCCGGGCGCGGAAGAGCCGGTTCCGTACGCCCAGTTCAAGGTCGTCTACGAATGCAAGCGCATGGGCATCTTCGTCTACAGCCTGTTCATGCATGACGCCCTGGGCCAGGCGATCGACCTGGACCCGCTGATCGAAAACGGCACCGGCCGCTAAGCTGAGCGCCGAAGCGTCTTTCGACGAGCTCGCCGCGCTGCTTCGGCGCGGCGAGCACCTTTCCGCCTACGATCTGGCGCGGCGGGCTCTCGACGAGGGGCAACGCTCGCTCGCACTGGCCCATGCGGCCGTGCTTTCGCTGGCCCGAGCCGGCGCCGCAGATTTCGCCCGCGCCGAATTCGTGCGCCTGGGCCTGGCCAATTCCGACGATCCCGAAGCCCTGTCGCTGGGCGCGCGCCTGCTGAAGGACGTGGCCCTGGCGGCCGATGGCCAGCGCCGGCGAGCCTTCGCCCGCGCTTCGGCCCGCGCCTATGTCGCCACGGCGGTCAACGGCGGGGGACGCTACGGCCTCGTCAACGCCGCCACCATGAGCCTGCTGGCCGGCGACGGCGCGCGAACCGCCGAACTGGCCGCGGCCGCCCTCGACGCCGCCGGCGCGGCCGCGGGCGAGGGCGACGCCGGCTATTTCGATCGCGCCAGCCGCGCCGAGGCGCTGTTCCTGCTGGGAAGACGGGAGGAGGCCGCCGAGATGCTGGCCGCCGCCGTGGCCGGCGCGCCCGGCAGCCTGTCGGCCCATGCCTCGACCCTGCGCCAGCTGGCGATGATCGCCGGCGAGATCGGCGCGCCCACCGCCTGGCTGGAGATCCTGCGCCCGCCCGCGACGGCCCACTTCACCGGCCACATGTTCGCCGCCCGCGCTCCCGAAGAGGAAGCCGTTCTCAAGGCCAGGATGGCCGATGTCGTCAGGGCGCAGAGGATCGGCTTCGGCTATGGCGGCCTGGCCGCCGGCGCCGACATTCTCTGGGCCGAGACCCTTCTGGCGGCGGGGGCGGAACTGCACGTCGTCGCGCCGCTGGGACTGGCGTCCTACGTCGACACCTCGGTGCGGCCGTTCGGCGAGCAATGGATCGGGCGATACGAGGCTTGCCTGGCCAGGGCCGCTTCGGTGCGCTTCGCCGCCCGCGACCCCTATGCCGGCGACGACGAGGTCTTCGCCTATGCCAGCCGCTTCGCGATCGGCTGCGCGATCCTGCGGGCCGAGGGCCTGTCTACCCGGGCGGTGCAGGTCGCCGTATGGGACGGGCGCGAGGCCTCCGGACCAGCAGGGGCCGGGGCCGACGTCGCCTATTGGCGCGAGACCGGACGGCCGCAGACGATCCTGCCTTTCGAGCGTCCCGCGCCTGATGCGCCGCCCGTCGCCGCGTCGATGGAACCGGGCGAGCGCGGGGTCAAGGCGATGCTGTTCATCGACGTGCGCGGCTTTGGCGCCCTGCACGACGCCCAGGTGCCGGCTTTCTTCGAGGTCGTCATGGCGGGCATGGCCGAGGCGATCGCCGGCCTCGCCGCGCCGGCCGAGCATGTGGAGACCTGGGGCGACGGCGTGTTTCTCGTCTTCGACCGGCCGTCGGACGCCGCCGAGGCCGCCCTCGTGCTGCTGGAGGCCCACCGCCGCCTGAACCTGCGGGCGCGCGGCCTGCCGCGCCATCTGGCGCTGAGGATCGGCGGCCACTACGGGCCGGTGCACCTGCGGGTGAACCCGATCACCGGGGCCCAGGCCGTGGTCGGGGCCCACGTGGTCGTCGCCGCCCGCATCGAGCCGGACGTGGCGCCCGGCGCGGCCTATGTCAGCGAGGCCATGGCCGGCGTCCTGGCCACGCGCCACGCCGACCGCTACCGCTGCGGCTATGTGGGACGAACCACGCCTCGCAAGAGCTTCCCGCCGGTCTCGATCTTCAATCTTTCCCGCAGCTAAGGCCTGGCTGCACCCCCTGTGACAAATTGCACAGCGGGGCTTTAGGGCTTGGGACATTCTGTCGCAGATCAAGGACGGCCGGGCCGAAAAGCCTCCAGAGCGGACGTCCAACGATCAGGGACCCGGAGCCGTCTCGCCATGATGGCTCCGGGTTTCCCAGGCCATTGGCGCGCGAGGAAGTCTTGGGGGGCTCTTCGCATGCGGGGCGGGGGCCGCTCGTGACGCTCGCGAGCGGCCCATCGCCGACCCCAGGGTGGAGTAGCGGCGTTGCGAAGCATCGAGGACCGACGGCTTGAGCCGCGGGGCTGGCGATGAACGGGCTTCTGCTCTTCGCCGGTGACGCCAGCGGCCGTTCCGCCCAATCTGGAAACCTGTTCGACCTTGGTCTGGCCGACTGGCGCGACGTCGCCGCGCTCGGCCGTGTCGCCGCCGAAACCCGCGCTGCATTGCGGGCCGCGCGCCAGCGTCGCGACATCGTCGACTTTCTGGGCGAGGTCGTCGGCTCGGCCCTCGAGCCGCGTCGCGGCGGTCGCGCGGCCGAGGCGGGCGAACTGTGCGCCGAAGCCCAGCGACTGCTTTCCGCCTGGACCGACCTGGACGCCGTGCTGGAAGCGCAGGGGCTGGATCTCCAGCTCGGCATGGCCGCTTTCGCCCGCGACCTGGTCTCCTACGGCCGCGACGTCGCGCCGTCCCTTTATCGGCAGTTGCTGGCCGGCGATCGTGGAGCGGCGCTGGAGGCGCTGCGCCTGCAGATCCGCATGCGCGCCGACCGCGCCACCGCCCTGGCCGCGGCGATGCGCGGCTTCGCCACCCGCGCCGGCGCCTTCGCCGCGGCGTTCGCCGGCTTCGAGCGCGACCCGGCTGTGCGGATTTCGCTGCGCGAGGCGCCCGAGCTGTGCCTGTCCTACGACGACGACGGCGCGCCGCATCTCGAACCTGTCCGTGGCGGCGCCGCGCGCCAGTTCTGGCGGCTGCAGTTCGACCAGGCGGCCGACGCCCATCGCCTGCGCTCGGCCGCCGATCCGGCGCTGGGGCTGCACATCACCGCCGACGACAAGCTTTGGACGCTGGCCAACGCCTCGACGCCGTTCGGCTTTCCGCTGATCAGCGAGGGTCCGCCGCCGCGGGTGGGCGCGCAGGACGACCTGCCGACCGGCGCCGACCTCTTCCGCGTGCCGCCGCGCCAGGGCGCGACGCTGGAGAACGTCGCCTTTCCGGAGCACGCGCTCGACGTCGCCGAGGTGCAGGCCGGCGCCCCGCTGCGTCTCTGGGAGAAGACGGGCCTGCCCGCCCAGCAATGGGCGTTGAGCCCCGCGCCGCGCACCCGTCGCGAGATCGCCCTGCACGACATCGTCGTTCCGGCGGCCGGCCTGGCGACGACGGTGGCCGGCGTGCGAGGCCTGCGCGGCGACTGGAACGCGGTGCTCGACGACCTCGAGGCGGGTCTGGCCACGACGGAGGCCCAGGCGGCGGATCTCGACGCCGTCCTTCTCGGCTGGAACCGGATGGCCGACGCCGCCGAGGCGGCCCTGGCCGAGTTCGAGGCCGAGGCCCGCGCTTTCGACACGGCCAGCTCATGATCCAGCTTTCCGCCCAGCCGCAACCCGATCGCTTGAGAACCGAGCCCCGTCCGACCGAAAGCCGGCGCCCGTCGCTGGACCGTTGCAGGCAGGCCGGCGAACTGGTCGCCCGCGCCTTGGCCCGCGAGATCCGCTGAGGCCCGTTCCAGCAAAAAGAGGCTTGCCTGCACCGGCCCGGGGCGAAACCGTCGCCCGCCGCGACTAGAGCGGGAATCGGAGGGGCAGATGAAGAAATCGGACTTCGGCGGCGCGTCGCTGCGCGCCCTGGCGATGGCGAGCGCATTGGCCGTCATGGCGCTGTCCGCCGCTCCCGCGATCGCCGCCACGGCGCCGGCCGCCGCCGCGCCCGCGACCACGGCCAGCCTGCTGCCCGTCAAGACCGACGCCGCCAAGGGCGCGGTGCTGATCACCCTGCCGGCGCCTGACGCCGACGGGATTTCCGGCCGGTTCCTTTATCAGCCCAGCCTCAGCGGCGGCCTCGGCGCCACGCCGGTCGGCCTCGACCGCGCCGCCACGGGCGACACCCAGGTGCTGCTCTTCCGCCGGGTCGGCAAGCGCGTACTGGCCGAGTTCGAGAACTTCGGCTTTCGCGCCATCGGCGGAACGGTCGAAGAGCAGCGCACGGTGCGCGACAGCTTCCCTGGCTCGGTAGTCTGGTCGGGCGAGGTGGCGGGCGAGACGCCCGACGGCGGCTTCACCGTCGACCTGGCCGGTTTCCTGCTGCGTGACGCCTTCAACATCACTGGCTCGCTGAAGGACGCCAAGCAGGGCGGCTTCAAGGCCGCGCCGACGCTGAGCTATGTCGATCTCGGCCATGTCGGCGTCTTTCCCGACAATCTTGAGTTCGAGACCCGCCAGACCTTCACCGCCGACGATCCGGGCGGCGAGGTCTCGGGCATCGTTCCCGACGCCCGGGCGGTGACCTTCGGCGTCCATCACAGCTTCATCCGCCTGCCGGGGCCGGGCTTCACGCCGCGCGCCTTCGATCCGCGCACGGGCACTTCGGCCCAGGTCTTGTTCGCCGACTACGCCGTCGGCCTCGACCAGCCGACCGTGCAGCGCCTGGTGCGCCGCTTCCGGCTGGAGAAGACCGACCCGACGGCCGCGAAGTCGCCGGTCAAGAAGCCGATCATCTTCTACGTCGACCGGGGCGCGCCCGAGCCGGTGCGCGGCGCTCTGGTCGAGGGCGGCCGCTGGTGGAACCAGGCCTTCGAGGCCGCCGGCTATGTCGACGCCTTCCGCGTGGAGTCGCTCCCCGAGGGCGTCGATCCGATGGATGCGCGCTACAATGTCGTGAACTGGATCCACCGCCAGACGCGCGGCTGGTCGACCGGCACGACGGTCGTCGATCCGCGTACGGGCGAGATCGTGCGCGGCGTGGTGCAACTGGGTTCGCTGCGCATCCGCCAGGACCGGATGATCTTCGAAGGCCTGGTGGGCGCCGACAAGACGGGGAAGGGCGGTGCGGACGACCCGATCCAGATCGCGCTGAACCGCATTCGCCAGCTCTCGGCCCACGAGATCGGCCACGCCATCGGCCTGTCGCACAATTTCGCCGGCAGCGTTTATGGCCGCGCCTCGGTGATGGACTACCCCGCGCCGCTGGTGAAGATCGACGGCGACCGCCTCGACCTGTCGGACGCCTACGCCAAGGGCGTGGGGGCCTGGGACGCCTTCGCCATCGACTGGCTCTACTCGGAAGGCGCGCCGGGCGGCGACGAGGCCGCGCGCCTCGACAGGCTGGCCCGCGACGCCCAGGCCAAGGGC
>CBINOL010000065.1:0-27495 GCA_966252285.1 uncultured Caulobacter sp.
GCCCGGGACGGGTTACGAGTTCAACCGGAGCCCGGAAGGGCCCCGGATCGGATCAGCGGATGGCGATCAGATCGGCGTCGTCGGTGGTGACGTAGATCTTGTCGCCCACGGCGATCGGGGCCAGCAGCACCGGCGCGCCGATCTTCAGGGTCTTTTCCGTGGCGCCGGTCTTGGGGTTCAGGGCCACGGCTTCGCCGTAGCTGGACACCGTGATCAGGCGGCCAGAAGCCAGGATCGGGCTGGACCAGATGCGCGGACGCTTGGACAGCTTCTTCTTCTGCTTCTTGGAAAGCTTGTCGGTCTCGTTCAGGTCGCGGATCCAGTGGACCTGACCGCCGTCGCGCGACGCGCAGATCACCTGGCCGGCCTTGTCGACCACATAGACCACGTCGCCGACGGGCCAGGGCGTGGTGATGGCGGTGACCGGCAGGGTCCAGCGGGCCTGGCCGGTGCGCAGGTCGGTGGCCGAGAACACGCCCGAGTGGCTGACGGCGTAGACGTCGCCCTTGTAGATCACCGGGCGGCCGGCGATGTCGCGGATTTCCGACAGGGCGTTGGTGCGGCTGGCGCGGCTAAGGGCCTCGCTCCACAGGTCGTTGCCGTTGCCGGTGCGCAGGGCCACCAGTTCACCCGAGGCGAAGCCGGCGACGACGGTGTCGCCGCTGATCGCCGGGCTCGAGCCGCCCAGGATGCGGGCCGGCTCGATCAGGGCCTGATAGGTCCAGCCCGGCGCGCCGTCGGCGGCCGAGTAGGTCAGCAGTTCGTTGTCGGTCGAGACCACGAAGACGCGGCCGTCGGCCACGGTCGGGGCCGCATGGACCGGCGTGCTGGTCGCCTGGCGCCAGTTTTCCTTGCCGGTGGCCGCGTCGAGCTGGGCCACGAAGCGGAAGCCGGACGAGACGTAGAGCTTGCCGTCGGCATAGGCCACGCCGCCGCCGAAGCCGCGGGTGTCGTCCTTACGGCCGCCGATGCCCAGGAAGCCGCGCTTGCCCGGCTGGCGGGCCGGACGCAGGTCCTTGCGCCACAGCGTCTCGCCGGTGACGGCGTCGAGCGCCGAGACCTTGGCCTCGCCGTCGAGCACGAAGATCTTGCCCTCGGCCGACACCGGGTTGGCGGTGATGTGGAAGGTGCGGTTGGCTTTCTGGCCAAAGCCCTTGCGCCAGGCGATCTCGAAGTCCTTGCCGGCGGCGACGTGCTCGACCGATTGCTCGGGGCTGCCGCCCGGCAGGCGCCAGTCGGCCTGGGCTTGCGGTTCGGGCAGGAAGAAGTCGACGCCCTTCAGGCCGTCGGCCGCCTCGACCTTCTGGTCGAAGGCGATGACCGAAATCCGCTGGCCTTGGCTGGCGGTGGCCTTGTTCTTGTCGTCCTTGCCGAACGGGTTGAGCTTCGACACCGTCGAGCAACCGGTCACCGACACCGCGGCCGACATCATCGCGGCGAGCAGCAGGGAACGCTTCAGAGTCATGGGTCGGCGGCTCATTGAGCTTGGGGTTGCAGGCCCGGCGGCAGCTGGCCGGGCGCGAGTTGGATCGGCGGCGGCAGCGCGGCCGCGGCCTTGACGGCGGCCGGCAGGGCCTTGGCCGAGCCGGAGTCGATCATCTGGATCGCCGCCTGGGCGCGCTGGCGGGTGTCGTCCGAACCGTCCGACAGCAGCGAGAGCACGACGAAATCGCCGCGCGCCTCGGCCGTCTTGCCGGCCTGAAGCTTGGCGAACGCCAGGGCTTCCTTGGCCTGCACGCGGTAAGGGCTCTTCTCGCCGGTCAACGGGGTCAGCCTCGACTCGATCTCCTGATAAGGAGCCGTGTCCATGAGCGCGAAGGCGGATTTGAGGCGCGCTATGTCACCCATGATAGGATCGGGAGCAATCTTGGCCGCTTCGTCGAAATAACCGACAGCTTCCTTGGTCTTGCCCTCGTCCAGGCGGATGCCGCCCATCTGCATGAAGGCCAGCGCGCGATAGCCGGCGTTGCCTTCCTTGGACAGCTTCTCGAACTGGGTGAAGGCCTTGGCGGGCCCTTCCTTTTCGTAGGCTTCGAGGGTGGCCTGCACGGCTTCGGAGGCCTTGTTGGCGCGGCTGCTCTCGTAGGTGGTCCAGCCCCACCAGCCGCCCACGCCCAGAACCGCGATCGCGGCGACCGCGCCCAGGACGGGCAGCGACTTCAGCGCGAAGGTCTTGTAGCGGTCGGAGCGAAGCTGCTCTTCGACCTCGTCAAACACATCGACCACGAACGAGGCTCCAGTACGGGCGCCGGGGGCGCCGGGGCGTCGCTGCCCGGACAGTTCCGGACGACGCAAGGTTGAAACATCAGGAGTCGAGGCCCTGGCCGCGACGCAGGCGGCGAACCTATAGCGTGTCCGCCGCCGCCGCAACGGCGAGAGCCTCGTCCTTCTCCCCTTGCGGGAGAAGGTGGCGGCGAAGCCGACGGATGAGGGGTTTCTCAGACATCCCACGCTTTGCAACGCGTTCACCGCTTTGATCGCGGATCATTCCGAGAGCCCCCTCGCCCGACCTCTGTCGGAGGCCCCTCTCCCGCGGGGGAGAGGGAAGAACCTCAGTCCTTCTTGGCGTAGTACGTCTCGGCCGGACCGGGGAAGCTGCGGTCCTGGACGTCGCGGGCGTAGTCGGCGGCGGCCTTCTCGATCGCGCCCTTCAGGTCGGCGTAGCGGCGGACGAACTTGGGGGTCCAGTCGAACAGACCCAGCATGTCGTCGCTGACCAGCACCTGGCCGTCGCAGCCGGCCGAGGCGCCGATTCCGATGGTCGGCGGAGCAATCGCTTGCGTGATCTCGCGGGCCAGAGCCTCGGCCACGCCCTCGATGACCACGGCGAAGGCCCCGGCGTCGGCGGTGGCGCGGGCCTCGGCCAGAATCTTCTGGCGGCCTTCCTCGTCGCGCCCCTTGGCCTTGAAGCCGCCGTCGACCAGCACGGCCTGCGGGCGCAGGCCCACGTGACCCATGACCGGCACGCCGCGGTCGACCAGATAGCGGATGGTGTCAGGCACGGTGGGGCCGCTCTCGACCTTCACCGCCTGCGCGCCCGTTTCCTTCATGATGCGGACGGCGTTGGCGTAGGCCTCTTCGGGCGCGCCCTCGTACGAGCCGAACGGCATGTCGATGACGACCATGGCCTTCTTCGAGCCGCGCATGACCGCCTGGCCGTGCAGGATCATCATTTCCATGGTCACGCCGACGGTGTTGGGCAGGCCGTGCACGACCATGCCCAGCGAGTCGCCGACCAGCAGGACGTCGCAGGCGTCGTCCAGAGCGGCGGCCACCGGGGCGGTGTAGGCGGTGAGGCAGACAATCGGAACGCCGCCCTTGCGGGCGGCGATATCGGGGGCGGCGAGACGGCGGACCGTCTCCTGACGATGGGCGGACAAGCTTCGCTCCGGCTCTATTGCGGACGCCCGGAGCGCGACCAGGGCCGCCTCCGGATTAGAACTCTTCGACCAGTCGGGTGACGGCGAAGGCCAGAGCGATAGCCGCAAGAGCGGCGCCGAGCCAAAGGGTTTCTACGCTGGCCGGCGTGGCGACGAACTGATTCACCTGGTCCATCACCTTGTCGACCCCCAGATCCACGGTCGACACGCCCTCGCTGGACGCAGCCCGCAGGTCGGTGGCGAAACGGCTGGCGATAAGCTGTCCGACCGCGATCAGTCCGGCGACGCCGCCGGCCGCTCCGATCGCCATGCGGCGCAGCGCCCAGCCCCGGTCCAGCCGTCGTTCGACCCGCGCGTGAAACGCTTCGGCGTCCGAAAACGCCGGCGGATCGGAAAACAGCCGCGAGAGCTGTGCATCGAAGTCGCGATCAACCATGACCTTCCCTCCGCGCCGAGGCGTCCGTGGGCGGGGCCAGCCTGGCCCTGAGTTTATCCAGACCACGTTTGACATGGGATTTGACCGTGCCGATCGGGATGTTCAAGGCCTCAGCAGCCTCCGCATGTGACCAGTCCGCGCCGTAGCAGAGCGAGACGCACAGCCGCTCGCCGCGCGACAGGCCCTTCAGCGCCTCGTCGAGATCCAGCCGGTCGCCCGGCGTGTCGCCCGAACCAGGCGGCGGCGCCTCCTCCGGCGCGGCGTCCGAAAAGATCAGGCGCGCGTCGCGCTTGACCTTGCGCAGATAGAGCCGCGCGGCGGTCTTCTTGATCCAGCCGCCGAAAGCCCCCTCGCCGCGGTAATCGGCGATCTGCTCGAAGCCGACCAGGAACGCGTCCTGGGCGACGTCGTCGGCGGTGGCCGGGTCGGCGCCCAGGCGACGCAGCAGGCCTCTCACGGCCGAGCCGTGCCTGCGCACCAGCTCCCCGTAGGCCCGGCGGTCGCCGGTGGCGGCCAAGGCCGCCAGCTCGACGTCGTGACCGGTTGTGGGTGGGCGTTCGATGCCCATGATGAAAGTCCCCTCTTCCCCCAAAGCGCCTGCGTCAGGCGTCCGGCCCGTAGCCCTTGTTGGGGTTGAAGAAGCTGAGAACCACGTAGGCCACGCCGATCAGACCGGGGATGGCGGCCGCGCCGAGCAGCGGGTGGAAAGCCTCGTCGTGGCGTTGGCCCAGGATCAGGCCCATGACCGCCAGGCCGGCGCCGATGGCGATCAGGATGACGCCGGCGCGGATGTCGCGCACCGCGGACGAGACCTTCGGCGGCTTCACGTCCTTGCTCATCGCGTCGACCAGTTCGGGCGGCAGGGCCTGCCCTTTCTCGATCGCCGCGCGGACGGTGGCCTGCATTTCCTGCTTGTTGCGGGCCTTCAGCCACACGGGCACCAGCACGATCGCGGCGACCATGCTGAAGAAGCCCAGCGGGACCAGAATGTCTTCCATGACTCGTTCCCCTCGGAATGTTCGACGAGAGCCTGTCGCTTTCGTCTCGTACAGGGAAGAGGCTTCGACGGCGCCGTTCGGAGGCGCCGGCCGAGATGAAACTTTCGTAAGGCGGATCAGGCCGTGGCGACGGCCGGCGCGTCGACGCGCAAGGTCAGGCGCGCGACGATGTCGTCGACGGCGTCCAGCAGCACGGTCGGTGCATGGTCGACCAGCAGTTGGCGGGTGGCGTAGCCCCAGGTGACGGCGCCGGACGCCAGGCCCAGCGCATTGGCCGCGTCGATGTCACGGGTCTCGTCGCCGATCGAGATCACCCGGCCCGGCTTCACCCGGGCGGTCTTGATGACCTTGGTGAACTTCTTGGCCTTGCCGAACAGCGAGGCGCCGCAGCCATAGTGGTCGATCAGCCTGGCCAGGTCCGGCCCCAGCACGGTGCGGATCGTGGCTTCGCTGTTGGAGCTGACCACGGCCAGGCGAACGCCGCCGGCCGCCAGGGCCTTCAGCATGTCCGGAACGCCCGGGAACAGCCCGATCGAACCGATCTCGGCGGCCATCAGCTTCTTGCCATGGGCGGCGATGATCGGAATCTTCCAGGCCGAGACGCCCAGATACTTGATGATCTCGCGGTTGGGACGGCCACGCAGCATCTCGACTTCCTCGTCGGTGACGCTCTTGAAGCCGTACATCCTGGCCATCGGGTTGACGAGCTTCAGCACCACGGCGCCGCTGTCGGCCAGCGTGCCGTCGAAATCAAAGATCGCCAGATCGTAGGGAAGCCCCGAAGTCACGCCCACTCAATGCCCTGCCGCCGGACGAACCGGCCGTTTCCTCTAGACTTAGCCGCTGGACGCGGCGCTTGTCGCCCCAAAGTTCGCCAACTCGCGTCAATCGCGCAAGCGGCGTTTCGCTCGTCAGGCGAGAATGGCCGTATACTGATCGGGTTTGAAGCCCGCCAGCAGCTTGCCGTCGACGTCGAGGATCGGCCGCTTGATCATCGAGGGCTGGGCCAGCATCAGTTCGACGGCCTTCCCGGCGTCGATCCCGGTCTTGTCGGCGTCGGGCAGCTTGCGGAAGGTCGTGCCGGCGCGGTTCAGCACCGTTTCCCAGCCCAGCGCCTCGACCCAGCGCTCGACGTCGGCCCGAACCGCGCCCACGGCCTTGTAGTCGTGGAAGGCGTAGACCACGCCGTGCTCGTCGAGCCAGGTGCGGGCCTTCTTCATCGTGTCGCAGGCCTTGATGCCGTAGATCGTCACCGTCACCGGGCGCTCCAGAAGCTGCGCCCGCGAGTCGGGCCCCTCGCCATCCGATTAGCATTTTCGTCCGACGCGCGGTCGGATTTGACCTGGAGCAGTTGCGTCTCACTCGCGGCATGACAACATTGCCTCCATGACCGACGCCGCTCTCGCCCAGGCCCCTTCCCTCGCCAAGCGCCTGAAGGCCGGCACGGAGGCGACTCACGACCGGCTCGACAAGAGCATCATGGCCGGCCAGCCGTTCGCCGACCGCGAGCGCTATGGACGGTTCCTCGAAGTGCAGCAGCGCTTCCATCGCGACATCGACGGCCTCTACCAGCGCCCGGAACTGGCCCAGCGCCTGCCCGATCTCGACGCCCGCCGGCGCCTGGCGCAGATCACCGCCGACCGGGCGGACCTTGGCCTTCCCGTGCTGGCCGACCTGCCGCCGCCGGCTTTCGCGGCCGACAGCGAGCCAGACCTCGCCACCGCGCTGGGCTGGCTCTACGTGGCCGAGGGCTCGAACCTGGGCGCGGCCTTCCTGTTCAAGGCCGCCGCGAAGCTCGGCCTGGACGAGACCTTCGGCGCGCGCCACCTTGCGGGCCATCCTGACGGTCGCGCCGCCCACTGGCGCCAGTTCACCGCCGCGCTCGACGCGGCGGGACTGGACGAAGCGGGCGAGGCGCGGGCCATCGCGGGCGCACAAGCCGCCTTCTCACGGGTGCAGGCCTATGTCGACGCCGCCTTCGGCTGAACCGCCAGCCCTGGAACTGGACGCCCCGGCGACGCCGCTGCCGACCTCGCGCGGCGTGCGGACGGGCTATCTGATCGCGGGCCTGGCCTTCACGGCGCTCGGGATCATCGGGGCGTTCCTGCCGCTGATGCCGACGACGATCTTCCTGATCCTGGCCGCCGGCTGCTTCGGACGCTCCTCGCCCAAGCTCGAAGCCTGGCTCTTGAACCATCCGCGCTTCGGCCCATCGGTGCGCGCCTGGCGAGCCAACGGGGCCATCCCGCGCAAGGCCAAGGTCTTCGCCTGCCTGGGCATGGCCGGCGGCATGGCGGTGTTCCTGCTCGCGGCGCGGCCCAAGCTGTGGCTGGGCCTGCTGGTCGGCGCGATCATGGCGGGTTGCGCGGCCTTCGTGGTCTCGCGCCCGACGCCGCCGACGGCCTGACGAAGAGCTTGGCGCTGGGAACGGCCCCGCCGTCCCGACGGTTTTCTTCCGACAACCATAAGGAGGAAGCCATGTCCAAGGCCCCGCCCATCCCGCCCGAACAACGCGCCTTCAAGGGCCAGAAGCCCGAGATCGAAGGCCACGCCAGCCGCGAGGGCCTGCAGTCGCCCGATCCCGGCAACGCCGACGTCAATCTGGCCGAACAGGGCCGGCACGGGAATCTGCGCCAGAACACGACCCATTCGGGCAACGTGCAGGATCGTTGAGGTTGCCCCCATACCTCCCGTCATTCCCCCTCTTGTGGCGGGAATGACGGGAAGAAGGAGAAGGGCCTTTGCGCCCTACCCCTTCAGGGGCCAGCGCCCGAGCACGATGTGGCGGGTCTGGCCCAGCAGGCTGTGAATGAGCACGAACTCCGAGACGGTCCACGACACCGAGTCGACCGGCGTGTCAGGCGCCAGGGCGCGGTCGTAGAGCAGCGTCACATGCGGGTTGAACTGCCTGGCGACCTGCTTGCCCAGGCCCGCATGAGCCATGGAGAGGCCCAGGGCCTTCTGGAAGGCGTTCAACTCGGACAGCCCCTCTCCTCCCTGCAGAACGAATGGGTTGTTGCCGCGGTTGTTGAAGCTGGCGGCCTTGTCGAATCTCACCGTGAACGGCGCGGCCGAAGATGCCGTCTCGCCGGCTTCCAGCGCCTGGGTGACGATACCGCGCGGCAGGCCGGCATAGTCGCCGATGTGGTGCAGGGTGATGTGGAAGCGGTCGGGCGTCAGCGGCGCGCCCGATAGGCCCAGGCTGGCCTTCAGCGCGCGGGCGCGGCCGGCGATGGCCTCCGCCACGGGGGCCTCGGGGAAGATGCCGAAGAACAGGCGGTCGGACGGCGGACCGTCGAGTTCGGGAAAGAGCGACATCGCGAGAATCGGCCACCGTTGAGAGGTCGCTCGCTTATGGCGCCGGAGCGGACGGCTGTCGCCGCCCGCCCCTCGTCGGTCAGGGACGCGCCGGGATGTTGAGGCCGCGCTGCACGGCCGGACGGGCCAGACCCCGCTCCAGCCAGGCCGGCACGTTCTTCAGGCTCTTGAAGTCGACGAGTTCGGCCGCCTCGTAGAAGCCCACCAGGTTGCGAACCCAGCCCAGGGTGGCGACGTCGGCGATCGTGTAGTCTTCGCCCATCAGCCAGTCGCGGCCTTCGAGGCGGGTCTCCAGCACGCCCAGCAGGCGCTGGCTCTCGGCGCGATAGCGCTCCAGCGGGCGCTTGTCCTCGTACTCGCGGCCGGCGAACTTGTGGAAGAAGCCGAGCTGGCCGAACATCGGGCCGACGGCGGCCATCTGGAAGAACACCCATTGCAGGGTCTCGTAGCGGGCCGCTGGATCGGTCGGCAGCAGCTTGCCGGTCTTCTCGGCCAGATAGATCAGGATCGCGCCGCTCTCGAACAGGCCGAAAGGTTTGCCGCCCGGACCGTCCGGATCGATGATCGCCGGGATCTTGCCGTTGGGATTGAGGCTGAGGAATTCCGGGGTCCAGGTCTCGTTCTTGCCGATGTCGATCAGGTGCGGCTCGTACGGCAGGCCCACCTCCTCCAGCATGATCGACACCTTCACGCCGTTGGGCGTGGGCAACGAATAGAGCTGAATGCGGTCGGGATGGGCCGCGGGCCAGCGGCTGGCGATCGGGAAGGCCGAGAGGTCGGTCATGGAAGCTCCTCGAAGGGGTCCAGGCCGATATAGGCGCCGCGAGGGCGAGGCCCAGCCCCCTACCGTAACTTTCTTGGTGTCAGTTACGATTGGCCGAGCGCAGGATGAAGCCCAGGATCTCGGCGACGGCGACATAGAGCGCCTCGGGGATCTCCTCCTCCATCGGAATCGTCGACAGGGCCTGAGCGAGCGCGGGGTTCTCTTCCAGCGGCACGCCATGCTCGCGGGCGGTCTCGACGATCTTGTCGCCTACCCAGCCGCGGCCGCTGGCGACCACGCGCGGGGCGTTCGGCTCGTCGTAGTGCAGGGCGACGGCGATGCGGGGACCAGAGACGCGGGTCATGTGGCCTGATCCAAAAAGCGGCCCGGTGCGGCTGGCGCGGCGACGGGCGGCGCGGCGGCATGGAAGGCCACCTCCGGCTCCAGCGCGGCCTCGCGCAGGGCGGCGTTGAGCATCTCTTCCCCACCACGCAGGCGGGCCATGGCCTCGGGACGCTCGGCCCACAGCGAGACGCGCGCCCGCTCGCCGGTCAGGGCCAGCTGGGCGTCGATGCGGCCCATGGGCTCGACGTCGAGCGAGAACCGGACCTTCCAGGTGCGGGCTTCGGCGACGCCGCCGGAGGCCCCGCCCCCGCCGCCGTCGCGGCTGATCTCGAACTGGGCGACGGCCGAGCCTTGCGGCGTGGCGAAGGGTACGTCGAACACCCAGCGCGGACCGGCCTTGTCCTCGACGACGCGGCTGTCGGCGGGGCGCGCGACGTCGGCGCGCTCGGGCACCGAGGCGGCTTGCAGCCGTTCCTGGCGAGCCAGGGCCGCGTCGACGCCCTTGGCCAGTTGCTGGGCGACCAGGGCCGGATGGGCGTCGGGCGCCAGGGTGGAGGGCGCAGCCGGCTGGGCGACCACCGGGCCGCCCGCGAACGGCGGCGGCGGCCCCTTGCCGGGCGGCGGGGCCAGCGGAACGAGGGTCGAGGCAGGCTGGCGGACGACGGGGGCGTCCTCGAACCCGGCGGCGGCTTCCTGCGCCAGCACCAGCAGCGCGGCGGCCGGCTGAGCCGCCTGTCGGGGCGCCGGCGGCGGCGCTACGGCGGCCAGGAAGCGGGCCACGGGCGACTCGGCGGCGGCGTCGTCCATTGGGACTGGCATGGCCGCGGCAGGCGGCGGCGCTTCGGCCTCGGGCGTGGCCGGGGCCGGTGACGGGGTCTGAGCCTGGGCCGTGGTGGGAAGCGGAGCCGCGGTCGACGCGGCGAGCTGGGGCGAAGCCTGCTGGGCCAGAGGAGCCGAAGCCGCCCCCTGCGGCGTCGGCGCCTGCTGCGGGGCGGCCGCCATGGCTTGCGAGGTCGTGGAAGGCGCTGAAACGGCCGTCGGCGTCCCGGGCCCGGTCTGTGCGCTCCAACTGGCCACGGCGGCGCGCAGCACCAGCATGGCGGCCTTCAGGTCCTTGGCGGCCAGGGGCGCGGCGCCCGGAGCGGGGGCCTCCTCGGCCAGACGGCTTTCCATGAACAGGCCCGAGCGGCCGAAGGCCTGGCGGATCTCGCCGGCGGTGACCGCCCCGTCTATGGGCGAGCGCAGAGCCAGCATGTTGGCGGCGGCCTGGCGCACCAGGGCCGGCGCCTGGGGCGAGGTCGAGACGCGCTCCAGGTCGGCCAGCAACGGCGCCATCCCGGCCTGGGCCGGCGCGGCGCGACCGACCATGTCGGAGACCGCCTTGGTCTGGACGGTGGGGCTGGACAGCAGGATTTCGCGCGCCTGGCCGGTGGCCCCGCCCTTCAGCAGGCTCTCGACGGTGTCGGGAGCTTCTAGCGCGGCGCCGGGCTGGGCGGCGATCTTGCCTAGCGCCTCGGTCGCCTCGGCCATGGCCATCTGGGCCAGCATGGCCGGCGGCGGCAGGCCCGCCTGCCCCGTCTGGCCGCCCTGCGGACCGGCGGGCGCGATCGTCGCCGTCGGCTGCACCGAGGCGAGGTTCGGGACGACGGCTCCAATCGGCAGGACCGACACAGGCTGGCTCCACGGCGGCGCGAGGCGCACAAGGTTGCCGCAAGATTAATCCACAGGCGTGAAGCGGATCTTAAGCCGTTTTGGCGCTTCGCTTTTCCAGAAAGGCGAGCATGGCGTCGGCCGCCGCCTCGGCCGGATCGGGCATGCCGCGTCCCAGGCGCTCGAGCGCGGCGTACTGCTCGGCCACCTGCCGCTGGCGCAGGGCCGGATCGTCCAGCCGTTCGGCCGCCGCCGCCGCCAGACGCTGGCCGGTGCAGTCGTGCTGCAGGAGCTCGGGCGCGATTTCCTTGTCGGCGGCGATATTGAACAGGGTCACCCAGCGCGGCGTCATCAGGCGCTTGAGCAGGGCGTAGGTGATCGCGCCGATCTTGTAGCCGACCACCATCGGAACCCCGGCCAGCGCCAGCTCGATGGTCACCGTGCCGCTGCAGGCCAGGGCCACGGTGGCGGCCTTCATGGCGTCGTCCTTGGCCTGGTCGTCCTCGATGACGTGGGCGCGGAACGGCCAGCCGGCGACACGCGCCTTGACCGCCGCTGCGACGGTCGAGGCGGCGGGTACGACGACATGCAGGCCAGGTCGCTCGGCCTTGAGAATGCGCACGGCGTCCTCGAAGGCCGGCAGCACGCGCTCGATCTCGGATGGGCGGCTGCCAGGCAGCACGGCGAGGATCGGGTCGTGCGGCCCCGCGCCGATGGCCGCACGGGCTCGGGCGGCCTCGCCGCCGCTGAAATCGCGCGCCAGGGCGGGATTGCCGACGAAGACGCTGGGCAGGCCCTCGGCGTCGAAGAACGGCCTGTCCATCGGCTGGGTGGCCAGCAGCAGGTCGACGGCCTGCGCCAGGACCTTGGCCCGCCCCGGGCGCGAGGCCCAGACCTGCGGCGCGACGTACTTGACCAGCGCCATCGAGGGATCCAGCGCCCTCAGGCGCTTGGCCAGGCGGATGTTGAAGCCCCAGGCGTCGATCAGCACCGCCACGTCGGGCTTTTCACGCGCGGCCAGCGCCTCGACGTCCTTGAGGCGGCGCAGCACGCGCGGATAGGCCTTCAGCCCCTCGAACAGACCCAGGATCGACAGTTCGGAGATGTCGAAGGGGCTTTCCACCCCCTCGGCGGCCATCCGCGCCCCGCCGACGCCGACGAAACGCACCTTGTCGCCAAGCCGCGCCCGCAGAGCCTTGGCCAGGCCCGCGCCGAGGTTGTCTCCCGAGGCCTCGGCCGCGACCAGCATGACCGTCAGCGGCCGCGGCGAAGGCATCAGCGCGGCTCGACGCCGTAGACGAAGAGGCCCAGGTCGTCGGCGCAGGCGATCACCTGGTCGCGGTCGACGATCAGCAGGCGACCGGCCTCGCCGACCACGCCGGCCAGGCCGGCCCGCGCGGCGCGCTGGATGGTGGCCACTCCGATGGTGGGCAGGTCGACCTTGGTCTCCTGGATCGGCTTGGGGGCCTTGGCCAGGACACCCTTGGGCGCCTCGGGGCAGCCGCGGATCGCCTGCGGCAGGTCGGCGACCCGGCGCAGCATGGCGTCGGTTCCCTCCTGGGCTTCGACGGCCAGAACCAGGCCGTCGCAGACCACGGCCCCCTGCCCCACGTCCAGCCCGCCGATGGCGCGGGCGACGTCCAGGGCGCGATCGATGTCGACGCCGTGCTCGGCGCGCGGCGCATAGCGGCCCAGCGGACCAGACGGCAGGGTCATCTCGCCACGCACCTCGTGCGCGCCCTCGACGACGAAGCCTTCCTTCTCGAACTCGGTCAGTACGCGGCGCAGCAGGGCGTCGTCGCCCTCGCGCGCGGCCTTGATCAGACCCGGCAGCACCTTCACGCCCCGGAAGTCGGGGATCAGGGCCGAGAAGTCGGGGCGATCGACGACGCCAGCGAAGCAGACGGCCTCGCAGCCCTCTTCCTTCAGCGCCTTGAAGGCCTTGCCGAACTCGGCGATGCCGACCTCGACGCCGGGATACTGTTCCAGAGACGGATCGGCGAAGCCCTTGACCCGCATCACCGAAAACGGCCGGCCGGCGCGCTCGCAGTGGGCCGCCAGTTCGATCGGCAGGGCCCCGCCGCCGGCGATCAGTCCAAGCTTGCGCAAGATCAGACCTCGCGCTCGGGCAGGCACAGCGGGCGATTGCCGTCGTCGCGGATGAACGCGATGATCTCCATCACCTCGGGAATGGAGGCGTAGGTTTCGGCGGCGTCGTCCAGGCGCTCCTGGAAGGTGCCTTCGTCGGCGAACATCATGCGATAGGCCGAACGCAGGGCGTTGATCGCCTCGCGCGAGAAGCCCCGGCGCTTGAGGCCGACGAGGTTCAGGCCCTCCAGGTGAGCGTGGTTGCCCCACACCGAACCGTACGGGATCACGTCCTTGGTCACCGCCGCCAGGCCGCCGATGAAGCTGTAGCGGCCGACGCGCGAAAACTGGTGGATGGCCGCCAGACCACCCACGAACACGAAGTTGCCGACGTCCACGTGGCCGCCCAGGGTCGCGCCCTTGGCCAGCACCACGTTGTCGCCGACCGCGCAGTCGTGGGCCACGTGGGCCTCGGCCATGAAGAAGCCGTCGGCGCCGATCGTGGTCACGCCACGGCCCGAGGCCGTGCCGGTGTTCATCGTCACCTGTTCGCGGATGACGTTGCGCGGGCCGATGACGAGCTGCGTGCGCTCGCCCTTGTAGCCCAGGTGCTGAGGTGGTCCGCCCAGCGCCGAGAAGGCGTGGACGACGGTGTCCTCGCCGATGGTGGTGACGCCATCGACCACCACGTGCGACAGCAGGCGCACACGGGCCTGCAGGGTCACGTCCGGGCCGACGATGCAGAACGGCCCGATTTCGACGTCGTCGCCCAGCTTGGCGGCGGCGTCGACGATGGCGGTCGGATGGATCTTGGTCATTTCGTCGGGGTCTCCACGACCATGGCGGCGAACTCGACCTCGGCGGCGACCTTGTCGCCGATCTTGGCCACGCCCTTGAACTTGAAGATGCTCGAACGCGCGCGCAGCACCTCGACCTCCATGCGCAGGACGTCGCCCGGGCGCACGGGGTTGCGGAAGCGGGCGTTGTCGACCGACATGAAGAAGATCGTCTTGCCGGCGGTGTCGACTTCCAGCGACTTGCTCATCAGCACCGCGCCCGTCTGGGCCAGGGCCTCGATGATCAGCACGCCCGGCATCACCGGATTGCCCGGGAAGTGGCCCTGGAAGAACGGCTCGTTCACCGTCACGCACTTGATGCCGACGATCGACTTGTGCGGTTCGTAGGCCTCGGCCCGGTCGACCAGCAGGAACGGGTAGCGGTGCGGGATCCGGTTGAGAATCTCGGCGATGTCGATGTCGGTCTGCGGGGCAGCGGTTTCGGTCTGGCTCATGCCTCGTCTTTCATCCCCCGGCTGCGCGCGCTGCGCGACAGCCATGCGGTTTCTCGCAGCCACCGTTTGATCGGTCGCGCGGGAAACCCTGTCCATGTCTCGCCCGCCGGCACGTCCTTGAACACCGAGGCGGACGCCCCGATGCTGGCGCCGGGGCCGATCGTCAAGTGGTCGGCGACGCCGGCCTTGCCGCCGAAGGCGACGCCGTCGCCGACGACGGTGGTGCCCGACAGCCCGGTATAGGCCGCGAGCACGCAGTTACGGCCCAGCTGCACGTTGTGCGCAACATGGACCAGATTGTCGATCTTGGTGTTCTCGCCGACCGTCGTGTCGTCGAACGCGCCACGATCGATGCAGCTGTTGGCGCCGAGCGTCACGCCGTCCTGCAGGACCACGCGGCCCAGCTGCGGAAGGTCGACCACGCCCCTGGCGCCGGGCGCGGCGCCGAAGCCCGCTTCGCCGATCACCGAGCCGGCATGCAGGCTGACGCGGTCGCCGACCAGGGCGAAGCCGATCACGGCGTTGGCGCCGACAAAACAGTCGCGGCCGATGGCGACGCCCGGGCCGATGACGGCCCCGGGGCTGATCGTCGTGCCGCGGCCGATGCGGGCGTCCTGGCCTATAACCACGCCGGGCGAGAGTCTGACGCCCTCCTCCAAAATGGCGGAGGGATGAATGGCGGGAGCGCTGGCCTCGTGGCGGCGCGGCGCGTGCAGCAGCGCCGTCGCGGCCGCCCAGGCGGCCTGCGGATGGGGGGTCAGCAGCACGGCGCAGCCTTCCGGCGCGAACTCGCGATGCTGCGGACGCATGAAGATCGCCCCGGCCTTGCAGGCGGCGAGGTTCTTGGCGCGACGGGGATCGGAAAGGAAGGAAACGGCGTCGGGTCCGGCGCCGTCCAGCGGCGCGACGGTGGCGATCAGGCGCTCGCCCTGGCCCGGATCGGCCAGTTCCGCGCCACCGGCCTTGGCCAGGACGGACACGGAAACCGGACCCAGGGTCTCGAAAAAGCGGGGGTCCGGCATGGAAACCTCTCGACGACGGCCGTCCCGGGAATCGCCCGATACGGACGAAGTGTAGGCGGCCCAAAGCCGCCCCGAGTCAATGCCGTAACGGAAAGCGCCCGCCCAGCCGGAAAGGCCGAGCGGGCGCTCCCTGCGTGCTTAGCGCTGCAGCTGGGCGGCCAGTTGGGCGGCTTGCTGCGGCGTCAGCTTGGTGCGTTCCAGGGCCTGGAACGCGCCGGCCTTGCCGCGCGCGTCCAGGGCGCTGACGATCTGCGGGGTGATGTCCATGGCCGGGTTGAAGATGGCCACGGCGCTGCGCTCGAGCAGCACGCCGCATTGCTTGGACTGGTAGGCCGAGATCACGGCCGGCTGCAGCTCGACCGAGTAGGTCTGCTGGGCGGCGTCAGCGGTGGCCACCAGTTCCATCTGGGTGTGGGCGGCGTCGCGCTGCAGGGCGCTCTGCTCCAGTTCCAGGTCCGACTTCTGCTTTTCGCGGGCGTTGATGTCGGCGGCCGGGGTCTTGGCGGCGGCGTTGAAGGCGTCGATCTTGGTCTGCAGAGCCTTCTCGCGAGCGGCCAGCGGCGACTCGGCGGTGGTCTGCAGGGCCTTCAGGCGGGCGTCGAGCGCCTTGCCGGTGGCCGAGGTGCCGCGCACGGCGCCGGCCGAGAACACGCACAGGCTGGCGATCGGCGCACCGTGGGTGATCGGCGGGGCGGCCGGAGCGGCCGGAGCCTTGGCCAGCGGGGCGGCGGCTTGAGCGAAGGCGCCCGAGGCCACGGCGAACGCGGCCAGGCCCGAAGCGGCGGCGGCGAAGAACTTGGAGGACATGTCGTCTAAAGCCTTGTGGAGATTAGAAACGAGTGGAGGTGGAGAAACGGAAGGTTTCCGTCCGGTCGTAGTCTTCCTTCGCCAGGATGCGGCTGATGTCGAACCGGATCGGTCCCATCGGCGACTTCCAGTCGATGCTGACGCCAGCCGAAGCACGCAGACCAAGGTTGTCCTTGATCGTGGTGCTGAACACGCCCGACGAAACCTGACGGTCGATGTCGTCCAGTTGGCCGGCGGTGCCGAAGTCGGTGAACAGCGCGGCCTTGATGCCGTACTGCTCGGGCAGGAAGGTCGGCACGGTCAGCTCCAGCGAGCCGATCGCGTACAGCTTGGCGCCCAGGGCGCTGTTGTCGCTGGCGGTGTCGCGCGGGCCGATACCGGCCGTCTCGAAGCCGCGGAACGACTGGCCGCCCTTGTAGAAGCGGTCGTTGATGCGGACGCTGTCGCCGCCCCAGCCTTCGATGTAGCCCGCCGAACCGGTGGCGCTGAACACGAAGTCCTTGTTGAAGCCCCAGTACCAGCCGCCGTCGACCTCGGTCTTGAGGTAGTTCACGTCGCCGCCGAAGCCGGCCAGGTCCTGGTTGAGGTCGGCGAAGAAGCCGCGGGTCGGACGCAGCGGATCGTTCCGCTTGTCCAGGCGCAGGCCATAGCCGACCAGCGAGGTCATGTAGGCGCCGCGCTGCAGGCAGAGGATCGTCGAAACGCTGCCGTTGGCGCAGTAGCTGTCGGCCACGTCCACCTCGTCCTGGCGCAGGGTGTACCGCAGGCTCATCGAGGTGTTTTGCGTCAAGCCGAAGCCCATGGTGAAACCGCCGCCGAGCGACTTGGTGTCGTAGGCCGCGAACTCGCTGAGGTCATATCGGTACGAATAGAGGTTCACGCCCGCGGCCAAATTGCGGCCCAGGAAGCGCGGCTCGGTGAACGCGAAGTCGACCTGCTGGCGCAGCGAACCCACCGACACGCGGGCGCGCAGGTTCTGGCCGCGACCACGGAAGTTGCGCTGGGTGACGCCGACGTCGAGCACCAGCTGGTCGACCGAGCTGTAGCCGGCGCTGAACGAAAGTTCGCCCGTCGGCTGCTCCTCGACCTTGACCCGCAGGTTGGTGCGGTCGGGGGCGGTGCTGGGCACCTCCTCGATGGTCACGTCCTTGAAGAAGCCGAGGCGGCGCATGTTGTTGCGCGAACGGTCGACGAGCACGCGGTTATAGGCGTCGCCCTCGGCGACTTCCATCTCGCGGCGCAGGACGTAGTCGAGCGTGGCGGTGTTGCCGACGATGTCGATGCGGTCGACGTAGACGCGCGGGCCTTCACGCACCGAGAACACGACGTCGACCGTCTGGGTCTCGCGGTTGGGCACGTAGCGCGGACGCACGTCCACGAAGGCGAAGCCGGCCGCGCCCGCCGCGAAGGTCAGGGCGTCGGTGGCCTGCTCGATCCGCTCGTCCTCGTAGATCTGGCCGGTCTTGATCGGCAGGATCTGGGCCAGCAGGTTGCCGTCCAGCTTCTTCAGCTCGGTGTCGACGGTGACCTTGCCGAACTTGTACTTGGGGCCTTCGTCGATCGTGTAGGTGACCGCGAAGCCGTTCTTGTCGGTGGCCAGCTCGGCCGTGGTGGCCACGACGCGGAAGTCGAAGAAGCCGCGGTTGCGATAATACTTGCGCAGTTGCTCGCGGTCGTACTCGATCCGGTCAGGGTCGTAGTTGTCGTTGCTGGTCAGGAACTTGTACCAGTGCGACTCCTTAGTGACGATGACGTCGGAGAGCTCGTTGTCCGAGAACTCCTTGTTGCCCAGGAAGTTGACGCCCAGGACGCCGCTCTTGGGGCCTTCGTTGATCTCGAACACCAGGTCGACGCGCTTTTGCGGCAGCTCGACCACCTTGGGCGTCACGGTCGCCGAGATGCGGCCCGAACGGCGGTAGAGTTCGATGATGCGTTGGACGTCGGCCTGCACCTTGGCGCGGGTGAAGATGCCGCGCGGACGGATCTGCACCTCGTCCTTCAGCTTGTCTTCCTTGAGGGCCGAGTTCCCTTCGAAGACCACCTGGTTGATGATCGGGTTCTCGACGACCTTGACCACCAGGTCGCCGCCGACCAGCTCGATCGAGACGTCGGCGAACAGATCGGTGCGAGCCAGGGTCTTCAGCGCCAGGTCGAGGCGCGCGGGATCGACCGTCTCGCCCGGCTGGATCGGCAGGTACGAAAGCACCGTGCCCGCCTCGATCCGCTCGTTGCCCTGCACCACGATGCGTTGCACCACGCCCGAAGTCTGGGCCTGGGCGAACGCGACCTGGGGCGCGATCAGGGCGGTGGAGCCGAAGAGAAGCGCAACGCCGGTGGCGAACGCGGCGCTATGGGCGCGAATTTTGCTCATGGGACCAATCATGGACGGGCGGCGATCGTTCACGTGAACAGGCCGCCGATGAATTTGAACACGTCGTAGCGGTTGAGGTCGTTCCAGGCCGCGAACAGCATGAAACAAAGGATCAAGGCAAGGCCCGCGCGGAAACCGGCGGCCTGGAAATCGGCGCGCAGCGGGCGCCGGAAGACGGCCTCGTAGGCGTAGAGCAGCAGATGGCCGCCATCGAGCACCGGGATCGGCAGCAGGTTCATGAAGCCGATGCTGACCGACAGGCTGGCGATCAGGATCGCCTGGCTGGCGACCGTGCGGATGATCATGGTCTTCAGGTCGGGGGCGCCCTCGACGCTGGCCTGGGTCACGGCGCCGGCGGTCTTGCCGATGCCGATGATGCCGCTGATCTGGTCGGCCGGCAGTTGGCCCGTGACCAGTCGGCCCAGATAGAAGCCGATGGTCTTGAGCATGTCCCAGACCTGCACGGTGGCGCGCGGGATCGCCATCCAGACCGAGGACCGCTCGAAATAGCCGCGACCGCCCAGGGACACGCCCAGACGGCCGACCTTCACGCGGCCGGCGATCTCGTCCTTCTGCTCGACCAACGTCGGCGTGGCGGTGAGCTCAAGCGTCTGCTGGGCGCGCTGCACGGTGAACTCCACCGGCAGCTTGGCCCGCAGGCTCACATAGGCGGCGACGTCGCGATAGCTTTCGACGGCCTTGCCATCCATCTTCACGATGACGTCGGAGGGCTTGAAGCCGGCCGCCTCAGCGGCGCTCTTGGGCTCGACGGCCTGCACGATGACCTGGGTCTTCAGGTCGCCGATGGCCACCTGCATCACGGCGAAGACCAGGATGGCCAGGATGAAATTGGCGACCGGACCGGCGGCGGCGATGATCGCCCGCTGCCAGACCGGCTTGAAATGGAAGTACTGCTTGAGGGCCGCCGCACCTTCACGATCGGCGATCTCGCGCTTCATCGCGTCCAGGTCGTTCTGGTCGGGCACGCTGGCGGCGTTCTCGTCACCGGCGAAGCGCACGTAGCCGCCGAGCGGGATCGAGGCGATCCGCCACTCGACGCCGTGCTTGTCGCGCCAGGAAACCAGGGGCGCGCCAAAGCCGATGGAGAAGCGATCGATCGCCACCCCGCAGGCCCGCGCGGCCCAATAGTGTCCCAGCTCGTGCACCGTCACGACGACGGACAGCACGATGACCATGGACACGATCGCGATCAGAAGACCGATCATCGGCTTGGAATCAGAGCTCCCCGGTCACTTCCTAATGCCGCTTGTGAGCGACAACCTCGGCCGCAATACGGCGAGCGGAACCGTCGATCATGACGGCTGTATCAAGAACGTCACCTGCCGTTACGGCGAGGTCCCCTACCCCGTTCATGCGTTCAAGCGTCCCCTCAACCGACGCGGCAATATCGAGAAAGCCGATCTGCCGGTCAAGGAAAGCCGCGACGGCGATTTCATTCGCCGCGTTCATCGCCGTCGGCGCCCCCCCGCCCAGGCGCAGGGCCTCGCGCGCGACGCCCAGCAACGGGAAGCGCGAAAGGTCCGGATCCTCGAAGGTCAGCTGGCCATAGGCGCCCAGATCCAGGGGCTTGGCCGGCCAGGCCAGCCGCTCGGGCCAGGAATAGGCGTAGGAGATCGGGCTGCGCATGTCGGGCGGCCCCAGCTGCGCCAGGGTCGAGCCGTCGGTGTACTCCACCAGGCTGTGAATCACCGATTGCGGGTGGATGACGACGCCAATGCGGTCTTCCGGGGTGTCGAACAGGTAGGAAGCCTCGATCATCTCGAGCCCCTTGTTCATCATCGACGCGGAATCGACCGAGATCTTCGCGCCCATCGACCAGTTGGGATGGGCGATCGCCTGCTCGGGCGTGGCAACGGCCATCTGCTCGCGCGTCCAGGTACGGAACGGGCCGCCCGAGGCGGTGAGGATCAGGCGGGCCACGCGGTCCAGGCACGTCGGCTGCAGCACCTGGAAGATCGCCGAATGCTCGGAATCGACCGGAATCACCGTCCCGCCCGCCTCGCGCGCGATGCGCAGCAGTTCGGGGCCGGCGCAGACCAGACTCTCTTTGTTGGCCAGGGCCACCACGGCGCCGGTGCGGGCGGCCGCCAGGGTGGGCGCCAGGCCCGCCGCGCCGACGATGGCCGACATCACCCAGTCGGCGCCCATGGCCGCGGCCTGCGCCACGGCCTCGGGCCCGGCCGCCGTCTCGACGCCGGAACCGGCCAGTCGATCGCGCAGCGCGCCCAGCAGGCTCTCGTCCTCGATCACCGCCAGCTTCGGCCGCCACTGCAGCGCCTGCTGAGCCAGGCGCTCGACATTGCGGCCGGCCGCCAGGGCCAGGATCTCGACCGGAACCTTGGACTGCTCGAAGAGATCGAGGGTGGAAACGCCGATGGAGCCGGTCGAACCCAGCACCACCACCTTACGTGTGGTCAAGGCAGCCATCCCCACTGGTCGAACAGGCGCACGGCGGCGACGACGATGGCGGCGAACATCAGCCCGTCGACCCGGTCGAGCAGACCGCCGTGGCCGGGGATCAGGTCGCCGGAATCCTTCACGCCGAAGCGGCGCTTGAGCATCGATTCCCAAAGGTCGCCGGTCATGGTGGCCAGCCCGCCGAGGAAGCCGATGACGGCGGCCACCGGCCAAGTGAGATCCATGTCGGGCAGGCGCGGCAGAGCCTCGGCCAGCAGGTCGACGCCGATGGCCGCCAGGGCCGCGGCCAGCAGGCCGCCGAAGAAGCCCGACCAGGTCTTGTTGGGCGAGAACCGGGGCCACAGCTTGGGGCCCTTGAAGATGCTGCCGGTGACGTAGGCGAAGATGTCGGCGAACCAGGTCACTGCGAACAGCAGCAACGTCCAGGACAGACCCGCCGGGCTGAGGCGCAGCCACAGCAGGGTGATGCAGGCCGGCGCGATATAGATCACGCCATAGGCGGCGTCGGCCCGGCGCTCGACCGCGCCGCGGGCGAGCAGAGCGGCGGCGACGGCCCCCGCCACGGCCAGCGGCCAGGTCAGGATGTAGTGGCCGCGGAACGCCGCGACGAGCGAGATCAGCACCGCCACGCCGACGGCGACGGCCACGCCGACCGGCGCCTTGGGCGCGCTCATCATGCCCCACTCGCGCGCCAAGAGCGCGGTGCAGACGGCCAGAAGCAGCAGGAACCACACGCCGCCGAACCATACGGCGGCCACGACCGTAGGCACGAGCACCGTGGCCGAAGCCACGCGCGTACCCAGATTGCTCCAGTTGAAGCGCTTAGCCGGCGACGGCGACGTCATCGGCCGCAATGCCTCCATAGCGCCGGTCACGGCTACGATACTCCGCGACGGCGGCGGCCAGGTGCTCGGGACCGTAGTCGGGCCACAGCACGTCCTGGAACACCAGTTCGGCGTAGGCGCATTCCCACAGCAGGAAGTTCGAGATCCGGTGTTCGCCGCTGGTGCGCACGATCAGGTCCGGGGCCGGCGCGGCCGAGGTCGACAGGAACGAGCCGAACGTCGCTTCGTCCAGGTCGGCGGCCCTCGCCTCGCCCCGCTCCACCCGCTCGGCGAACCGGCGCGCGGCATCGGCGATATCGGCCTGGCCGCCGTAGTTGAAAGCCACCTGCAGCAGGAAGCTGTCGTTGTGGGCGGTGCGACGCTCGGCGCGCTCGATCACCTCCAGCACGTCGGGCGACAGGCCCGTGCGCCGACCGATGATCCGCACACGGACGCCCTCACGGCTCAGCCGCTCGAGGTCCGATTCGACATAGGCCTTGAGCAGGCCCATCAGCTCGGAGACTTCCTGCGCCGGGCGACGCCAGTTCTCGGTCGAGAAGCCGAACACCGTCAGCACCCCGACGCCGGCCGCGGGCGCGCCCTCGACCGTGCGCTTGAGCGCATTGACGCCGGCCCGGTGGCCCAGCGCCCGCGGCATGCCGCGACGCTTGGCCCACCGGCCGTTGCCGTCCATGATGATGGCCGCATGCAGTCCCGCGCCGGCCTCGCCCCCGGGGCGCGCGGTCTTGGTCTGCAGGCCGGTCTTCGGCGACATGCGCTCTTAGCCTTCCCTTCTCATCCCCCAGGAGCCCGCTGATCGGGTCTGACCAGAGAGGACGGTCAGACTTGCATGATCTCTTGTTCCTTGGTTTTCAAGGCCTCGTCGATGCGCTTGATGGCTTCGTCGGTCAGCTTCTGGACCTCGGCCTCCATCTTCTTGCGCTCATCCTCGTTGACCGCGTTGTCCTTCTCGGCCTTCTTCAGGTCGTCGTTGGCGTCGCGACGAATGTTGCGCACCGCGATCTTCTGCTGCTCGGCGTACTTGCCGGCGATCTTGGAGAGGTCCTTGCGGCGCTCCTCGGTCAGCGGCGGGATCGGAATACGCAGGTTCTGGCCTTCGACCACCGGGTTCAGGCCCAGGCCCGACGCGCGGATGGCCTTCTCGACCGAGACGACGACGCCCCGATCCCAGACGCTGACGTTGATCTGGCGCGGCTCGGGCACGCTGACCGAGGCCACCGCGTTCAGCGGCGTGGTCGAACCGTAGGCTTCGACCATCACCTGATCGAGCAGGCTGGCCGAGGCGCGGCCGGTGCGCAGGGACCCGAACTCGTCCTTCAGGGCGAGCACGGCCTTGTCCATGCGGTCTTTGTAGCGGGAAAGGACGGGCTTTTCGGCGGCGGCCATGGCTTGGGCTCTCTTCGCTTTAAATGATCAGGCGTTCGCGACGACGGTGTGCGTGCCTTCGCCACGCAGCACGCTGAGCAGGTTACCCCGCCCCTTGATCGAGAACACCACGATCGGGATGTTGCTGTCGCGCATAAGCGCGACCGCCGAGGCGTCCATGACGCGCAGGTCCTTGGCCAGCACGTCCATGTAGGTCAGGCGGTCGTAGCGCTGAGCGGTCGGATCCTTCTTGGGATCGGCGGTGTAGACGCCATCGACGCTGGTGCCCTTGAACAGGGCGTCGCACTGCATCTCGGCGGCGCGCAGAGCAGCGGCGGTGTCGGTGGTGAAGAACGGGTTGCCGGTGCCGGCGGCGAAGATCACCACGCGGCCCTTCTCGAGGTGACGCTGGGCGCGGCGACGGATGTAGGGCTCGCAGACGGTGGCCATCGGGATGGCCGACTGCACGCGGGTTTCGACGCCGATGCGCTCGAGGGCGTCCTGCATGGCCAGAGCGTTCATCACGGTGGCCAGCATGCCCATGTAGTCGGCGCTGGAGCGCTCCATGCCCTTGGCCGCGCCGGCCATGCCGCGGAAGATGTTGCCGCCGCCGATCACCAGGCACAGCTCGACGCCGGACTTGACGATCTCGGCGATGTCCAGGGCGACGGATTGAACGGTGTTGGTGTCGATCCCGTAGGGCGTGTCGCCCATCAGCACTTCGCCGGAAACCTTGAGCAGAAGGCGACGATACGGCTTGGCGGGGGTGGGATCAGACATGAACCGGGCTCTTCCTGAGTCGTCGGCACGCACCATAGTGCGCGTTACACAAAAGTGGGATCGGTTTTGCGCCGTGGCGGCGAGACGCCGTGCAAGCGCAAAAAAAGGGCGCGGCGCGCGTTCGATCCGCGCCGCGCCCTTCATTTATCGACCTTGAAAGCGGCGAACCCAGGGCCCGCCGCCTTCAGCGTCTTGATCGGCCTTAGGCCTGACCGGTCATCGAGGCGACTTCGGCGGCGAAGTCGTCCTGCTTCTTTTCCACGCCTTCGCCGAGGGCGAGACGGGTGAAGCCCTTCACGGTGATCGGCGCGCCGAGGGTCTTGCCGGCTTCGGCCACCAGCTGCTCGACGGTCTGGTCCGGGTTCATGACGAAGGCTTGCTTCAGCAGCACGACTTCTTCCAGGAACTTGCGGATGCGGCCTTCGATCATCTTCTCGATGACCGACTCCGCCTTGCCCGACTCCAGAGCCTGCTCGGTGAACACGGCCTTTTCACGCTCGATGGCGGCCGGGTCCAGGTCTTCCGGCGACAGCGACAGCGGAGCGGTCGCGGCCACGTGCATGGCGATCTTGCGGCCCAGCTCGCGCAGAGCGGCCTTGTCGCCGGCGGTCGACTCGAGGGCGACCAGCACGCCGATGCGGCCGAGGTCCGGCGCGGTGGCGTTGTGGACGTACGAGGCGACGACGCCGTTCTCGACGCTGTGCTTGGCGGCGCGACGGACCATCATGTTCTCGCCGATCGTGGCGATCAGGTTGGTCAGGTGGTCCTGAACGGTCTCGCCGCCGGCCAGCTTGGCGCTGGTGATGGCTTCGATCGAACCGTCGGTGCCCAGGGCGGCGCCGGCGATCTGACGAGCGGCGACCTGGAACAGGTCGTTGCGCGAGACGAAGTCGGTTTCGGCGTTCACTTCGACGGCGGTGGCGGTCTCACCCGCGCCGCTTTCCGACACGGCGATGGCCACCAGGCCTTCGGCGGCGGCGCGATCGGCCTTCTTGGCGGCCTTGGACAGGCCCTTGGCGCGCAGCCAGTCGATGGAGGCCTCGATGTCGCCGTTGTTCTCGGCCAGGGCCTTCTTGCAGTCCATCATGCCGACGCCGGACTTCTCGCGCAGTTCCTTGACCAGCGCAGCCGTGATCTCAGCCATGGAAAATCTCCAGATTCAAACGTTTAGCGACCGGGCTTGATAGCCCGGTCGCGTGTCGGTAGCGCGACGGCCGCCGCTCCCCGAAAGGGGCCGGCGGCCGAAGAAAAATCAGCCGGCGGCCGATTCGTCGGCGGCGGGAGCAGCGGCTTCCTCGGCGGCCACTTCAGGAGCGGCTTCCGGGGTCAGTTCGCGGGCCAGGGCCGGCTCGATCGGAGCGACCGAAGCGCCCAGGTCCACGCCCGAAGCGGCTTGACCGGCGGCCAGGCCGTCGAGGACGGCGTCGGCGATCAGGTCGCAGTACAGCTGCAGGGCGCGGGCGGCGTCGTCGTTACCCGGGATCGGGTAGGTGATGCCGTCCGGATCGCAGTTGGTGTCGAGGATGGCGACGACCGGGATGTTCAGCTTGCGGGCTTCGAGGATCGCGATCGCTTCCTTGTTGGTGTCGATCACGAACATGATGTCGGGGATGCCGCCCATGTCCTTGATGCCGCCCAGCGACAGTTCCAGCTTGTCGCGCTCGCGGGTCAGCTGCAGCAGTTCCTTCTTGGAACGGCCCAGGCCTTCGCCCGACAGAACGGTTTCCAGCTCGCGCAGGCGGGCGATCGAACCCGAGACGGTGCGCCAGTTGGTCAGGGTGCCGCCGAGCCAGCGGTGGTTGACGTAGTACTGGGCGCAGCGCTTGGCGGCCGTGGCGACCGGATCCGAAGCCTGACGCTTGGTGCCGACGAACAGCACGCGGCCGCCGGCGGCGGCGACTTCACGGACCTTCACCAGCGCTTGGTGCAGCAGCGGGATGGTCTGCGACAGGTCGATGATGTGGATGTTCGAGCGCGAACCGAAGATGTAGCGGTCCATCTTCGGGTTCCAGCGGTGCGTCTGGTGGCCGAAGTGGGCGCCGGCTTCCAGGAGCTGACGCATGGAGAATTCGGGAAGAGCCATCGGGCCTTTATCCTTTTTCCGGTTGAACCTCCGTGGACACCCCCGCTCCAGACCATTCTGGAGACGGGACCGGAACGGCGACGGCGGGATGTCTCCCCGGCGCTGCCGAACGTCCACGTGTGGAATGGCGCGCAGATAGTCGGGAAACGTCCCGAATGCAAGCCTTTCCCGACGGGCGACGGCCGCGGGGGCCGTTCTTCCCGAACATTCGCGGCCGCGCGCACGTCCGGACCGTCGGCGAGAGCGTGGCGACGAGAGCTCCCCCTTCTCGCCTCCTTCCCGCCCCGCGTCGCCGCTCCGCTGGCGGCATTGCGAAACAGGGATAGACGAGGTTGAGTGCGGGCCAAAGCTCGCCTGCCTCGCCCCACACCGGGATCCCGATGCCTGACCTCTCGCGCCTGTCCGACGCCGAACGCCGCGCCCTGCGGCTGCTGGCTCGTGGTCACACCGCCAAGAGCGCCGCCGTCGAACTGGGCGTCAGCGAGGGCGCGGTAAACGAGCGGCTGCGCGAGGCGCGGCGCAAGACCGGCGTCGGCAGCAGCCGCCAGTTGGCGCGGCTGGTGGCGGTGGAAGATCCGGGTGATGGAGCGCCCGACCCGATCGACGGCGCGGCGGGCCAAGCCATGCTCGCGACGCCCCGGGGTTCGCCCCAAGAAATTCGGGACGAAAATATCGGGATGGCCGGCTCCACGCCGGCGAGCCATGACCGACGGCGCGGCCTCACCCCGAGGGTCGCCTGGTCCCTGCTCGCCGGAGCTACAGCAATGATCATCATCGCCGCCTCGATCGGCGCCTTCGCCGCCCTCGCCGCCGCCGACCATCGGGACCCAAGGCCGCCCGCACCGCCCCGCGTCGTCTCCGTCTCGCCCGCCTCCGGCGAGGTGGTCCCGGCCGGACCTCTCGCCCTGAAGGTCACCTTCGACCAGCCGATGCAGGCCGGCTGGTCGTTCGTCGCCAGCGACCCGGCCGCCTTCCCCGCCTGCGCCTCAAGGCCCGTTCAGTCCGCCGACAGGCGCAGCTTCACCCTCTCCTGCACCGTACAGGCCGGACGGCGCTACGAGGTTGGCTTCAACAGCGACCGCCACCGCAAGTTCGCTTCGGAAACGGGGGTCTCGGCGGTTCCGGCCATGATCAGGTTCACCGCGCGCTAAACCCTTGAGCGGCGTTTCCGGCCCGCCTGGCGCGCACTCGAAGAGGCCGGCGACACTAATGCCCCCCCGCCCATCCCAGGACGCGGCGTTCGTCGGGCCTTCGCCCTTCAGGCATAGCCAGCCGTCCCCGACGGCTACGGTCCCGATGGCCCCAGGACAAGCGCCATGGCCTCGATGACGGACCTGCGTTTCGGTCGCCCCCGGCTGTCAAAGCCCGCAGACCGGTACAGGCCATGCGAAAGCCGCAGCGCAAACACCCGCCATCGAAGAACGGTCAACCGCCGCGGCAACGGTCCTGACCGGCGACCGCTCCGGGCTCCGGGCTCCGGGCTCCGGGCTCCGGGCTCCGGGCTCCGGGCTCCG
>CBINOL010000066.1:0-26370 GCA_966252285.1 uncultured Caulobacter sp.
CAACCGCCGCCGCCTGGCGCTGCTGAATTCGCGCCTGTGCAAGGGCGCGCCGCCCGAGGTCGACGCCTTCAAGCGCAACGGGGCCGACTTCGTGGTCTCCACGAACCTGGAAGAGCTGGTCGGCAAGATGAACGCCCTGACCGCCGCGCCCCTGCTCGACCCGGCCCTGATCCGCCGTCAGATCGAGGATCGCGACGCCCAGATGAGCAACCCCTTCGCCAAGGACCTGCAGGTGATGGGCATCCATAACAGCCGCCGCTCGCTGGGCGACCGGCTGGCCCGCACGGCGACGCCGCACCGGATCCTGGATCCGGCCGCCGGACCGCTGATCGGGGTCAAGCTGCACGTCCTGACCCGCAAGTCGCTGGGCGGTCTGCAGACCGACCTGGCGGGCCGGGTGCTGACGCCGGACGGCCAGGTGCTGGAGGGGCTCTATGCGGCCGGCGAGGCCTCGGGCTTCGGCGGCGGCGGGCTGCACGGCTACAACGCGCTGGAAGGCACCTTCCTGGGCGGCTGCATCTTCTCAGGGCTCGCCGCCGGCCGCGCCCTGGCCGGGGCGGTCTGAGCCATGGGCGCCGACGCCCTGGCCTCGCCGTTGACCACGGTGGCCCTTCCGGCCGCCCTGGGCCTGATCATGTTCGGCCTGGGCCTCAGCCTGACGCCCGCCGACTTCGCCCGCGTCGGCCGGCGGCCGCGCGCCGCGGTCGTCGCCCTGGCCTGCCAGTTGCTGGTGCTGCCGGTGATGGGGTTTGGCCTGGCCCTGCTGTTTCGCCTGCCGCCCGAGACGGCGGTCGGGCTGATGCTGCTGGCCGCCTCGCCGGGCGGCACGGCGGCCAATCTCTACAGTCACCTCTTCCGGGGCGACGTGGCGCTGAACATCAGCCTCACCGCGATTAACTCGGTCCTGGCCGTCGTCACCCTGCCGATCGTCGTCAACCTGTCGGTGGCCTGGTTCCAGCCCGGCGAGCTCTCCGTCGGCCTGCGCTTTTCCAAGACCGTCGAGGTCTTCATGGTGGTGCTGGGGCCGGTGGCGGTGGGCATGCTGGTGCGCCGCCTGCGCCCAGCCTTCGCCGACGCCATGGACCGGCCGGTGCGCGTGGTGTCGGTGGCGTTTCTCACCCTGCTGATCGGCGCGGCCGTCGCCGCCAACCTGGCGACGCTCAAGGACGAGGTCGTGGGACTGGCGGGCGTCACCGTCGTCTTCTGCCTGCTCAGCCTGACGGTGGGCTTCGTGGTTCCGCGCCTGCTGCGCGTGGCCCGCGACCAGGCGATCGCCAGCGCCTTCGAAGTGGGGCTGCATAACGCCGCGCTGGCCATCGTCGTCGCGCAGTCGGTGCTGCAGCGGCCGGAGATGAGCCTGCCGGCCGCCGTCTACGGCGTACTGATGTTCCCGCTGGCGGCGGTGTTCGGGCTGGTGCTGACGCGGACTGCGGGCGTGGCGCGTGATCCTCGTCCTTCGACGAGCTCAGGATGAGGATCAGGGCGAACGTCGAGCAGGAAGAAACCTCACCCTCAGCTTGTCGAAGGGCGAGGTTTCTCGCCGCCCCTACTTCAACTCCCGCCGCAGCACCTTGCCTACGGGCGTCTTGGGCAGCGGCTCGGCGCGGAACTCGACGATGCGCGGCACCTTGTAGGCCGTCAGGTGCTCGCGGCAGTGGGCGACCAGCGCCTCGGACGTCAGTTCGGCCGAGCGGCGCACCACCACGATCTTGATGCGCTCGCCCTGCACCGGGTCGGGCACGCCGACGGCGGCGACCTCCTCGACCAGCGGGTGGGCGGCGACCACGTCCTCGATCTCGCTGGGATAGACGTTGAAGCCCGAGACCAGGATCATCTCCTTCAGGCGGTCCAGCAGCTTCACGCGGCCGTCGGCCTGCATGACGCCGATGTCGCCGGTGGCCAGCCAGCCGTCGGCCGACAGCACCTTGGCCGTCTCGTCGGGATGGCCCCAATAGCCCTTCATCACCTGCGGGCCGCGCACGCACAGCTCGCCCGGCTCGTCGATCCCGCACCAGGCGCCGTCGTCGCGGCGCATGCGCACCTCGGTCGACGGCACCGGCAGGCCGACCGTGCCGTCGAAGCCCATGGTCTGCGGGTTGTCGATGTCGACATAGCCGATGCAGACGACCGGCGAGCACTCGGTCAGGCCGTAGCCCTCGATCACCGGCGCGCCGGTGACGTCCTGCCACTCCTCGGCGACGCTGCGTTGGGTGGCCATGCCGCCGGCGATGGTCAGGCGCAGGTCCGAGAAGTCTCGGCTGCGGAAGGCCTCGTTGTTCAGCAGGCTGGTGAATAGGGTGTTGAGGCCGGTCAGGCCCGTGAAGCGCTCGTTGCGCAGCACCCACTCCACCCGTTTGGCGTCGCGCGGGTTGGCGATCAGGATGTTGCGCCCGCCCACGCCGACGAACATCAGGAGGTTCGCGGTCAGCGAGAACACGTGATAGAGCGGCAGCATCGTGACGTTGCCGACGGCCTGGTCCTGCGGGATCTGGGTCATGATCCAGGCCCGGCCCTGCAGCACGTTGGCGATGATGTTGCGATGGGTCAGCATGGCCCCCTTGGCCACGCCGGTCGTGCCGCCGGTATATTGCAGGAAGGCCAGGTCTCCGGGCCGGATCTCCACCGGCGACAGCTTCAGCCGCCGCGCCCTACGCATCATCGCCGGCCAGCGCAGCGCCCCCGGCAGCCGCCATTTCGGCACCAGCTTTTCGACGTGGCGCATCATGGCGTTGACCGCCACGCCCTTGGCCGGACCCATCATGTCGCCCATGGCGGTGACCACCACCTGGCGGATCGCCGTGCCCTCGATGGCCTGCTCCAGCGTGTGGGCGAACATCTCCATGGCCACGATCGCCACCGCGCCGCTGTCCTCCAGCTGGTGGTGCAGTTCGCGCGGCGTGTAGAGCGGGTTGACGTTGACCACCACGGCGCCGGCCATCAGCGTCCCGAACAGCGCCACCGGATACTGCAGGCAGTTGGGCATCATCAGCGCCACGCGCTCGCCCTGCCGCACGCCGACCGCCTGCAGCCAGGCGGCGAAGGCCTTGGCCTCGGCGAGCGCCCGACCGTAGCTGACGCCGGTGCCCAGGCTGACGAAGCCGGTCCGGTCGGCGTAGCGGCTGGCGTCGGCCTCGAACAGTTCGCCGACCGAGCGCCACAGGGCCAGTTCGTCGTCGATCGTGGGCGGCACGTCGGCGCGATAGCTGCGGGTCCAGAAGCGCTCGGCCCACAGGCGGTCGGCGTCGGCGGCCAGGGTCTGGGCGTCCGTCATTTCTCGAGCACCGCTACGACGCCCTGGCCGCCGGCGGCGCAGATCGAGATCAGGCCCCGGCCGCTTCCCTTGCGGTCCAGCATGGTCGCCAGATGCGCGAGGATCCGACCGCCAGTGGCGGCGAACGGATGGCCCGCCGCCAGCGAACTGCCATGCACGTTCAGCTTCTCGCGATCGATGGCGCCGGGCGCGCGATCGAGGCCAAGCCGCGTGCGGGCGTAGCCGTCGTCCTCCCAGGCCTTCAGCGTGCACAGCACCTGGGCGGCGAAGGCCTCGTGGATCTCGTAGTAGTCGAAGTCCTGCAGGGACAGGCCCAGCTTTCCCAGCATGCGCGGCACGGCGTAGGCCGGGGCCATCAGCAGGCCCTCGTCGCCCTTGACGAAGTCGACCGCCGCCGTCTCGCCGGCCCGCAAGTAAGCCAGCACCGGCAGCCCCCGCGCCTTGGCCCACGCCTCGCTGGCCAGCAGCACCGTCGAGGCGCCGTCGGTCAGGGGCGTGGAGTTTGCGGCTGTCAGCGTGCCATGCTCGCGGTCGAACACCGGCTTCATCGTGGCGATCTTGGCCGGGTCGATGTCGGGCCGCAGGTTGTTGTCGCGCTTGAGGCCCCGGAACGGAACCACGAGGCTGTCGAACAGCCCGTCGGCATAGGCCTTGGCCATCCGCTGGTGGCTGCGCGCGGCCAGGGCGTCCTGTTCGGCGCGCGGGATGTTCCACTGCTTGGCCATCACCTCGCAGCTCTCGCCCATCGACAGGCCCGTGCGCGGCTCGGCGTTGCGCGGCGGCTCGGGCCTGAACGGCGCGGTGAGGCCAGCCCCCAGCAGCGCCTTGACCTTGCCGCCGTTGGTCTTCTCGCGGTTGGCCGCCAGCAGCGCCTTGCGGAAGCCCTCGTTCAGCGCGATCGGCGCGTCGGAGGTGGTGTCGACCCCGCCCGCCACGCCGACGTCGATCTGGCCGAGCGCGATCTTGTTGGCCACCAGGATCGCCGCCTCCAGCCCCGTTCCGCAGGCCTGCACGACGTCATAGGTCGGGGTGTCGTGGCCGATGGTCGTCGAGAGCAGCGCCTCGCGGGTCAGGGCGATGTCGCGTGAATGCTTCAGCACCGCGCCCGCCGCCACCTCGCCCAGGCGCAGGCCATGTAGATTGAAGCGATCGGCCAAGCCCTGCAGGGCGGCGGTCAGCATCTCCTGGTTGGAGGCCTGCGCATAGGCGGTGTTGGAGCGCGCGAAGGGAATGCGGCTGCCGCCGAGGATGGCGACGCGCCGGGGCGCTGGCAGGGTCAGCATGAGGGATCCTGTGTCTTGAGGTCCAGGCGGCCGCGCAGGTGAGTGCGCGCGCCCTGGGCGTCCTTGATTTCGAAAGCGCGCTCGGCCCCGTCGGGACCCGCGAGCAGCTGGATTTCACCGGGCAGGAACACCGGCGCGCGGAAGGCGACCTCGACCTCGCCGGCCTGCACCGGCCGCCCCCCGGTCAGCGCCGCCACGGCCCGGGCCTTGACCCACATGCCGTGGGCGATGGCGCGCTTGAAGCCGAACAGTTTCGCCCCGAGCGCCGAGGTGTGGATCGGATTGGCGTCGCCCGACACGCGGGCGTAGGCCCGGCCAAGGTCGGCGGGCAGCGTCCAGCGTTCGACCGGCGTATTGGCTGCTCGCTCCTCGATGATCGGCGCGGGCTCGCCGCGCCCCGCTGCGCCCAGACGCAGATAGACGCTGGTTCCCTCCCAGACGACCTGGCCGTCGCGGCGGGCCGTGGTCTCCAGCGAGAAGGCCTGACCCTTGTCGTGGGCCAGCAGGCGCCCTGTCCGCACGACGATCGCCAGCCGGTCGCCGGCCTTCAGCGGCGCATGCTGGCGGATGCGGTTGGACAGGTGCACCAGCCCCATCACCGGATAGGGAAAGTCGCCCGCCAGCATCAGCCGCATCTGCAGCGGAAAGGCCAGGATGTGCGGGAAGGTCAGCGGAACCCCGACCTCGGCGCCGAAGCCGCAGGCTTGAGCGTAGGCGTCGATAGCCTCTCGCCGCAGCCACACGCCGCCCGCCTCCAGCGTCTTGTCGGGAAACGGCCCGCCGCGGCGCAGCAGTCCCAGCAGCGCCCCGCCCGCCAGGGCCAGGGTCGAGACCGGCTCGGCCATGTCGGTCATGATCAGGCCCCGAGCAGGCTCTGGCCGCAGACGCGGACCACCTGGCCGTTGACGCCGCCGCTGGCGGGATGGGCCAGCCAGGCGATGGTCTCGGCCACGTCGACCGGGCTGCCGCCCTGCCCCATGCTGTTCATCCGCCGCCCGGCCTCGCGGATGGCGAAGGGAATGGCCGCCGTCATCCGGGTCTCGATGAAGCCCGGGGCCACGGCGTTGATCGTCACCCCTTCGCCCAGGCCGTCGCTGGCCAGGCGGCGCACCGCGCCGATCCAGCCGGCCTTGGACAGGGCGTAGTTGGTCTGGCCCATGTTGCCGGCCACGCCGCTGAGCGACGAGACCGCCACGATACGGCCGTTGCGACGGATCGCTCCGGCCTCCAGCAGGGTCCGCGTGAGGGCCAGCGGCGCGCCGAGATTGACGGCCATGACGCTGTCCCACTCGCGCTGGTCCATCCGCGCCAGGGTGCGGTCGCGAGTGATGCCGGCGTTGTGCACCACCACGTCGAAGCCGCCCGCGGCCCGCGCCGCCGTCACCAGGGCGTCGCCGGCTTCCGGCGCGGTGATGTCCAGGCCCAGCGGCCGCACGCCCAGTTCGCCGGCCAGCTTTTCCAGGTCCTCGCGAGCGGCCGGCACGTCCAGCGCCGTGACCTGCGCGCCCTCGCCGGCGAACAGCCGCACGATCGCCTCGCCGATGCCGCGCGAGGCGCCGGTGACCAGAACGTGCCTGCCAGCGTGACCCAGCCTGGCGTCGCCCGCCACGCCGGGCGCGGCCACCCGCACCACCTGGCCCGAGACATAGGCCGAGCGCGGCGACAGCAGGAAGTCCAGCGTACTGGCCGCCGCGTCCTCGTCGCCGGGCGCGACGTAGAGGAGCTGGACCCCGATGCCGCGCCGCGCCTCCTTGGCCAGCGAGCGGACGAAGCCTTCGAGGCCGCGCTGGATCGCCTCGGCCTCGGCGGTGGCGGCCGTCTCGGGCGGAACGCCGATCACCACGATCCGGCCGTGCTCGGCTACCGAGCGCACCGCCTGGTGGAAGAAGCCGTACAGCGCCCTGGCCGAGGCCACGTCCACGCAGTCCGAAGCGTCGAACACCAGCCCGCCATAACGCTCGTCGGCCGACCAGCGCCGGCGCAGCGGCGCGGCCGAGGCGGCGGCCACGCGTTCCAGCACCGGCCCCATCCGCCCGCCGCCGGCCGATTCCAGCAGCAGCGGGTTGAGGGCGACGGCTCCGGCCTCGGCGCGCCGTTGCAGCGGCGCGGGCTTGGGCAGGCCCAGGGCCCCGACCATCCAGCCGCCCAGGCCGCTGTTGGCGAACTCCAGGTAACGGTCGGTCATTGGGCCACCTTCTCGCGCTTGGCGGCGCGCTTGCCGCCCCGGCGCGCCAGGCCTTCGGCCAGGCCGAAGTCCTGCGGGAAGTCGTCGACCTGGATGGCCATGTCGGCCAGCACCGCGAAGCGGGCGAAGAGGTCGCGCTCGGCGCTCGAGATCAGGCCCTTGGCCTGCACCTCGCCGGCCCAGGCGTCGAGCAGGGTCAGGTTCTGGGGGGCGCGGGCGATGCGGCCGGCGGTGATCTCGGGCTTGAGGCGGCGCTCGACGGCTTCCACCTGCGGATGCAGATCGAAGGCCACGGCGGTGGCGGCGATCGGATCGACCTCGATGCGCGGCGTCCACGAGCCGGCCAGCAGGCGATCGCGGGCCGGACCGTGACGCTGGATCAGGCCGGCCACATCGGCGGCGACGCGGTCGTTGGGACCGGAACGGCCCAGACCCGCGCCCACCACACCCAGCACGAAGGCGACGAGGCGGCTGGGGTGATTGGCCAGCAGGGTCCGCCAGGCCTCGCCCGTGCGGGCCAGGGCGTCCTGAGCGGCCCAGTGGACCAGCGGCAGGTCTTCGGCCGGACGTCCCTCGTCCTCGAAGCGCTTGAGCGCGCTCGACAGGATCAGAAGCTGCGAGAGCATGTCGCCCAGCCGCCCGGTCAGCGCGCCCTTGCGCTTCAGCGCGCCGCCGACGGTGGCCATCGACAGGTCCGAGGCCAGGGCCAGCAGGGTCGAGAAGCGGGTGGCGGCGCGGTAGTAGCGGCCAAGCTGGGGCGCGGCCCCGGCGGGCTTGCCGATCAGCAGGCCGCCGGTCGCGGCGAAGGCGGCAGCACGGGCCAGGTTTCGGAACAGGAAACCGACATAGCCGAACAGCGCCGCGTCGAAGTCCTTCAGGTTCTGGGTCTGGGCCGTGCGCATCAGCGTCAGCACGTAGGGATGGCAGCGGATCGCGCCCTGGCCGTAGATGATCAGAGTGCGGGTCATGATGTTGGCGCCCTCGACCGTGATGGCGATCGGGATCTGCTGATAGGCGCGGGCCAGGAAGTTGCCCGGGCCCATGCAGACGCCCTTGCCGCCGACCACGTCCATGGCGTCGTTGACGACGATCCGGGCGCGCTCGGTCACGTGATACTTGGCGATGGCCGACACGACCGACGGCTTCTCGCCCTGGTCCAGGGCCGCGGCGGCCAGGCGGCGCAAGGCGTCGGAGGCGTAGAGGTGGCCGGCCATCCGGGCCAGCGGTTCCTGCACGCCCTCGAAGGCGCCGATCGGCATGTTGAACTGTCGGCGGATGGCGACATAGGCGCCGACCATGCCGACAGCCAGCTTGGACATGCCCACGTTCGAAGACGGCAGCGAGATCGCGCGGCCCGCCGCCAGGCACTCCATCAGCATCCGCCAGCCGTTGCCCACCTGGGTCTGGCCGCCGATAACCATCTCCATGGGCACGAAGACGTCATCGCCGGTGATCGGGCCGTTCTGGAACACCGCGTTCAGCGGCCAGTGGCGACGGCCGATGTTCACGCCCGGATGGTCGCGCGGCAGCAGCACGCAGGTGATGCCGGGCTCGGCGCCCTGGCCCAGCAGGCCGTCGGGATCGACGGCGCGGAAGGCCAGGCCGATCACCGTCGCGATCGGCGCCAGGGTGATGTAGCGCTTGCGCCAGCTGACCCGGAAGCCCAGCGTCTCGCGGCCGTTCCACAGCCCCCGGCAGACCACGCCGGTATCGGTGATCGAGGCCGCGTCGGAGCCGGCATAGGGGTTGGTCAGGGCAAAGCACGGGATTTCGTCGCCGCGCGCCAGCCGAGGCAGATAGTGGTCCTTCTGGGCGCCGGTGCCGTAGTGCAGCAGCAGTTCGGCCGGGCCCAGCGAGTTGGGCACCATCACCGAGACGGCGGCGGCCGAGCAGCGGGTCGACAGCTTCTGCACCACCTGGCTGTGGGCGTAGGCCGAGAAGCCGAGACCGCCGTAGCGCTTGGGGATGATCATGCCCAGGAAGCCCTTGTCGCGGGCGTACTCCCAGGCCGCCGGCGGCAGGTCCTGCCAGACCGAGGTGCTCTCCCAGTCGTTGGACAGGTCGCACAGGTGCTCGGCCTCGATGTCGAGGAAGCGCTGCTCTTCGGCCGACAGCGCCGGCGCGGGCGTGGCCAGCAGGCGCTTCCAGTCGGGCTTGCCGGCGAACAGCTCGGCGTCCCACCAGACGTTGCCGGCTTCGACGGCGGCCTGCTCGGTGGGGCTCATGCGCGGCATGATCCTGGCGAAGGCGCCCATGGCCGGCCCCGACAGCACCGCGGCGCGCAGCGGACGGAAGGTCGTCAGCACCGCGATCGGCGCGGCGACGGCGGCCAGCACCAGCGTGGCGGTCGAGCCGATCACGCCGGCCGCGAAGCCGGCGCCTATCCATAAGGCCGTGGCGACGGCCCAAAGGGCGGCCCTGGCCTGTACGAAGGTCAGCACGAAGGCGATGAGCGCGGCGGCGCCAATCCAGATCAGCATGGTCGCAATCCCCCGACCGGCGGGGCGGCCCCCGTCGGCTCCAAGAAGTCGGCTGGTGTCAAAGTCGGTTACGCGGAACGCGGGGACGGCCTGGCGCCGCCCTCAGTTACTCAAAATGGGCGGCGCTCAGCGCACGCGTTTCCAGGTCTGGGTGCGGCACAGCAGCGGGGCGATGCAGCCCTTCACCGCCAGGGTGTCGTCATCCAGCAGGGTCAGCGTGCCGGTCGACGCGCCCTGCCCCGTCTCCGGGTCGTAGAGCGGACCGCCGGACCAGGACCGCGGTCCGCCGGAGAAGTTGGCCAGCACCGTCAGGTCCTTCAGCTTGCGCGTGCGCAGCTCGGCGTTGCGGTTGCGCACGTCCCGCTGGTCGGGATCGGCGCGCAGCGGCGCGGCGTCCTTCAGGCGGCCGCAGAAGCTCTCGCCGCAACGCTCTATGGCGACGACGCCATTCTCGGCCGAGGTGCGCCAGCGCCCGGCGAGGCCGGCCTCCTGGGCCAGGGCCGGCGCGGCGATCGAGCAGGCCGCCAGCGCTGCAGCGGTGAGCAGCCGGCTCATCCCTGGCCTCCCAGATAGGCGTTGCGGGTCTGCGGCGGCACGCGCTCGTAGAGCGTCGGGCGCGGGATCCGCAGGCGGGTCCTGGCGGCCTCCAGCGGCTCGGCCATCAGGGCCTCGTAGTCCTCGCCCGGCAGCCACGAGGCCTTGCGGCCGTTGCGCCAGGCCTGCAGCACCGCGCGTCCGCACGGATGGCCGGTGCGGGCCCGCATGAACTGCACGGCGGCGCCGGCGGCGATCAGGCCAAAGCCGGTGCTGCGGGTCTGGGGCAGCGAGAACGCCACGACGCAGGCCTCGCCGAGCGCATCTGTCTGGTAGCCGGTCAGCACGTGCCAGATGTCGTGCACGTCGCGGATGCGGCGGGCGTACCAGGCGCGAGGATGGGCCGCTTCGATCTCGGTGTCGGCGACCTTGGCGCTCTCCTCGGCCAGGCCGTAGGCCGAGAGATTGCGGCTGTCGATGAAGGCCAGATAGGCCGCGCCCACCGTGCCTTCGGCGAACCCCGCCAGCCATTGCCGGTCCTGCAGGCGGTCCGAAAGCTCTACCTGCTGATAGGCCTGGATGCCGCCCTGCGGCGTGTCCATCAGCCGCTGATAGCCCCACTCGATCGAACGGCCCGCGAGGGCGTTCATGATCTCGAACACCTGGCGGGTGTCCTCCTTGTCGGCCACCAGCCTACCGAAAGCGCGCATGGCGCGGACGGGTTGGATGCGGCGAGGCGCCGCATGGGAAGGTTGGCGATTCTGGCCGTGAACTGGGCGCAGTACGGGCGCTATGGGCGCAGCTTGCACTTGCGGTTCCCCTTGTTGAAGCCTAAGGAAAAAGCCTTATCTACATGAATGTCATTTACATCGATGTCAATTGAGAAAAGCGCAACCCGCCGTCGACGCCGCGTGCCCGAAGAAGCACGCCGCGAAGCGATCGCCTCCGCGCGCGCCCTTCTGCTGAAGGGCGGACCCGATGCCGTGACATTGTCAGCTGTCGCCGGCGAGATCGGCGTGACCCACGCCAACCTGATCCACCACTTCGGTTCGGCCGCCGGCCTGCAGTCGGCGCTGATGGGTTCGATGGTCTCGGACCTGACCCAGGCTCTCGACGAAGCCATCGCCCGGCTGAAGACCGACGACGGCGCGCCGCTCGAACTGGTCAACGCCGTTTTCGACGCTTTTGACACCGGTGGCGCGGGCCGTCTGGCCGCCTGGATCACCCTGTCTGGGGATCTGTCGCATCTGGAGCCCGTCCGCGCGGCCGTCCAGAACCTGGTCGAGGCCATCGCCGACAAGATGGGCGCGCAGGACGCCCAGGCCCGCGAGGGCGTCGGCGCGGCGGTGCTGTTCATCGCGCTCAGCGCGTTCGGCGAGGCCCTGATCGGCCCGCCGCTGCGCGACATGCTGAACCTGCCGGACGGCGCGGGCCGCCGCGTGGTCGCCAGCCTGCTGCCGCGCTTCCTGATCCCCAAGGCCCCGCAAGGCGCCGCCTCGGCTACGTAAGGCGGCCCCGCCTCTTGCGAATGGTTCGCGCAGCAGCGACATTACGACTGATTTGGGAAAGCAAGGGGCGTCGGTGACCTCTGCCTTGGGCGCATGGACGGGACGATGGGTGGCGGCTCTGGCCGCCATGCTCGTCGCCGTGTTCGTCGTCCAGGGACCGATGACCGGCCTCGACCGCGCCCTGCACGGTCCGCCCAGCGCCCTGGCCGCCCTCGATGAGGATCACGACCACGTCTACCAGGGCCGCCTGACCTCCATCGACGTCCATTTTGACGCCTCGATTATCGCGGCCGACGGCCTGGGCGATGATCCGGTCGCGCCGCATCACCACCATCACCATCACGACACCCCCTCGGTGTTCGGGGCGCTTGACGACCTGCCGAGCCCGGCCGCCCGTCATGTGGACGACGGCCTCTGGGCGCTGGCCCAGCAACGGCTGATCGGGATCGGCGGGCCGCAGCAGGAACGCCCGCCCAAGGGAACCCTCGCACACGTCGCCTGAAGCCGCGCGGCCTCCGCGCCGCGCTTTTCCGACCTGTTTCGAGGACCTTTCATGCATTCCGCTATCCAAGGCCGCCGCGCGCGGTCCTGGCTGCTCGCCACGGCGCTCGCCCTGGCGACGCCCCTGGCCGCGCAGGCCAGTCCCCTAACCCTGGCCGACGCGCTGGGACGCGCCGCCGCCGCCGATCCGGCCCGCCCCGCCCTCGCCGCCCGGCTGACCGCCGCCGAAGCTGGCGTGCGCCAGGCCGGCGTCCGGCCCAATCCCGTCGTCGGCGTCGACGTCGAGGACCTGGCCGGATCGGGCTCCTACTCCCTGATCGATCGCGCCCAGGCCACGCTCTACTACGAGCAGACCCGCGAGCGTGGCGGCAAGCGCGCCGCCCGCGTGGCCTTGGCCAAGGGCGACATCGCCCTGGCCCGCCTGCGCGACGACGTCCGCGTCCTCGACCTGCTGCACGAGGCCGATCTGGCCTGGGTCGAGGCGGTGTTCACGCAAGCCGAGGCCGCCCTGGCCGCAGACCGCCTGGCCCTGGCCGAGCGCGCCCGCGGCGAGGTCTCGCGCCGGGTGAAGGCCGCCCGCGACCCGCTGTTCGCCGGCGCCCGCGCCGACGCCCAGGTCGCCGATGCCCGTCTCGTCCTGGCCCAGGCCCAGACCCGCGCCGCCGACGCCCGCCGCGCCCTGGCCGCCTATTGGGGCGGCGGCGAGGTCGAGATCGACGCCGCCGCGCTGGAGGACCTGTCGGTCGCCGGCCACGTCGCCGGTCCAGCCTCGCCCGTGGACCTGGCCCTGCTCGACGCCCAGCGCGACCTGGCCGGCGCCCGCGTCCGCGTCGAGGAAAGCAAGGCCGTGCAGGATCCGACCTGGCGCGCGGGCCTGCGCTACCTCAACGACGACGGGGCCGTGGCCGCCGTCGTCGGGGGCTCGATCCCGCTTGGACGCTATGACACCAATCGTGGCGCCATCGACCAGGCCCGGGCCGAGCGTCAGGCCGCGGACCTCGATCTGGCCGGCGCGCGCAGCGTTCTGGAACGCCGCATCGCCGCCGCCCAGGCCGCCCTCTCCCAGAAGGCCGCCGAGGCCCGCCGCATCCAGGACGAGGTCGTGCCGGCCAACGCCCGTACAGTCGATCTCGTCCGCGACGGCTTCAACCGCGGCGGCTTCTCCTATCTCGACGTGCTGGAGGCCCAGAAGGCCCTGATCGAGGCCAGGAGCCGCCGCCTCGCCGTGCTGAAGGCCTTCCAGGTCGACCGCGCTCAGCTCGACCGCCTGACCGGCGCCCACGCGCGCCTGATCCCCGCTTCCCAAGCCATCGCTTCGGAGTCCGCCCGATGACCCGCCGCTTCATGCGCGTTTCCGCGCCCCTGGCCCTGGCGATCGCCGGCGCCCTGACCCTGTCGGCCTGCGGCGACGCCCCGGCCAAGACCGAAAGCCACGCCGCCGAGGAAGCCGAGAAGCGCGGCCCTCACGGCGGCCGGATGCTCTACGACGGCGACCTGTCGGTCGAGATCACCATCTTCGAGGACGGGGTCGAGCCGGAGTTCCGCGTCTACGCCTACCGCAAGGAAAAGCCGCTGGCGCCTGGCCAGGTGCAGCTGAAGATCACCCTCACCCGTCTCGACGGCGAGGTGAACCGCTTTTCCTTCAAGCCCGAGGGCGACTATCTGCGCGGCCAGGGCGTGGTGACCGAGCCGCACTCGTTCGACGTGGCGGTGACCGCCGCCGTCGGAGGCAAGACCAGCAGCTGGCGCTACGAGTCCTACGAGGGCCGCACGACGATCTCGGCCCAGGCCGCCAAGGCCGGCGGCGTGCGCACCGAGGTCGCCGGTCCCGCCCCGATCGCGGAGCTGGTCGACATGGCCGGCCGGGTCGAGATCACGCCGGAGGGCAAGGGCGAGGTCCGCGCCTGGTATCCGGGCCGGATCATGAGCCTGAACGGGCAGCTCGGCCAAACCGTCCGCAAGGGCCAGGTCCTGGCCCGCGTCGAGTCCAGCGAAAGCCTGCAGACCTACTCGATCCCCGCCCCGATCAGCGGCGTGATCATCGAGAAGAACCTCAATGTCGGCGACGTGGCCATGGAGCGGCCGATCTTCGTGATCGCCGATCCCACCAAGCTGCACGCCGAGTTCTTCGTCTATCCGCGCGACGCCGAGAAGGTGCGCGTCGGCCAGCCGGTGCAGGTGCGCAGCCTGTCGGGCGACACGCGCCTGACGGCGGAGGTCGAGGCGGTGCTGCCCACGGCCGACCTGGTCAGCCAGACCCTGCTGGCCCACGTCCACCTGCCCGGCGGCGCCGACAGCGCCTTCAGGCCCGGCATGGGCGTCGAGGGCTCGTTCCAGGTCGGCGCCCAGACCGCGCCGCTGGCCGTGCGCACCAAGGCCATCCAGCGCTTCCGCGACTTCCAGGTCGTCTTCATCAAGGTCAAGGACACCTACGAGGTCCGGATGCTTCAGATCGGCCGCCAGACGCCTGAGTGGACCGAAGTGCTCTCGGGCCTAAAGCCCGGCGCCGAATACGTCGTCGACGGCGCCTTCCTGATCCGCGCGGACATCGAGAAGTCCGGCGCGAGCCACGATCACTGAGGGAGGCGAAGATCATGCTCGAACGTATCGTCGCCGCCGCGATCCGGCTGCGCTGGGTCGTGCTGGCGCTCGTCGCCGTCGCGATCGCCGTCGGGGTCTGGAGCTTCCAGCGCCTGCCCATCGACGCCACGCCCGACATCACCAACGTCCAGGTGCAGATCAACACCGAGGCCCCCGGCTTCTCGCCGCTGGAGGCCGAGCAGAGGGTCACCTTCCCGGTCGAGACGGCCATCGCCGGCCTGCCGGGCCTGCAATACACCCGCTCGATCTCGCGCTACGGCCTTTCCCAGGTCACCGTCGTCTTCAAGGACGGGACCGACATCTACTTCGCCCGCCAGCTGGTGGGCGAGCGGCTGCAGAGCGCCCGCGGCCAGTTGCCGGAGGGGCTGACGCCGGAACTGGGCCCCATCTCCACGGGCCTGGGCGAGATCTTCATGTACACCGTGGAGGCCAAGCCCGGCGCCCGCCGTCCAGACGGCAAGGCCTGGGGCCCCGAGGATCTGCGCACCCTGCAGGACTGGGTGATCCGGCCCCAGCTGCGCAACACGCCGGGGGTGACCGAGGTCAACACCATCGGCGGCTTCGAGCGGCAGTACCACGTCACGCCCCTGCCCGAGCGGTTGTCGGCCTACGGCCTGACCATGGGCGACGTCGTGGCGGCGCTGGAGCGCAACAACGCCAATGTCGGGGCCGGCTACCTGGAGCGCTACGGCGAGCAGGTGCTGGTGCGCGTGCCCGGCCAGGCCGCCGGGATCGCCGACCTGTCGGCGGTCATCGTCGCCAGCCGCAACGGCGCGCCGATCCGCGTGGCCGACGTCGCCGACGTTGGGCTGGGCCAGGAGCTGCGCACCGGCGCGGCCACCGAGAACGGCCAGGAGGTGGTGCTGGGCACCGTCTTCATGCTGGTCGGCGAGAACAGCCGCACCGTGGCCCGCGCCGCCGCCGCTCGCCTGGAGGAGGCCGCCAAGGCCCTGCCGCCGGGCGTCACGGCCAAGCCGATCTATGACCGCACCGACCTCGTCGACCGCGCCATCGCCACCGTTGAGAAGAACCTGCTCGAAGGCGCGCTGCTGGTCATCGTCGTGCTGTTCCTGCTGCTGGGCAACATCCGCGCGGCCCTGATCACAGCGGCGGTCATTCCACTGTCGATGCTGCTGACCATCACCGGCATGGTGCAGGCCGGCGTCTCGGGCAACCTGATGAGCCTGGGCGCGCTGGACTTCGGCCTGATCGTCGACGGCGCGGTGATCATCGTCGAGAACTGCCTGCGGCGCCTGGGCGAAGCCCAGCATCGGCAAGGACGCCTCCTGACCCGTGACGAACGTTTCGCGCTCGTCGCCTCGGCCGCCGGCGAGGTGATCCGGCCGTCGCTGTTCGGGATCCTGATCATCACCCTGGTCTATGTGCCGATCTTCGCCCTCACCGGGGTGGAGGGTAAGATGTTCCACCCGATGGCCGTCACCGTGGTCATCGCCCTGACGGCCGCCCTGGTGCTGTCCCTGACCTTCGTCCCCGCCGCCGTGGCCATGTTCGTCACCGGCAAGGTCGAGGAGAAGGAAAGCCGGATCATGGCCGGCGCCCGCCGCCTCTACGAACCGGCGCTGGAGACGGCCCTGCGCCTGCGGGTTCCGTTCGTGGCCGGCGCGGCGGTGCTGGTCGTTCTGGCCGCCTTCGCCGCCTCGCGCATGGGCTCGGAGTTCGCCCCCAGCCTCGACGAGGGCGACATCGCCATGCATGCCATGCGCATCCCCGGCACGAGCCTGACCCAGGCCGTGGCCATGCAGGCGGCGCTGGAGAAGCGGATCGCCCGCTTCCCCGAGGTCGAGCGGGTGGTGGCCAAGATCGGCACCGCCGAAGTCGCCACCGACCCGATGCCGCCCTCGGTGGCCGACACCTTCATCCTGCTGAAGGACCGCAAGGACTGGCCCGATCCGCGCAAGCCCCGCGCCAGGCTGGTGGCCGAACTGGAGGCGGCCGTCGCCGAGGTGCCCGGCAGCAACTACGAGTTCACCCAGCCGATCCAGATGAGGTTCAACGAACTGCTGTCGGGCGTGCGGGCCGACGTGGCCATCAAGGTCCTCGGCGATGATCTCGATCAACTGCTGGCGGTCGGCGAGAAGATCGGCGCTGTCGTCGAGGGCGTCTCCGGCGCCCAGGACGTCGGCGTCGAGCAGGTCACCGGCCTGCCCGTCCTGCAGATCACCCCCGACCGCGCCGCCCTCGCCCGCCTGGGCCTGAACGTCGACGACGTGCAGTCGGTGGTGGCCACGGCGATCGGCGGCACGGTCACCGGCCAGGTGTTCGAGGGCGATCGTCGGTTCGACGTGGTCGTGCGCCTGCCCGAAAGCGAACGTGGCAAGATCGACGACGTCGGCCGGCTGCGCATCCCGCTGCCCGGGTCCATCGACCAGCCGCGCGGCTTCGTGCCCCTGCAGGACGTCGCGCGGATCGAGACGGTGATCGGTCCCAATCAGATCAGCCGCGAGGACGGCAAGCGCCGCGTCGTGGTCACCGCTAATGTGCGTGGCCGCGACCTCGGCTCGTTCGTCGACGAGGTGCGCCAGAAGGTCGGGGCGCAGGTCGAGCTGCCGGCCGGCTATTGGATCACCTATGGGGGCACGTTCGAGCAGCTGATCTCGGCGGCCAAGCGGCTGCAGCTGGTGGTTCCGGCCGCCCTGCTGCTGATCTTCGGCCTGCTCTACGCCCTGTTCCGCTCCGGCAAGGACGCCGCCATCGTCTTCTCCGGCGTGCCCCTGGCCCTGACCGGCGGCGTCATGGCCCTGATGCTGCGCGGCCTGCCGATGTCGATCTCGGCCGGGGTGGGCTTCATCGCCCTCTCGGGCGTGGCGGTGCTGAACGGCGTGGTGATGCTGAGCTTCATCCGCTCGCTGCGGCAGGACGGCATGGAGCTGGACCAGGCGATCCGCGAGGGCGCCCTGGCGCGGCTGCGGCCGGTGCTGATGACGGCCCTGGTGGCCAGCCTCGGCTTCGTGCCCATGGCCTTCAACGTCGGAGCCGGGGCCGAGGTGCAGCGGCCGCTGGCCACCGTGGTCATCGGCGGCATCGTCTCGTCCACCCTGCTGACCCTCCTGGTGCTGCCGGCCCTCTATCGGCTGGCCCACCAGGTCAGACTGCGGCCTTAAGCCGCTGTTCAGGCGCGATTAATCTCGAAAAGCCGATCGTGGGATTCGTACCCGCCCCTGGATCCCGGTTTCGCCTCGAAAGGCGCTAGCCGGGGTCCGGGGCTCCAGCTTTCGGAACCCGCGCCATGCTTCGCCGCAAACCCAAGAAGACGCCCTTTCCCGTGGCGGACGGCGACACCGTCGAGCTCGTCCTCCGCTGCGGCCACCGCGCCCGCGCCTCCGTGCTCGGCTCCAGCGGCGGCCTGGTCGAACTGGCCTATCGCAAGGCCGACGACCGCTGCGGCCACGCCTATGTCGACGCCGCCACCCTGCAGCCGGGCGAGAACGTCCGCTGGGCCTTCACCGCGCGCCCGCCGGCCTAGCACCCCCCCTCTCTCTTTGAGAAAGGGAGGGGCCCATGGGGGAGCCATGGGAGGGTGAGAGGTAAAAAACTATCCGATCAAAGCGCGGGCTCAGGCCAACAGCCAGCCTATCGTCGTCCGGCCGCCGCCTTCGTCGCCCAGACGATCACCGCGGTCGACAGCAACACCCCGCTCAGCAGCGCCCCGACCGCGAGGATGCCGGCCGGCGTGACGCGAACCTCCGCGCGATAGCGCAGAGGTCCGGCCTCGAATTCGGCCACGGCCGTCTCCGGGGCGTGATCGGCGATCAGATCGTAGGGCATGGCGGTCCAGCGGCTGGAGGCGGCAAGGCCCTGCGACCTTAACGCGATCGACCGCCGGCGTCGCGCCTTGCCTCTAGAACCGCCAGTTCAGCGCCGCGCCCCAGGTCAGGGGCTTGCCGGGGAAGCGCACCACGGTGTTGGCGTTGCTGCTGACCGCCGTCCAGTAATACTCGTCGGTCAGGTTGCGCCCCCACAGCGACAGCTCCCAGCCCTGGTCGGGCGACGAGATGCCGATACTGCCGTTCAGCAGGCCATAGCTGTCGATGACGAACAGCGGATTGCCCTCCAGATCGGCGCTCGACTTGCTCTGCCAGCGTCCGTTCAGGGCCGCCTGCAGCTTCAGGCCATTGGCCAGGTCGTGGTCGAACAGGGCCGTCAGGCCGCCCTGGAATTTCGGGCTGTATAAAAAGGGCCGTCCGTCGAAGTCCTGAGGCTGACCGGCGCCGTTGATGCCGGTGTAGCCCTGGACCTCGGTGTGCAGCCAGGTCGCCGAGGCGAGGAAGGTGAGAGACTTTGTCGCGCGCCAGGTGATGTCGCCGTCAAGGCCCCTGGCCATGCCTTCGGGCACGTTGGCCAGGCGCGACAGGGCCGTATAGATCGGGTCGGCGAACGACACGCTGAGCTGCTTGTCGGTGTAGTCGTAATAGAAGACGCCCAGATTGGCCTGGACCCGTCGCTCGAACAGCGCCGCCTTCACGCCCAGCTCGTAGGCCGTCAGCAGTTCCTGCCGCGCCGGGGCGTTCTGGGTCGAGATGTTGGCCGCGTTGATCGGCGTCGCCCCGGCCTTGGCCCCGCGCGAGATCGAGCCGTAGACCAGCACGTCGTCCGACGCCCGCCAGTCCAGGGCCGCGCGCCAGGCGAAATTGTCCTCGTCCAGGGTCGAGCGCACGAAACCGAATTGGGCCGTGGCCGGATCGAAGGTGTTGCACGAGCCTTGCGTGATCGGCGCCACCAGGCCGTAGACGCCGAAGAACAGCGCCCGGTTCACGACATTGACGTTGGGCAGCATGTTGCCGTTGAAGTCGCGCGAGCAACCCACGTAATCCTGCTTGTCCTGGCTGTAGCGCAGGCCGACGGTCAGCTTCAGAGTCTCGGTCAACTGCCTGTCGGCGTTGGCGAAAAGGCTCCAGGTGTCGGTCTCGATATTGCCCACGTCCTCATAGGTGCGGAACGCCTGGCTCATCTGCAGCGCGGTGTAGCCGCCGCTGTTGAACGGCGTGGCCAGCAGGGTCGAGCCGTAGAACCGGATCAGGCCGACATTGGCGTTCTGGCCCAGGATCGTGCGGTTCATGTCGAGGATCTCGTCGTGGGCGATATAGCCCCCGACCAGCCACGAGCCTTTCTCGGTGCGCCCCTCCAGCCGCAGTTCCTCGGCCGTGGACTCGATGTCGCCATGCGCCTTCTGCACCAGGATCTCGTAGGGCGCGCCGCTCCAGTCGAACACCGCGTCGCGCCGCAGCTTGTTGTAGCTGGTCAGCGAGATCAGGCTGACGTCGTCGGAAAGGTGCCAGGCCAGCCGCAGCTTGGCGGCGTCGAAGCGGTCGTCCTCTTCGGCCGGATCGCTGATCCCCAGGCCCGTGCCGACGTCGGCGCCACGCACCGACAGCGGCGCCCAGTCGGCCTGCGTGGCCTTGGTCGGCTTGTTGGCGGCGATGTAGCCCACCAGGCCCGCCGCGTTGAACGGGCTGGCCGCCGTGGCCGGCGTGAAGCCGATCGCCTGGGCCGCCACCGTGTCGGACCGGTTGCGCCAGCCGGCGTAGGAGAAGTCGATATCGACCTTCTCGCTGGGCTGGGCGGCCAGCGACAGGCGCCAGCCCTGGCGATCCACCTCGCCCAGCCGCTCGTCGCGGCTGTTGCTGACCTGCCAGCCTTTGCCGCTGTGCTCGGCGCGGAAGGCGACCCGGGCCTGGACCTTGTCGCCCAGCGGACCGCTGAAATAGCCTTCGAAGTTGCGGGTCTTGTAGTTGCCCAGCTCGGCCGTCAGCCCCGCCTCGAAGTCCTCGGTCGGCTTGTTGGTGACGAAGTCCACCAGGCCCGCCGTGGTGTTGCGCCCGTACAGCGTGCCCTGCGGACCTTTCAGCACCTCGACCCGCTCCAGGTCGAACATCGGGCCGGTGTTCATGAACGGATAGGCGTAGGCGACCTCGTCGACATAGGTGCCGACGGTCGAGGTGGCCGACAGGTTGATGGTGTTGAAGCCGATGCCGCGCAGCGTATAGGTCGGCACGCCCTGGTAGCTCTGGCTGACCGTGAAGCTGGGCGCCACGGTCGACAGGTCCTTGGGATCGGTGACGCGCAGCTGCTGAAGGGCCTGGCCGCTGAAGGCCTGGATCGGCATGCCGATGTCGTTTGCCGCTTCCTCGCGGCGCTGGGCCGTGACGACGACCGTCTCGATGGCCAGGCTGTCCTTCTCGTCCGGCGCGGGCTTGGCGGCCGGGGCTTGCGCCCAGACGGGCGCCGCCATCGACAGGGCCATCGCCGACACCCCCAGGGTCAGCGCCAGGCGCAGTGGTCCTTGCATGCGAAACCTCCCTCCGGCCGCGCCTTCGTTGGACGCTGGCTCTATCGGAGCGTGCGGGTCGCCCGCTCCTCTAACAAGCTATCGGAACTGATAGGGTCCCAAGGCTGCTCAGAGCCCGAGGACCAGCTTGGCGATGATGTCGCGCTGGATTTCGTTGGAGCCGCCATAGATCGAGGCGGCGCGGTTGTTGAGGTAGCGGGCCACCGTGGTGCGGCCGTGCTCGGGGCCGATCAGGGCCTCGTTCGAGCCCGCCTCGCGGGCGGCCGGCTGGTGCACCGCCGCCCAGCCGCCCAGATGCGCCACCGCCAGTTCGTCCTGTTTCTGCAAGGCCTCCGAACCCTGCGCCTTCAGGATCGACGAGGCCGGCCCGGGATTGGCGCCGCTGGCCAGGGCGCTCAGCACCCGTCGCTCGGTGACGTCGATGGCCAGGGCCGCGATCTGCGCCTCCGCCAGCCGCCGTCGCTGGTCGGGATCCTCGGCCACGCCGGCCTCGCTCAGCCTCGAAAGCCCAGCCTCCAGCCCGGCCGCGTAGCCCCCGCCCCGCTCGAACTCCAGAAGGTGCTTGGCCACCGTCCAGCCCTGGTTCTCCTCGCCCAGCCGGTCGGCCTTGGGCGTGCGGACCTCGTCGAAGAACACCTGGTTGACCTCGTGCTCGCCGGCCAGGGTCAGGATCGGATCGACGCGGATCCCCGGCCGATCCATCTGGACCAGCAGGAAGGTGATCCCGGCCTGCGGCTTGCCCTCCGTGCTCGTGCGCACCAGGCAGAACATGTGCGTCGCCCAGTGGGCGTGAGTGGTCCAGATCTTCGAGCCGCTGAGCACGTAGTCGTCGCCGTCGGCGGCCGCCTTCATCTGTAACGAGGCCAGGTCCGAGCCCGCCCCGGGCTCCGAATAGCCCTGGCACCAGTAGTCCTCGCCCGAAAGGATCCTGGGCAGGTAGCGGGCTTTCTGCTCGAGCGTGCCGAACCGCATGATCGCCGGCGCCACCATCCGCAGACCCATCGGAGCCAGGCCCGGCGCGCCGGCCCGCGCGCATTCGGCCTGGAAGACGTGGCGCTGGATCTCGCTCCAGCCCGGCCCGCCGTGCTCCACCGGCCAGCTGGGCGCGGCCCAGCCCCTGGCGTGCAGGATCCTCTGCCAGGCCAGGCTGTGAACCTTGTCGCAGAACACGCTGGTCATCCGCCGCCCGGCCTCGCGCAGCTCCGGCGTCAGCTCGGCGTCGAGGAACGCCCGCACCTCGTCGCGAAAGGCCAGGTCTTCGGCCGACAGCTCCAGGTCCACGCGCGCGCTCCATCCAACGTCGGGGAAACTTGCGAAAGCCCGGGGCCGGTGCGCAAGCTATCGGAACCGATAGGGAAAGCGCCCGCATGACGGCGACGACGGGGGAGCATCGCGAGCGTCTGGCGCGGGTCATGGACCTGGCCGTGCGCGTGCGCGACCTGGGCGCCGAGATCGGCCTGCCCTACGTCGCCGCCAGCGCCGACATTTCCAGCCCCGAGCCGATGCTGGGTCCCGACGGGCTGCCCCTGGCCGAGACCACCTTCCAGTGGCTGGACGCGGGGCTGCGCTACTGGCGCGACCGGTCGTTCGCGCTGCGGGCCCCGTTCATCCTGGCCGCCCGCTACGCCGCCGAGCCGTTCTTCTATCACCAGGGACGCTTCTCCAGCTGGCGGCCGCTGCCCCGGCTGGAGGCCATTCCGGTGGCCGAGGCGGCGCAGGACTTCGGCGTCGCCGCGGCGGTGATCGCGCCGGCCTACCTGACCGGCGGGGTGATCGGCGCCGTGGTCTGGGCCTCGGACGAGCCGCTGGCCGACCTGCCCGCGCGTTATGCCGCGAACGCCGACCGCCTGCACGGCGCGGCCCTGCGCCTGGTGTCGGCCTATCGCGACGGGATGGCCGACGACGGTCCGCTGGCCCGCTTGACCAAGCGCGAGATCCAGTGCCTGAAATGGGCGGCGGCCGGAAAGACCGACGCCGACATCGGCCAGATCATCGGCATCTCGGGCCCCACGGTCCGTTTCCACGTCCAGAACGCCGCCCTGAAGCTGCGGGTGGCCGGACGGGCCCAGGCGATCCATCGGGCCACGGGCCTGGGCTATCTCGGATCCGCCGCATTCTAAGGCGCCGGCGCCCCAGATGATGCGTGGCAATGCTTTGTCACAAACAAGATGCAGACCCGCAAGGCGGCCTCTCCACCTTAAGACCTGTCAGAAGCGCCCGCCGAACGAGGGATCGGCCCGCGCTTCGCAGGAGAAGACCATGAGCAAGACCCGCTATCGCCTGCTGACCCTGACCGCCCTGGGCGGCCTGGCCATCGGCGGCGCGGCCGTCGCCGAAACCGTGAAGCTACCCGCCAAGCAGGTCGCCCTCGGCGTCGATCACTTCCAGGCCAGGACCCAGGTCATCGACGACCAGCTCGACGTCGAGACCGTGGTCAGCACCCAGGCCGGTTTCCAGACCGGCAAGGGCCTGTTCCGCAATCCGTCGAACGACAACTACCTGCGCGCCGTCGTCGACAAGCGCACCGGCGCGACGCGTTACGAAGTCCGCCAGACCCTGATGTACCAGGGCGCGATGCGCGAGTACGACACGGTGGCCTACGAGACCTCGGCCTGGCCGGTCCAGACCCAGGCGATCAAGATCCGCGACAACGCCGGCCGCTGCTTCCTGTTCGAGGCGCCGGAACTGTGCACGGAAGAAGTCGCCTTCTCGATCAGCGAGAGCGAGCTGCGCAAGGTCGCCGCCAAGCCGCAGGCCTGGGGCTTCAAGTTCAAGTCGCCCAAGGGCTACGAGCACCGCACGGCCATCACCCAGGCCGAGATCACCGGTCTGCTGAACCGCGTCGAGGCCTATCGCGCCACCCTTCCCGCGGTCCAGGCGCAAGCCGACACCGCCACCGGCGGCTGAGCCGTCGCGTCCCCCGTATCCGGAGTAGTTTTCCATCATGAAGTTCGCTGCTGTTATCGCCGTGGCCGCCGGCCTCGTCGCTTTCCCCGCCATGGCTGGTCCGGCCGGCCACGGCCTGACCTTCACCGAAGAAGTCGCCAAGAAGAACCTTCAGAAGCGCACCGTGAAGATCGCCGCCGCCGCCTCCTGCGCCGCCCCGGCCGCCGTCGAGCTCGCCAAGCGTGACGACGTCGCCGCCGCCAAGGCCAAGGAAGGCGTGGTCCGCGTCGTGTTCCACTCGGCCGACGCCGCCGCGGCCCAGGAAGGCGCCGTGCGCGCCGCCGTCACCGACATCTGCCGCGCCGCCTAAGGGCGTCCGGCATCCAAGACGGCCGCTTCGGCGGTCGGCCCTCGCGCGAGTCCTCTTCCCCCGAAGTGCGCGCGAGGGCATCCCCTTTTCAAGAGAACGATGCAATCTGGCCTGGTATTGGCTTGAAGTCGGTGGAAAACAGCCGCTTTCTACCTTGCTCGCGGCCGCATCGTTCCTAGATAGCCCAGGCATATGGATAGCTCAGGTAACGGACTGAACGCTTTGCAGCGGGAGCTGGCGACGGCCCCCGTGGCCCCGACCGTGCTCATCGTCGAGGATGATCCGGCCCTGCGCACCCTTCTGATGCGCCTGCTTCGCGAGGAAGGCTTCCAGCCGCTCAGCGCCGCCCACGGCGGCGAGATGGCCCGCGTGCTCGAAACCAACACCGTCGACATCATCCTGCTCGACGTGATGATGCCGGGCAGCAACGGCTTCCAGCTGTGCCGCAGCCTGCGCAAGGAAAGCGACGTTCCGATCGTCATGCTCAGCGCGCGCGACGACGAGAGCGACCGCCTGATCGGCCTGGAGCTCGGCGCCGACGACTACATCGGCAAGCCCTTCAGCAAGAAGGAGCTGATCGCCCGCATCCGCGCCATCCTGCGCCGCACCCAGGGCGGGGCCCAGGCCAGCCAGCCTCGCGGCGCCCAGCAGATGGTGTTCGCCGGCTGGCAGCTCGATCCGGGCCGCCGCGAGCTCCTGTCGCCCGACGGCGCCTTCGTCGACTTGTCGGGCGCGGAGTTCGACCTCCTGCTGGCCTTCCTGTCGTCGCCCCAGCGGGTGATCGGCCGCGAGCGCCTGCTGGAAATGTCGCGCGCCCGCATCTCCGACGCCTCGGACCGCAGCATCGACGTGCTGGTCAGCCGCCTGCGTCGCAAGCTGGCCGTCAGCGGCCAGGCCGAGTCGCTGCTGCGCACCGTGCGCGGCATCGGCTATATTTTCACCGCGCAGGTGGAGCGGCGATGAAGCCTTTGCGGCTATGGCCGCAGCGTCTGGTCGGCCAGGTCACCCTGGTCCTGATGCTGGCCGTCGCCCTGGAATTCATCGGCAGCTCGATCCTGTTCGAGAACAGCCGCATCTACCCCAACCGCAACAACCAGGTTCAGCGCGCCGCCGAACAGCTGGTGACCGCCGAAGCGATCCTCGAGACCCGCCCCGAGTACGAGCGCATCGCCCGCGCGGCGGGTCTCTCCAGCCGCTCCAGCCAGCTGGAGTGGACGCCCCTGCCCCACCTGGTCGACCGCGAGCGTTCGGCCGAGCGCAAGCTCAAGGATCAGTTCCGCGCCGCCGAGCCCAGCCTGGCCCGGCGCGAGCTGCGGATGAACGCCGAGATCGACCGCACCCTGCCGCGCGACACCCACCTGAAGGTGGCGCTGAAGATGCGCGACGGCACCTGGCTGACCATGAAGACCAAGATCCGGGCCGCCCCCTGGGCTGTGCTGCTCAGCAGCGTCGGTTCGGCCTTCATCCTGGGCCTGGGCGTCATCACCGCCGCGGCCCTGGTGCTGCGCAACCTCAGCCGTCCGCTGCGGGCGCTGGCCGAGGCCGCCGACAAGGTCGGCCAGGGCGCGCGGGTTCGGGTGGCCGAGACCGGCGCGGGCGATCTCAAGATGGTGGCCCAGGCCTTCAACGCCATGCAGGACCGCATCGCCGGCCTGCTGCAGGCCCGCACCGAGGCGCTGGCGGCCGTCGGCCACGACCTGCGCACGCCCCTGGCCCGCCTGCGCCTGCGCGCCGGCTTCGTCTCCGAGGCCTCGGCCCGCGAGGCGCTCGAGGCCGACGTCGACGAGATGACCGGCATGCTCGACTCGCTGCTCGCCTATCTCGGCGGCCAGGAAGACCCCGAGCCGCCGCGCCGCACCGACATCGCCGCCATCGCCATGACCCTGGTCGACGACGCCACCGACTCCGAGCGCATCGCCACCTATGACGGCCCCGAGCACCTGCCGGTGCACGCCCGCCCGCTGTCGCTCAAGCGCGCCATCAGCAACATCGTCCAGAACGCCCTGCACTACGGCGGGGAAGCCGCCCTGACGCTGAGCCGCGAAGGCCGGATGGTCGTGCTGGCGGTCGAGGACAAGGGGCCCGGCATTCCCGAGGCCGAGTTGGCCCACGTGCTCGAACCCTTCCACCGCCTCGACAGCGCCCGCGCCCGCAACACCGGCGGCCTGGGTCTTGGCCTCACCATCGTCCAGCAGATCCTCAAGCGCGAAGACGGCGAACTGGTCCTGCGCAACCGCCCGCAAGGCGGCCTGCGCGCCGAAATCCGGCTGCCCGCGCTGTAGCAACGGTCCTCCCCCTGTAGGGGGGGGCGAAGGGCCGGAGGGGGTGGTTTCAGTTTCCGAAGCGTGGACCGGTTTCCACCGCCTCTCCCCTCCCTGAAGCCCTTCCCCCTTGATGGGGGAAGGGTTGGGCTGGGGGTGACGCCGGGCGTTCCGTCCGCCCCG
>CBINOL010000067.1:0-26125 GCA_966252285.1 uncultured Caulobacter sp.
GAGGATCTAGAAGCGCCGCGCCAAGAAGATGCTCCCCCTCTGGGGGAGCTGTCGCAGAGCGACTGAGGGGGCTCCCTCGCCCCGCCAGACAAACTTTCCGCCTTCCCCCTCCCCGCGCCCTGCTATAGGCCCCATCTCCTCGCCCTCACCGCCCGATCAGACGTAAAGACCGCTTCATGGCCGCCCCCGCCCGCGCCCCCGTGCTCGCCCTCAAGGACGTCCGTCTCGCCGACGGCGCCAAGCCGCTGTTCGACGGCGTGGACCTGGCCCTGGAGCCGCGCATCCGCGCCTGCCTCGTGGGCCGCAACGGCGCCGGCAAGTCGACCCTGCTGAAGGTGCTGGCCGCCCAGGGCGCCGAGCCCGACAGCGGCGAGCGCGCCGTGCAGCCGGGCGCCAAGGTGGTGTTCGTCAGCCAGGAGCCGGAGATCACCGGCGAGACCCTGCTCGACTACTGCACGGCCGGCGGCGCCCAGGACTACGAGGCCCACGCCACCCTGGCCGACTTCGGCCTGGACTACGCCCAGGGCACGCAAGGCCTGTCGGGCGGCGAGCGTCGCCGCGCGGCGCTGGCCCGCGCGTTCGCCGAGCAGCCCGACGTGCTGCTGCTGGACGAGCCGACCAACCACCTCGACATCTTCGCCATCCAGACGCTGGAAGAAGAGCTGGCCAACTCCAAGTGCGCGGCGCTGATCGTCAGCCACGACCGCGCCTTCCTCAACCGCGTCACCCAGCGCACCTTCTGGCTGGAGCACCGCAAGGTGCGCCGCCTCGACAAGGGCTTCGCCGAGTTCGAGCCCTGGAGCGAGCAGGTGCTGGCCGCCGAGGCGGAAGAAGAGCGCCGCCTCAACAAGAAGCTGGAAGTCGAGAACGCCTGGCTGGCGCGCGGCGTCCAGGGCCGCCGGGCCCGCAACGAGGGCCGCCGCCGCGCCCTGATGGCCCTGCGCGCCGAAAAGAAGGACATCCAGTCCGAGAAGCGCGGCGCCATGTCGATGGCCGTCGAAAGCTCGGGCACGTCGGGCAAGCGCGTGGTCGAGGCCAAGGGCCTGACCAAGAAGTTCGGCGAGCGGACCATCGTCGAGAACTTCTCGACCCGCATCCTGCGCGGCGACCGCGTGGCGCTGGTCGGCCCCAACGGCGCGGGCAAGACCACCCTGGTGCGCATGCTGCTGGGCGAGATCGAGGCCGACGCCGGCACGGTGCAGTTGGGCACCAATCTCGAGATCGCCTATGTCGACCAGAACCGCCTGGCCCTGTCGGAAAAGATCACCGTCTGGGACTTCCTGACCCCGTCGGGCGGCGACTCCATCCTGGTGCGCGGCGTGTCCAAGCACGTGGCCGGCTACGCCAAGGAGTTCCTGTTCACCGAGGCCCAGCTGCGCCAGCCGGTCACCAGCCTGTCGGGCGGCGAGCGCAACCGCCTCTTGCTGGCCCGGGCGCTGGCCTCGCCGATGAACCTGATGGTGCTCGACGAACCGACCAACGATCTCGACATGGACACGCTCGACCTGCTGGAAGAGTTGCTGGCCGATTTCGAGGGAACCCTCATTCTGGTCAGCCACGATCGCGACTTCATCGACCGCCTGGCCACCTCGACCATCGCCATGAACGGCCATGGCGACGTGCTGGAGACCCCCGGCGGCTGGACCGACCTGATCGACCAGTCCCCGAACTTCTTCAAGGGCGCGCGCGGCGCGGCCGGCGACTTCGCCACCGGAACCGGCTCGCACAAGGCCATCGTCACCCCCGCGGCGGCCCCGCCCAAGAAGGCCACCAAGCTGTCCTACAAGGACCAGCGGCGGCTGGAGGAATGCGAGGCCCTGATCGCCAATTCGCCCAAGATCCTCGGCGATCTGGAGAAGAAGCTGGACGACCCCAACCTCTACGCCCGCGACCCGGCCGGCTTTGACAAGATCATGAAGGCCCTCGACAAGGCCCGCGCCGATCTGGCCCAGGCCGAGGAAGACTGGCTGATGCTGGAGGAAAAGCGCGAGGCCATGGCCGGCTGAGGCCAAGGGAGGGGCCGGAGTTTTCGCGCCCTCCTCCCCACCGCTTCAGTTGACAGAATATCCGCCACGCAACCAATTGTTGCGCCGGTGCAATAGTCGGCGACAAACGGTCAAGCTTGCTCCGACTTCAGTTTATAGCCGTCACTTTACCCCCTATCGGCGATGACGTCCAACCCGGACGTGTAGCTATTGGGGGATTTCACTTCATGCGTTTGTTCATCGCCGCCGCCGTCGCGACGCTCGCCTTCGCCGGCGCCGCCAACGCCCAGGACGCCAAGCCCGCCGCCAAGGCCCCGGCCGCGGCCCAGAAGGGCCAGTACGTCTCGATCGCCGGCGGCTACATCGGCAAGAGCGACTATGACTACCGCTTCACCGGCGGCCGCGTCGAAGGCGACGTCGACGCCAGCGCCCAGTTCGCCGCCGCCTGGGGCGCGTCGCTGGAAGGCAACTGGCGCGCCGAACTGGCCGTCGGCTACCGCAGCCAGGACATCGAGACCACCATCCGCGTGGGTCCGCTGTCGCAGACCTTCGAGGGCGACAAGGCCCAGACCCTGAGCCTCGACATCAACGCCTATTACGACTTCCCGGTCGCCGGCCCGGTGAAGCCCTATCTGGGCGCGGGCATCGGCGCGGCCTCGGTGAAGATCGACGACGGCCTGCTCGACGACAAGGGCTCGGCCCTGACCCTGCAGGCTATCGCCGGCGCCAGCGTGGCCGTCTCGCCGCGCGTCTCGCTGTTCGCCGAGGCCCGCTACCAGCGCGTCGGCCCGATCCGCGTGGAGACCTCGACCTCGGGCGGCGACGAGAAGTCGAAGTTCGACCTGTCGAGCGCCGGCGCCCTGGTCGGCGTGCGCTTCGGCTTCTAAGCCAAGCGGGCTCAGTTGAGCGAGCGCATCGGATCCAACCGTTTCGCTCGCTCACTTCCCGTCATCCCGGAAAGCCCGCAGGGCTTATCCGGGACCCAGGGGACTGGGCGCGGCGGTCGGTTGACCCCGCCAAGCGGTCGCAGACGCCGTGCGGCGGCCCCTGGGTCCCGGCTCTACGGCCCGCTACGCGGCCCTTCGGCCGGGATGACGCGTAAGAGCAATTGAGGACGCCCCCAGGGCCCAGCCTGAACGAGAAGGGCGCGCCGGACCTGGTCCGGCGCGCCCTTTTTGCTTCCGAAGAGCCTGGCGAGCCCTACTTCTTCACCGCCACGAAGCCGCCGCCGTAGGTGGCGCCCGTCGGGGCCTTGGTGGCCTGGAACGAGCCGACCGCCTCGGGCGCGCCGGGGCCGGCGAACAGGCCCTTGACCGGGCCGGACAGGGTGTTGTCGGCGTTGGCGAAGTCGCCCGAGAACTCGGCGTTGGCGATCGAGGCCTTGAAGCTGAAGTTCGGATCGGGCCGGTTGGCGCCCAGCGCCATGCCGGTGGTCGAGCCCGTCAGCGAGGCGGCGCCGAAGTCGACGCTCATGGCGATCTTGCCCTCGGCGCTGTTGACGTAGCCGTTGTCGTTGTAGCCGGCCACGACCACGCCCTGGTACTCGGCCTTGCCGGTCTGCGGCACGTCGGTGGCGCGCTGGCCCAGCGCCACATAGTGGGTCGTGCGCTGGTCGCTGGCCCGCCAGCCGGCCAGGCTGGAATAGCGCAGGTCGACGCCCGACACCCGGTACATCATCTCGACCAGGCCCTTGGCCCCGTCGAAGGCGACGACCTCGGCGGTCCGGTAGGCGGCGTTCACGCCATAGGGATAGTCGTTGTACGACACCGCCCGGCCCGTATAGGTCTCGTTCAGCGACTGGCCGCCGGCGGTCATGTCCAGGCGCAGGGTGTCGCCCTGGCCGAACGGCGAGTTGCGGCGCCATTCGACCGCCAGGCCGGTCAGCGGCTCGGCGCTGACGGCGTAGTTGGCCGCGCCCGCCGCCGAGGAGAAGGTCGTGGCCGAATAGCCGACGCCGGTCGGGACCGGGTTGCGCGTCCCCGCCAGCATGCCCGCCATCGCGCCGTAGCCGGGGATGTTGATGTTGTAGATCGCGCCCAGCTCGGCGGCGTCGGGACCGTAGAAGTCGCCGCGCACCTGGCCGGTCAGGCCCAGCTTCTGCCCATCGACCGTGGCGTCGAAGGCCCGATTGCCGTTCAGCGCGCCGCTGAAGGTGATCAGGGTGGGCCTGGCGGGGTCGTTCGGCGCGACGTTGCCGTTGCTGGCGGTATAGGTCAGCGAGCCGATGCCGCCCTTCACCTGACCCGTGCCGAAGGCCACGTCGACCACCCCGGTGCCGCTGGTGGTGTAGGTGGCCCCCGTGGCGGCGTTGACGATCGTGCCGATGGCGTCGCCCTTGTAGCGGGCCGAGCCGCTGGCCGGCAGCGCCGTCGAGCGCAGGCCCGTGGTCATGTAGGCCCGGTGCGTCACGCCCGGCGAGATGCCGGCGTTCACATATTCCAGGGCCTGGACGTAGATCGGCCGCAGCCAGGCGGTGTCGCTCTGCACGCCCAGCTCCCAGCGATTGAGGGTCTGGCCGTTGGTCCAGGTCTCGACCCGCAGGTAGCGCGTGCCGGTGGTCGACGGGCGCGGCGTGTCGACGTAGCGGTCGCCCTTGTAGTGCCGGACGTCGAAGTCCTGCAGCATCATCTCCGCGCCGTTGTCGAAGTAGAGCCGGTAGCTGTCGTCCGAACCGCCGAAGGCGCCGGGCGTGAAGGTCAGAGACTCGTTGTTGCCGCCCAGCTCGATGTTGTTCTGGTTGTAGCTGGTGCGGGTCCAGCCGGCCGTCGACGAGGTCAGGTTGACCAGCGACGGGCGCAGGGTGATCGGGTCGGCGCCGGCCAGGAAGTTGGCGGTCGGCCGGCCGGCGACGAACATCCCCGCCAGCTTGGTGTCGGCATAGGTCACGCTGAACGTCGCGCCGACCTCGAGATCCGAGCCCTGACCGTAGAGCTGGCCGAAGACCGAGCCCTTCTCGCCGGTCTGGAACGGGGCGTCGATCGTGTTCGCGGCGAACTTGCCGTCGACCAGATTGGCCTCGAAGTTGAAGTCCAGGGTGTGGAACGGGAAATCGAGCTTGTAGTAGGTGCTGAAGTCTTCCAGCCCGCCGCGCACCTTGCCGGTCGAGAAGTCGATGTCCACGCCGGCGCTGGCCCAGAACGGCTGGTTCAGCCCGGCGCTGCGGAACACGCCGTCGGCCGAGCCCGTGGCCTCGCCGCGGAAGCGGGCGACGCCGGTGGTCGGGATGCCCGTCGCCAGGTCGCCGAGCAGGCCAAAGCCCCAGATCCGCCCCTCTTCCGACGTCAGCGAGTTCCAGGCGATCGGCCGCACCCAGTCAGGGGCGTCGCCGGTGTTCAGCCCGACCGAACCGGCCCCCTCTTCCAGGGCCGGCATCGCCAGGTAGTTCCAGCCCTTGGTGGCGATGAGGCGAGAGACCTGACGCCCGCCTTCGGTGAAGTAGCCGCCGCCGGACCGAAGGCCTTCGGAGTATTCGGACGCCCTCGCGGTCTCGATGACCGACAGGTTGTTGTTGGCGAAGCGCATGCGCACGAACTCGTCGCCGTCGATATTGAGCTCGGCGTACTTGGTCGCGTTGGGGGCGTCGGGATCGGTGATCTCGAAGTTGTTCAGCTGGCCGCCGGCCGTCGCCCGCGTGTCGAGGTCGGTGATGGCCGCCATCGGCGACAGCAGCAGGGCCGTCGGCGTGATCGGCGGCGGGGTGGTGGGCGTGGTCGGCGGCGTGGGCGTGGTGACGCCGGTCGACGGACCCCCGCCGCCGCCCCCGCCGCCGCACGCCGTCAGGGCCGCGGCGGCCGCGCCGACCAGCAGAACCTTGGCAAAGTTGTTCATGTCGCCCACCCCTCGCGAAAAATGGTCAGAAGGTTCGTGTCGCGCCGAAATCCACCCGCAGGCGGGAATAGGCGTTGATGTCGAGATTGCTGTCGTTGCGGCTGGCCTGGGCCCCGACGTACGGACTGAAGCCGCGATAGCGCCAGTCGCGCTTGATCAGCCGCACGGCCAGGGCGTACTCGGTGTCGCGCCGGGCCTTGGGCGACAGCAGGCTGCGCGCGTCATAGGCCCGGCGCTCGACCGAAGGCTCGACGAAGGCCGCAAGGCCGGCCGGCAGGGTCTGGTAGAGGCCCGCCGAGGTCCGCCACAGCCAGAACGACTCCGAGGCCGTTTCGGCCTCGCCCCGGGCGCCGCTGACGCCCAGCCGCCAGAAGCGGTTGGCGCTGACATAGCGCGTGCGGTCCCAGCCGGCGGCGTAGATCCAGGCGTCGCGGCCCTCTATGCGGTCGTAGGTCAGCTTCTGGGCCGACAGGGTGGCGTGGCGCTGCACCCGGCCCCAGCCCCATTGCAGGTCGCCCGACAGGCCGGCGGTGCGCGACAGGGGCTGGCCGCCGAACCAGCGGCGCTCGACCGACGCCTCGACGCCCGCCCGTGTCTGGCCCAGCCAGAACTGCGGCCCGGCCCGCAGGCCCAGGGCGCCGTCGTCGAAGGCCTGCTCGTCGTTGTCGACGAAGCGGCCATAGCCGCCGACCATCAGCCGGGTGCGGCCCTTCAGGGGCACGCTGCGCTCGGCCGAGGCCGCCAGGCTGAGCCCGACGCCCGAGGTGCGCCGCGCCTCGTCCGACAGTTCGAACGGCAGGCCGAAGATCTCCAGCTGCCGGGCGTCGGTGGCGGTGTTGACGTTGCTGTCGGGCGAGACCGCCAGGTTGACGCTGTAGCGCCAGCGCCGACGCTCGGCGATCTCCTTGAGGCGGGCCTCGACGCCCTCGCGCACGGTTTCGGCCTCGTCCGAGGCCAGCGCCAGGCGGTAGTTGTGCTCGGCCGAGCGGTCGTCATTGGCCTCGACGAAGGTGTCGGCCAGCTCCAGCCGCACCCGCAGCGGCGCGTCCGCCCCTTCCAGCAGCCGCTGGTAGATCTCGATGGCGCGGTCGTGACGGCCCATGCGGCGGGCCAGGAAGGCGCGCACGAACCGCACCTCGGGACTGGCCGAGGTCTCGGGCGGCAGGCGGGAAAGCAGCAGATCGGCCCGGCGCCAGTCGCCGCGCTTCATGGCCTCGCCGACCTCGGCCCCGACCTGCTCCAGCGTGGCGGAGGGGGGTGCGGAGACGGCCGCGGGGGGCTGATCGGGGACGGTCCAGAGCAACAAACTAAACGCGACCCATGCCCGACAAAGCAATCTTCGGACGAGCTCTAGCGCATGGCCAAGATTGCCACAACGTCACGGGATGTTGCGGTGCGGAATTATTTTTCGGATCCCCGAAGAACGGGCGTTTCAGTTCGTCGGCGCGCCCGCCTTGGCCTTCTGGCGCCAGGCCTCGGGCTCGTCGAAGCGCCCGGCCCAGAGGCCGGCCTTGTCGTCTTCCGCGTCGGACTCCGGCTCGGAATACTGACCTTCCAGGTCGACCGCCCAGCCCTGGCGCACCATGGCCAGGTTGAGGGAGTCGAGGTCCGACGCGCACGGCCCGCCCTCGTCCTGGCAGGGGGCGTCGGCGACGAAGCACAGGCCCTGCCAGGCGTCGCCGTCCGAAGGCGGACCTTCGGGGCGGCAGGCGACCTGGCGGCCGGCGATCAGCTTTTCCAGATGCTCGCGCGCGGCCTGGCCGCAGGCGAAGGACGCCCCGTCCTTGTCGAGGCAGGTCTGGTCCAGATCCGGCGCGTCGATGGTCCACAGCCGGGCCCGCAGGCCCTTGATCTCCAGGGTGTCGCCGTCGATGACGCGGGCCGGCCCGAACAGCCGGGCGCGGCCGTCGGCGTCCCTGGCGAACCGCGGCTGGGGAGCGTCGAGGTCGTGCTCGCGGGCGTCGGCGGCCTTGATCGGGTGGACCCGAGGGCGGGCGGCGTCATAGGCGTAGACCGCCGCGCCGGCCAGGCCGGCCACGACCAGAAGGCCGATGAGGACCTTGGCTCTACGCATCACTTCACCTTCTTCAGATAGGGCGCGGGCGAGCGGGCGACGCCCTCGTCGGGCACGAAACCGGTCCAGCGGGTCAGCACCCGGCCCTCCAGCCGCGACAGGGTGAAGAGCGGCGCGCCGGGCTTGTAGACCTCGACGCCGAACCGGTTGGCCTTGGCCGGCGGCGGATAGCGCACGAACCGCACCTCCAGCCCTTCGGGCGTGGCGTGGGTGCTGCACTGCATGGTCTCCAGGGTCTGGAAGCCCTCGCCATGGAACTCGCAGGCGCCGTTCTTCAGGGTCAGCCGCCAGGTCACCAGGATCGGCGAGCCCCCGGCCGTGCGGCCGCCGTCCTGGGTGTAGCTGTAGACGCCGTCCCAGCCCTTGGCCGGGCCCGCCGAAAGCAGGGCGAGCGCCAGGGCGCTGGTCAGCAGGCCAGTCAGCAGGGATGAGAGCATCGGGCCGGCTCCTCGCAAGGCGGGACGGCCGACCGACTGATGGCGGCGCTTTCCCCCGTCGGAAGGAAAAGCGGTCGGGGCGGCGGGGTTCCGACCTTCAGCCGCCTTTGCTCAAAGGCTGCTCTATCGTCGAGTAAGAGCGACGCTTGGGATGCCGTCCTCGTCCTTCGACAAGCTCAGGATGAGGACGACTATTGGCGCGCTGGCTCGCACAAAATCCTCATCCTGAGCCTGTCGAAGGACGAGGATCTCCCTCTGCCGAGGCCAACAAAGCAGCTTACTCAAATCCGTCCTTCCCCGCGAAGGCGGGGACCCAAGCTGTCTTTCAGGATGGCGCACGGCCGCGACCGGCCCGCAGGCTCGGCTTGGATCCCCGCCTGCGCGGGGATGCTCGGTGAATGTGGAGAATAGGGAAAGCCCCCTACCCCATCCGCGCGGTCATCAGGAAGCGCTGGCGGCTCTCGGCGGCCTTGCGTTCCAGTTCCAGGCGTTCCTGCTGCTCGGTGGCGTCGAGCATGGATTCCAGCAGGCGCGAGAAGTGCAGGCGCATGGCCTGGCGGGCGGCCTTGGGGTCGCGGCGGCGCAGGGCCTCGACCACCGCCACGTGCTCGGCCTGGCGGGCCTCGCCGTCGTGGTGGCAGATCGACTGGTGGGTGCGGCGCACCTCCGGATCCTCCATGCGGAACTTCCAGAGGGTCTTGATGGTGTGGATGATCACCCGGTTGCCCGAGGCGGCCGCGATGGTCATGTGGAACTCGCGGTCGACGGCCGTGGAGCGGGCGTCGTCGTCGCCGGCCTCGACCATCTGGGCCAGGAGGTCGTCGAGCTTGGCGAGGTCGGCGTCGGAGATGGTCGGGGCGGCGAGCGCGGCGGCCTCGCTCTCGAACAGCGAACGGGCCTCGGTCAGTTCGAAGGCGCTGACGGTGGGCAGGGCGCCCTCGCCGCCGGCGGCGTCGGCCCCGGCCGGGGCGCAGACATAGACGCCCGAGCCGGCGCGGATGCGTAAGGTGCCCCGGGCCTGCAGGGCGATCTCGGCCTCGCGGACGGTGACGCGGCTGACCCCCAGCCGCTCGGACATCTCGCGCTCGCCCGGCAGCCGCGAGCCTGGCGGAAACTCGCCCGCGCGGACCATCTCCGCGATCTTGTCGGCGATTTCCTCGAACAGGCGGCGGTCGGCCATGGCGCCCCTCTATGGTGGTGTTGCCCTTCAAGCCATGCCCGAACCGGACTGGAATTGGAATAGCAAACTGGTAGGCGCCGGGGTTCTCCCCACTTCCTCGACGCCCGGGGCGGGTCGACGACAAGCCACAGCCTCTTCAAGCACTTAAACGCTCGTCATCCCGGCCGCAGCGAAGCGGAGAGCCGGGACCCAGGGGCGACCGCACTGTGCCGGCCCCTGGGTCCCGGATCGGCCTTCGGCCGTCCGGGATGACGATTGTGGGAGGCTACAGCCGCGCCCGGATCGAGATGAAGAACTGCTGGCCGAAGTACTGGTAGTTGCGGGTGCTGCCCGGCACCGGCATCGAGTCGATCTTGACCTCGTTGAACAGGTTCAGGCCCTGCAGGCGGATGTCGACCTTCTTGTTCAGCTTGTACTGGACGTTGAAGTCGAAGGCGTCGCCGCCCGAGATGTAGCGCAGCTGGGCGTTGCCGCCGACGAAGTCCTGATAGTAGCGCGAGCGGTAGCGATAGATGCCCTGCACGCTGAGCGGACCGCGCTCGTAATAGAGCTGGGCCGACAGCACGTGCTTGGAATAGCCGTTCAGGCCCGCGGCCGGGATCATGCCGTCGGTCACCGCGCCGGTGTCGGGGTCGATGACGTCGCCCAGCCGGATGTCGTGATTCTTGAAGTTGGTGATCGCGTAGTTGTAGCTCAGCTTGCCGCCGAACCCGTCCAGCGGCTTGGGCAGCCAGCTGAACTTGTTGGAGAGCGTGAACTCCGCGCCGTAGACGTGGCTCTTGTCGTCGCTGTTCTGGGTCTGGGTGACCGGAACGCTGACGGTCTGGCCGTCGATGACGAAGTCCTCGTTGATGGTCACCGGGATGAAGCCGCCGGTGAACTGCTTGTAGTAGAGGGTCGTGGCCAGGATGGTGTCGCGGTTGGCGTAGTATTCCAGCGCCACGTCGGCGTTCCACGACATGATCGGCTTCAGGCGCGGGCTGCCGCTGGCGACGATCTCGCCGATGGCGTCCTGGATCGAGGTGAAGTCGGTCCCGTCCTGCAGGGTGATGGTGCGGCCCGCCGCCAGGCTGCTGGGAGCCGGGCGCGACATGGCGCGATAGAGGGCGATGCGGCCCACGGTCTTGGGCGTCAGGTCGAAATTGGCGTTGACGCTGGGCAGCACGCGGAAGCTGGAGGCCTTGATCCGGGTGGCGTCGAAGGCGCCGGTCTCAACGAGGCGGATCGAGCCGTCGCTGTTGTTGACGACGTCGAGTTCGGCCCGCAGGCCCTTGGAGACGACGCTGGTGTCGACCACCCGCACCCCGAAGTTGCCGCGCACCGGCATGCCGGCCGCCTCGCCCTTGTAGGAGGCCATGACGTAGCCCGACCACACGGTCTCGGTGACGTCGGCATTGGCCACCGAGCGGGTGTCGCCGCTGCCGCCGGGATCTTCCGTGCCCAGATAGTTGCGGAACTGGCAGAGGGTGTCGAAGGTCGCCCAGCTGCGCACCGAGTGGGTGGGCGCGTCGCCCAGATAGTCCGACTGCGGGAAGTTGGTGCGGCAGGCCAGGTTCACCGCCCGGTCGACCGCCAGGCTGGCCTGGTCGATGGTCACCAGGTCGTCATAGGTGGTGTAGCGGCGGCGCGAATAGCGGGCGCCGGCGTCGATGCGGCTGATGAAGCCGTCCAGATCGTAAGCAGCGTCGAAGCGGGTGGCGAAGATGCGATCCTTCTTCTCCTCCTCCTCGCGGGTCAGGCGGGCGTCGTCGCTGTAGAGCGACCAGTCGTTCAGATTGAAGCGGCTGTCGACGGTGAGCACCGGGGCGAAGCCGCCGCGGGCGTCGTAGGTGAAGGGGATGCGCTGGTTGTTGATCGCCGTGCGGTTCCCGTAGATGTCCAGCGGATCGGTGCGCAGGCGGGTCGAGCGCGTCAGGTCGGTGCGCGTCGTCTGGCTGTAGGAGATGTCGGCGTTCAGGGTCAGGCGATCAGTGGCCCGGAACTCGAAGTCGCCGCCGCCGCCGATATATTCCTCTTCCCGCTGGAACAGGGTCGAGACCGACTGCAGGGTGCTGTTCCCGGTCGCGTAGAGCAGCCGGTGCTGGTCGTCGTACTGCACGTTGCGCAGGGCGTAGCGGGTCTCGGCGAAGCCCAGGTCGTGGCGGTCTTCCTCGTAGTTCCGCTTGGAATATTCCATGTCCAGGTTGACGTCCCAGCGGTCGTTGGGCTGCCACTGCAGGGCCCCGAAGATCGCGTCGCGCTTTTCCTTGGCGGTCAGCTGGCGGAAGGTGATCGAGTTGGGCGCCAGGTAGAACGGCGTGCCGGCCGCGGCCTGGGCGCGGGTCACCTCGGTGCAGTTGCCCGTGGCGTTGATGTTGGCGTTGCAGGCCAGCCAGGTGTTGGAGGCGACATAGCTTTCGGCCGGGTCGTCGACCTGGTTGCGCTGGACGCCCAGCGAGACGCCCACGTCGCCCAGCTTGCCCAGCTGGTACTGGTCGACATAGCTGGCCGTGCCGCGCCAGCCCCAGGGATCCGAACCCGTGATCCGCTTCTGGTAGGGATTGTAGTTGCCCTTCAGCTCGCCTTGCAGAAGCCGCTTGCCGTAGTCGAGCGGCTTCTTGGTCTCCATCTCGATGGTGCCGGCCACGCCGCCCTCGATCAGGTCGGCCTGCTGGGACTTGTAGATCTTGATGCCGTTGAACAGCTCGGACGGGAACTGGCCGAAATTGACGGCGCGGTCGCCGCTGCCGTTCGAGGCCTCGCGGCCGTTGAAGGTGGTGGCCGACAGGAACGAGCCCAGGCCGCGCAGCGACACTTCCGTCGGGCCGTAGTTGCCGCGGTCGGCGGTGGCGCCGGTGATGGTCATGATCGCTTCGCCGATCGACTGGCCCGGCAGGTCGCCGATCTCGTTGGCCGACAGGGCGTCGACGATGGCCGTGGTGTCGCGCTTGACGGCGATCGAGTTCTGCATGGTCTGGCGGATGGCGCTGACCACCACCTCGTCGACGGCGTTGTCGGTGATCGGCTGGTCGGCCGGGGCCTCTTGAGCGCTGGCCTGGGCGGCGATGGCGACGATCGAGGCGGCCGCGCCGCAGCTCAGGATCGTCCGCAACCGGACGCGATTGGTGTTCGTGGCGCGCATGTCCGCTCCCTCCCCCTTAGTTCTTTTCTTATGCCGGGACCCTGCGACCTGGCCCGCGCCGCGTCAAGGCGGATTCTTATACCAATTACGAGAATTATCAGGCCAATTTGCTTGCGATATTACCGGACCAGATATTATACCAATTTAGACCGGTTGCGCGGAGGCGGCCACGGCCAGGGCCGTGACGTGCGGCCGCCTCCGCGCGCTTCCCCCTTTGGGCTCGGGGAAGGAGGGAGATCGCAACACCCGTCATCCCTCAAAAAATTCCCGTCATTCCCGCCCTTGTGGCGGGAAACCCTCTGTCAGCCGCAAGGGCGAATGAGGCGGACCGCCAGCGGTCCGCTTGTACTTCACTTGCGAGTGGAACCAGGGGTTCCCGCCACAAGGGCGGGAATGACGGGAGGGGAGAGGACGGGAAGGTAAAGATCGCGGACCTCTAAGGCACCAGCTGGCTGCGCAGGCCCGGAACCGCCGCGGCCAGGTCGTCGGCGACCAGTTTGGAGAACACCCGCGCGCCGGCGTCGCCGACATGGGTGTAGTCGAACTTGCGCACCTGCTGGCCGCGCGGGCCGGTCTCGGTGGTGGGAACGTCGGGCTGGCGGGCCTCTTCGGCGGCGCGGGGCGGCAGGGTCGTGCCGGCCTTGGCGGCCTCGACCTCGCTGTCGATCGGCTCGGCCTGGGCCAGCTTCATGGAGTCGACCGGCCCCAGCTTCTGGACGATGCGGGCGCTGGACTTGTTGAGGTCGACCAGCGGCGTCTTGGTCTGCTCGGCGACCTTGCGCACCTCGTCGGACCAGACGTCGAGGGTGTTCTTCAGCTGGCCCTTGGCGAACTCGCGGCGGGTCAGCGGGGTCAGCAGCACGGGCTGGGCGCCGGCGGCGCGGACGTCCTCGACGAAGCGCTTGAGATTGGCCGGGAACTCGGTGGAGAGGTCGGTCCAGCGCTCGCCCTTGGACGACTGGTCGTTGTGGGCGAACTGGATCAGCACGTAGGTCGCCGCATAGCCGGGGACCTTGGCCTCGCCGAGCGCGATGTCCCACGAGCCCTCGGCGCGGTAGCTGCGGGTCGAGCGCCCGCCCCGGCCCAGGTTCAGGCAGGCCACCGACGACTTGACGTGATAGTCGCAGAAGGCCGAGCCCCAGCCGCTGCCGACGGCCGTGGTGGAGTCGCCCACCAGGATCACCTTGTAGGGCTTGATCGGCGGGGCGTCGGTGCGCGGCTCGCGCTCTTTCACCGGGCCGGGCGGCTGGGCCAGGGCGGCCGGCGCGGCGGCCAGCAGGGCCAGGGTCGCGAGCATCGCGGTCGTGGTCTTGTTCATCGGATCCTCCCTATTGTTGGCCGCACTGACGGCGGCCTGGACGGGATCGGGATGCCGCCCTCGTCCTTCGACAAGCTCAGGATGAGGACGACTGACAGCGTCGCCTCACCCCAAAAATCCTCATCCTGAGCCTGTCGAAGGACGAGGATTTTCCTTCCGCAGAAGGCGGCTGTAGGCGCCCCTACGAGAAGGCCAGCCCGCCGTTGATGTCGAGGTTGACGCCGGCCAGGAACGAGGCGTCGTCCGAGGCCAGGAAGGCCACCGCGGCGGCCACTTCCTGCGGCGCGCCCTCGCGGCGCAGCGGGGTGTTTCCGGCCGTGGCCGCGCGGCCCTCGGGCTTGGAGAAGATGTCGTGGAAGCTGGTGCCGATCAGGCCCGGGCACAGGGCGTTGACGCGAATGCCGCGCGGTCCCAGCTCCTTGGCCCAGCCGCGCGTCAGGGTCATCAGCGCGCCCTTGGAGGCGGCGTAGACGCTGGCGCCGGGGCCGCCGCCGTCGCGGCCGGCCTGCGAGGCGATGTTGACGATGGCCGCGCCGTCCGGGATGTGCGGCAAGGCCGCCTTGGTCACCAGGAAGGCCGACTTCAGGTTCAGGGTCATGACCTGGTCGAAGAAGGCCTCGTCCATGTCGGCCAGGGTCTTGCGGGCCACCATGCCGCCGGCGAGGTTGACGAGGATGTCGATCCTGCCGGTGATCGCCGAAGCCGCCGCCACCAGGCCCGCGACTTCGCCCGCGTCGGTGACGTCGGCGCGGTGCAGCACGGCCTTGCCGCCGGCCGCCTCGATCCGGGCGGCGGTCTCCTTCGCCGAAGCCTCGTCGCCGCGATAGTTGACGACCACGGTGGCGCCCTCGGCGGCCAGGCGCAGCGAAACCTCGCGGCCGATGTCGCGGCCGCCGCCGGTGACCAGCGCGACCTTGCCGTTGAACCTCATGCGGGTCCCCTTTTTACTGACTGTCTGAGGAGGGCGCCGGCACGGGCGATGCGCGCCCGCCCAGCAGCCAGAGAGAGACGACGCCCAGCGGCACGATGACCGCCGCCAGGACGAAGATCGGGGCGTAGCCGTGCTTGGTCATCACCGGCACCAGCCAGGTGGTGACCAGGGTGCCGGCCACGGCCGCCGTGCCGCCCACCCCCGCGATCGTGCCGACGGCGCCGCCGCCGTAGTAGTCGCTGGGCAGGGTCTGGATGTTGTTGATGGCCACCTGGAAGCCGAACAGGATCACCGCGATCAGCAGCACGGCGGCCAGCGGCGTGGCGGCCTTGGCCGTCAGCAGCAGGGCCGGCAGCATGATCGCCCCGCCCAGGGTGACGGCGAACCGGCGGGCCGACAGGGTCTTCCAGCCGCGCCGGATCAGCGCCCCGGAAAGCCAGCCGCCGCCCAGGCTGCCCAGCATGGCGCCGACGAACGGCACCCAGGCGAACAGGCCGATCTGGCGCACGTCGAAGCCGAAGGTCTCGGCCAGGTAGATCGGCAGCCACGAGACGAACAGCCACCAGACCGGATCGAGGAAGAAGCGCGAGACGATGATCGCCCAGCTCTGCTTCTGCTTCAGCAGTTCGCGCAGGTTCGGCGACCAGCCGGCCTTGCCCGAGGCGTCGCCGCGATCGGCGATGTGGGCGCGCTCGGCCTCGCTCAGCCACGGGTGGGCGCCGGGGTCGGCGCGGTAGACGAAGAGCCAGGGCAGGAGCCACAGGAAGCCCAGCACGCCCACCACCAGGAAGGTCGCCCGCCAGCCCAGGAGCTCGAACAGCAGGGCCACCAAGGGCGCCGAGACGATGGCCCCGATGGCCGCGCCGGAGTTGAAGATGCCCTGGGCCAGGGCCCGCTCGCGCGGCGGAAACCACAGGGCGTTGGCCTTGACGGCGCCGGGCCAGTTGCCCGCCTCGCTGATCCCCAGGGTGACGCGCAGCAGGGCCAGCAGGCCGAGCGAGCGCACCAGGCTGTGGGCGGCGATCGACACCGACCACACCAGGATCGACACGGCGAAACCCATCCGCGTGCCGATGACGTCGAACACCTTGCCAAACAGCGACTGGCCGCAGGCGTAGGCGACCATGAAGATGGTCACCAAGAGGGCGTAGTCGGCCTTGTCGGCGCCGATGTCCTTGGACACCGCCGGCCACATGACGGCCAGGGCGTTGCGGTCGATGTAGTTGATGACCGTCGCCAGGCCGACCAGGCTGACGATCAGCCAGCGAAGCCCGCCCTTCATTGGCCGATGTCCTGGCCGTCGACGCGATGGAAGTGGCCCTTCCAGCTCAGCGACACCCCGTCGACACTGGCCTTGTGGGCGGCGCCGGGTTCGGCGCTGTCGGCGATGGCCAGGATGATCGTGTGGCCGCCGGCCAGCACGATGGTCACCACGTCGGCGTCGGCGGTGCGCACATGGCGCAGGGCCTCGATGCGGCTGGTCGAGCCCTCGGTGGTCTCGGCCGAGGGATCATAGGCGCCGTGCGGCTCGAGCACGCCGACGAAGGTGGTGTTCCCGTCGCTTTTCACGCGCTGGATCAGGGCCGGCTCTCGGCGCAGGTTGAACTTGGGATCGTTGGCGCCGCTCTCGGTGATGATCACCTGCGCCCCGGCCGGCGGCAGCATGCGCCAGGTGTAGAAGCGCTCGCCGTTGATCCAGGTCAGGCGGGCGTTGGTCGCGTCGGGCGTGCCCGTCGCGTCGACCCACAGGTGCTGGTAGCCGTCGTCCTTGCCCAGCACCGGCCGGGCGGCCAGGTTCTGCTGCAGCGGGAAGCCGGCGTCGATGATGTGGCCGGCAAAGTGCAGCGGCAGGTCATACTGGGCAGGCTTGTCGCCCTTGACCTTCAAGAGGTCGAGCACCAGCGGCGGGCCCTTGCCGGCGTCGATCTGGACGATCGAGCGGCGGAAGGTCACGCCCGGCCAGGCCCCGGCCATCTCGGCGGTGCTGATCTTCGCCGAGCCTTCGGCCGAGAAGAAGATCTGCCTGGGCGCCATCGTATTGGCGACCTTGACCTTGCCGTCGAACTGGCTGGTCTCGTTCACCACCAGCGTGTTGTGGGCCACGGTCTGCTTGGCCCAGGTCTCGTTTTCCTTGAGGTAGCGGCCGCCGTCCTTGGCCTCGATGTTGAGGAAGCGGGCCGCGCCGTAGTCGGTCACGATCGCGCGGCCGGCGTCGTAGAGGATCCAGTTCAGCTTGTCGTAGTGGCCGTGGCCCATGCCCTGGGCGGTGTTCTTGACCGCCACCACTTCGTCATTGTCGCCGGGGCCGGCGCGCATCACGGCGATGGCGCCCTGGTCGCCGTCGGGGCCGTCGCGGAACAGCATCGAGGCGTAGGGGAACGGCTTTTCCTTGCCGGCCGAAAGGTCGCGCGCCACGGCCAGGCCGTCGGGCGTCAGCGTGGTGCGGCCCTGCCACTGGGCGATCGACAGCAGCGCCGGATCCTTGGTGGCCCCATAGGCGATGGCGATCGACTGGTAGAGCTCGTCGGTCTTGAGGCTCTTTTCCAGCAGGGCGTCGTTGAACGGGAAGAAGTAGCCGTCATAGGTCAGCTGCACGGCGGCCTTCACCGCCTTGGTCAGTACGCCGTCGCGGTACTGGAAGATCTTGCGGCCGGGCTCGTTCTCCTCGATCGCGTGGGCGAAGACGACGAACGGCTGCAGGGCGTAGCGCTGGTAGTACGGCCCCTCGGCGTAATAGCCGTCGGGCGAGAACAGCTGGTCGATCTGCTTGAGGAAGCCGACCTTGCCCGAGCGGTCCGTGCCCTTCAGGGCCTTTTCCACCATCACCGGATCGCGCAGCACATAGCCGGTCATGCCGACGGCGGCGCAGGCCCAGGTGGCGTGGTTGTGGATGATGTCGAAGACCTGCGGCTGGTCGTCGGCGATGAACTTGGCCATCGGCCGGAACACACCGTCGTCGATGGTCTTGCGGTCGGCCTCGCTCAGGGTGTCGCGGATCGCGTCATAGCCCTGGATCGAATAGACCACCCAGACCGCGTCGTTCAGGCTCTGCCAGAACAGCTTGCCGGCGGCGTTGTTCTTGGCGGCCGGGTGCAGGCCAAGGGTCGGATAGAGCTTGGCGTACTCCAGCAGCATCCGGCGGGCGTAGTCGGCATAGGCCTTGTCGCCCGTGGCGCGGTACAGCATGCCCGCGCCGTAGATGGCCATGTAGTTGCGCTTGTGCTGCTCGTGGGTGCGGCCGCCGCCGGGATCCTTCGGGACCGGCACGTCGATCCCGGCCTTCATGGCCGCGTCGACCTCCTTGCGCACCCGCTTCAGCTCGGCAGCGAACATCGGATAGCGCGCGCCCTCGGTGCGCATGGCGGCGAGATCCGCCCCGCCGACCAGCACGGGCGCAAGGCCCGGCTGCACCTGAACCTGGGCGGAGACCGCAGCCGGGGGCTGGGCTTGAGCCATCGCCGCCCCGCCCGGCAGGGCCGCCGAGGCCAGCATCGCCAGGGCCAGGGCCCGTCGCCGAATGTTTCCCACGCTTCAACTCCCACGCGGCTCTCTGGCCGCTCCGCTGACTGACGCTCAGACGGCATACATGGATGCAGACCATTTGTCCTAGCAAAAATTAGGGCGGAGTCGAAAAATTGGTTCTCGTATTTTGCTATACCAATTTTGCAACTGGTCTAATTCATAACATCCGACCTCCCCCGCGAAGGCGGGGGCCCAAGCTGACTCTCCGAATGGGCGCGGCCGTGAACACCGGCAGCCTCGGCTTGGATCCCCGCCTGCGCGGGGAAGGTCGGAGAGAGAGGCCTCTTGCCACCGACCCGAAAATAACATAGCAAGACATATAGCACGCTATGCATATGGATCGCGCCATGACCGACATCGTCTCCGACCGCGCCGCCCTGTTCCTGGGCAGCCGCCTCAAGCGCCTGGCCGAGCGGATGCAGTCGCAGGTCACCCGGCTGGTGGAAAAGGCCGACCTGCCGCTGCAGCCCAGCCACATGCCGGTGCTGGGCACGCTGGACCGCGACGGCCCCCAGACGATCGGCGCCCTGACCGAGGCCATGCAGGTGGCCCAGCCCACCGTGACCCGCGCCGTGGCCAGGCTCACCGAACTGGGCCTCGTCGAGATCAACCGCGAGCACCGCGACCAGCGCCACAAGACCATCCGCCTGACGCAGGCCGGCCGCGAGGCGCTGGACCGCGCCAAGATGCTGGTCTGGAACCGCGCCGAGGCCGCCGTCGAGGAGGTGCTGGCGAAGCTGGATCCGTCGTTCCTCGATCAGCTGACCAGGCTGGAGGCCCTGCTGGCCGACGAGCCGCTGGACGTCCGCGCCAGCCGTCACATCGAGGCCGGCGTGAGCGTGGTCGAGTTCAGCGACGATCTGGCCCCGGCCTTCAAGAGCATCAACATGGAGTGGCTGGAGGACATGTACGAAGTCGAGCCCGTCGACCTGAAGGTGCTGGACCATCCGCGCGAGGCCATACTCGACCACGGCGGCGCCATCCTGTTCGCGGTCGTCGAGGGCGTGGGCCCGGTCGGGACCTGCGCGCTGAAGCCCTCGGGCGGCGGCGCCATCGAGCTGACCAAGATGGGCGTGCTGAAGTCGTCGCGCGGGGCCAAGATCGGCGAGCAGCTGCTGGCCGCCGCCATCGCCCGCGCCAAGGCCATGAACGCCGCCCCGCTCTACCTGCTCAGCAACAAGAAGTCGGCCGCCGCCGTGCACCTCTACGAGAAGCTGGGCTTCGTCCACGACGCCGAGATCATGGCCAGGTACGGCGCGGCCTACGAGCGCTGCGACGTGGCGATGGTGTATCGGGGGTAGGCGCGATCCCGTTCGGGAGCACGGCGGTGAAATGGAGCCTAAAGGCGCCCATTTGATCCCGATCGGGAACACAACATCGCTCCCGTTCGGGATCATTTATTGACTTTCGGCGTGACAACCGCACTTATGATCCCGATCGGGAGCATGCCGTGACCCAACATCCTCGCAAGCCGTCGCCCGGCCAGACGCCGACCGCCAAGCCCACCACGCCGACCTCGGCCTACACCCTCGCCCGCGACATCGCCGCCGCCAACGCCGCCCATCTGGCGGCCGGCTCAGCCGCGTCGACCTATCTGTCCACCAGGCCGGCCGCGACCGCATCCACTGCGGCGCAAGACCTCACTACGGCGTCAACCGCCAGCACCTCGGCCGGCACGGCTTCGACGGCCTATCTGGACGGCGCACAGAGCTCGGCCACGCGCGCAACATCCGCCGGGGGCTCCGGCTATCCTACGGCCAGCACCGCCGCGTCGGCCTATCTGCACAACACCGTGCCGGCCGCGATCGCATCCACCGCGGCGCAAGACCTCGCCACGGCGTCAGCCGCCAGCATCTCGGCCGCGCACACCTATCCCCACGCCTTGATCGCCCCCCAACCCGGGCGCGCGTTCATCCCCGTCACGACCCCGGCGGACCTGGGCCGCCTCGTCAGGCAGGCGCGCGAGGCGATGGAGCTCACCCAGGCGGAGTTCGCCGACATGGCCGGGGTCGGGCGACGGTTCCTGTCCGAGCTGGAGAACGGCAAGGCGACGCTGGAGCTGGGCAAGGTCATGGCGGTCTGCGCCGCCGCCGGCCTGGACCTGCTGGTCGGCCCGGCATGAGCCGCCCCACCCAGCTGGCGGTCCACATGGACGGCGCCGCCCTTCCGGCCGGCTACCTCGTATCGAACGAGAACGAGGCGATCAGCTTCGCCTACGACCTGCGCTACGCGGCCGAAGGCGGCCCGCCGCTTTCGCTGTCGATGCCGCTGGAGCAGACCGACTTCGGCGACGTCGCCGCGCGGGCGTTCTTCGGCAACCTGCTGCCCGAGAACGACCAGATGCAGCGGGTGATGGACCGCGAGGGTCTGGATCGGGACGACGTAGTCGGCCTGCTGGGCCATCTGGGCGCCGACTGTTCGGGCGCGATCTCGTGCCTGCCGCTGGACGCGCCGCCGGTGAAGGTTCCCGGCGTGCTGGCGGAAGACTACGAACCCATCCCTCAAGACGAGCTGGCCGAGATCGTCGCCAGCCTGGCCGATCACCGCCGTCTGCCCGACGCGGCCGGCGATCCCTCGCCGGTGGCGGGCGTGCAGCGCAAGATCGCCCTCGTCCACACCACCGCCGGCTACGCCCGCCCCAAGCCGGACCTCAAGGTCCCGACCACGCACATCCTGAAGGTTCCCGAACGCCGGCTGTGGCGCGACGCAGGGCTGGAGGAGCAGGCCGCCAGGCTGGCCCAGGCGGTCGGCCTGGAGGTGTCGATCCCTCGGGCCGTGCGCATCGGCGACGTCCATGCCCTGCTGATCACCCGCTTCGACCGGGTGGAGCGCGACGGCGTCGTCTACCGCATCCACCAGGAAGACTTCGCCCAGGCCCTGGGCCTGCCCTCGCGGCTGAAGTACCAGCGTAACGGCGATCCGGGCCGCCGGTTCGACGCCGAGGCGATCGCTCGCGTGCTGGACCAGACCGAGCGCCCGGCGTTGGCCCGCCAGGCGTTCCTGGCGGCGACGCTGTTCAACCTGCTGATCGGCAATACCGACAACCACGCCAAGAACCACGGCCTGCTCTACGCCTCGGGCCGCGCGCCCGCCCTCGCGCCGCTGTACGACCTGCTGCCGAGCCAGTTGAACCAGGAGTTCACCGACCAGCTGTCGTTCGACATCGGCAAGGCCGAGCACCCCGAGGCCGTCACCCGCGACGATCTGCTGGAATTCCTGGCGGCGTTCGGGATGACCAAGGCCGCCGCCGGGCGCTTCCTGGAGCGGACCGCAAGGCCGATGGTCGAGGCCCTGGAGGCCGCGACGCGAGACCTGGCGCCCAGGGGCTTCAAGGCCCTGGACGACCTGATCGGCCGCGAGACCGAACAGCTGGTCGAAACCTTGGGCCTGGACGTGAAGGTCCGCGAGCGCGACTTCCTCCCCAAGGGCCACTACGCCCTTGGGGCCAGCTAAGCCCCTACTCCACCTCCGTCGCCCGGGCCGGCTTGGCCTTGTCCGGCGTCGTCCCCTCGCCCGCGAACGGCGACAGGCGGAAGCTGACCCGCGTGGGCTCCAGCTTGGTGCGGTACTTGCCGTGCGGTTGGCCGACATGGTTCCAGGTGGTGTCGCCGCCCACGCCCCACTGGGCGGCGTCGACGATCAGGGTTCCCTCGCCGTGGGGGACGATGTCCGACGACTTCCAGGTTCCGGCCGGGCGGCGGTAGAGGTCGGTGTAGGGGAAGGCCAGGGCCTGCATCATCAGCGGCTTGTCGGCCTCGACCCGCAGGCCGGGGCCGCCCGAGCCCAGCTCCATCCAGCGGACGTCCAGCTTGTTGCCGGTGTCCTGGGGCCGCATGTAGTCGTGGTTCTGGTCGGCCAGGGCCCCGCGCCACAGGCCGATCGGGGCCGAGGTGAAGCGGTCGACGTAAGATTCGTGCGGACCGCGCCCCAGCCACTCGACGGTCTTGGGCTGGCTGGGCAGGGTGAACCACAGGCCCACCCGCACCGGCGGCGGCAGATCGTCCTTGAGCGGAACAAGCTCGCCGCTGACCGCCACCGAGCCGTCGCCGGCCATGGCGTAGGTGGTGGTGAAGCTCGCCGCCCCGGCGCCCAGGGCGTACTCCACCACCACGCGGGCCGTGCCGTCGTCGACCTTGTGGGCCGCAAAGCCGCGCAGCTGGCGCGCGTCGGTCATCACCCGCCAGGGCTTCTGCTGGGCCACGGTGCCGTTGAGGGTGTCGTTGTCGGTCTCGGCCCGGAAGAAGTTGGGCTGGCCGCCCTTGGCCAGCACGGCGCCGTCCTTGGTGTAGGACGCAACCAGGCCCGTGGCCGGGTCGATGGTCAGCCTGGCGCCGGCCGCCTCCAGCACCACCGCGTCCTTGGTTTCCTTCAGCGCCACCGTTCCGGGGCGATCGACGAAGGCCTTGGGCGCGGCGTAGACGGCGAACTGCTCCCAGCCCACGACGTAGCCGGCCGGCGTCAGCGGCACGGCGCCGGCCCGGGCCTTGGCGCGCACGGTGACGAAGTATTCCGAGCCCTGTTTCGGGGTCAGCTTGGGCAGCGGCAGGGTGATGCGCTGCTGGCCGCGCGCCTTCAGCGCCAGGGCCGGCAGGTCGCCGCGGGCGATCTCGACGCCGTCCTCCTCCAGCACCCAGTCGAAGTCGAAACCCGACAGGTCGCGGAAGTCGTGGCGGTTGGTGACGATCAGCGAGTTGTTGACGGCCGAGAAGGTTCCGAACTGGATCGGCGAGAGCACCTTGCGCACCTCGTAGAAGTGCGGATTGGGCGTGCGGTCGGGCTGGATCATGCCGTCGCCGAACTCGATGTCGCCGCCCGGGTTCTTGCCGTACTCGCCGCCGTCGCCCCAGTAGCGTTTGCCGTCCTTGGCGTAGCGGTACATCGACTGGTCGACCCAGTCCCAGATGAAGCCGCCCTGCAGCTTGTCGTACTTGTAGATGGTGTCCCAGTAGTCCTTGAAGTTGCCCCCGCCATTGCCCTGCATGTGGGCATATTCGCACTGGATCATCGGCTGGGTGCGGGTGGGATCCTTGGCCCAGTCCACCATCTTCTCGATGTCGTCGTACATCGGGGCGTAGATGTCGACATAGGCGTTGGGCTGGTGCTCCCAGTCCAGCGTGCCCCAGCCCAGATAGGAGATCAGGCGCGAGGGATCGCGCTTGCGGGCGGCCGCGGCGGCCTTCTCGAAATTGGGGCCGATGCCGGCCTCGTTGCCCAGCGACCAGAAGATCACCGACGGGTGGTTCTTGTCGCGCTCGACCATGTTCAGCACCCGGTCGCGGTGGGCCGCTTCCCAGGCCGGGTCGAAGCCCAGCTGCATCTGCTCGCGCAGTTCGGGACGCTTGTTGCCGTAGTCCATGTAGGCGTGGCTCTCGATATTGGCCTCGTCCATCACATAGAGGCCGTACTCGTCGGCCAGGGCGTAGAAGCGCTCGTCGTTGGGGTAGTGCGAGGTGCGCACGGCGTTGATGTTGGCGCGCTTCATCAGCTCGATGTCGCGGCGCATGCTCTCCTCGGAGATGACGTGGAAGGTCTCCGGGTCGTGCTCGTGGCGATTGACGCCGCGGATGACGATGGGCCGGCCGTTGACGCTGACGCGGCCGTTCCTGATCTCGACGGTGCGGAAGCCGATGCGCTGGGGCGTGGCCTGGACCACCTTGCCCTGGGCGTCGATCAGCTCGACCAGCAGGGTGTAGAGGTTGGGGGTCTCGGCGGTCCACGGCTTGACGCCCGGGACGGTCGCGTCGAGCGAGACGGTGCGCGCGGCGCCGGGGGCGACCCTGGTCTCGCGGGTCAGCACGGCCTGGTCGCCGTCCAGCAGGGTCATGCGGGCCGTCAGCGGCGCCTTGCGGGCGGTCAGCGAAAGCTCGGTCGACAGGACGCCGTCGCGATAGGCCTTGTCGAGGCCGGCCTTGACGAAGAGGTCACTGGCCCGGGCCTGGGGCACGGCCTTGAGGTACACCGAGCGCTCGATGCCCGACACGCGCCAGAAGTCCTGATCCTCGAGGTAGGAGCCGTCGGCCCAGCGGTGCACCTGGATGGCGATCAGGTTCTGGCCGGGCTTGACGTGTTTGGTGACATCGAACTCGGCCGGCAGCTTGGAGTCCTCGTAGTAGCCGACCTCCTGGCCGTTGACCCAGACGCGGTAGGCCGCGCCGGCCGCGCCGACGTGCAGGATCACGTCCTGGCCGCTCCAGCCGGCGGGAACCTCGAAGGTGCGGCGGTAAGAGCCCACGGGGTTGGTCGCGTGCGGGATCAGCGGCCGGTTGGCCGGGAACGGATAGGTGATGTTGTTGTAGCGGGCCTGGTCATAGCCCTGCGCCTGCCACATGGCCGGCACCTTGATGTCCTTCCACGAGGAGGCGTCGTAGTCCGACTTTTCGAAGCCCGCCGGCGTATCGTCCGACGACGGCGAGAAGTGGAAGGCCCACTGGCCGTCGAGGGTCAGGTAGCGGGCCGACCTCGCCATGTCGCCGGCCAGGGCCAGCTCGCGGCTCTCGAACGGGAAGTGGGTGGCGACGGCCGGCAGCTTGCCACGGGCGTTGACGGCGGGGTTTTCCCAGTCGGGACGGGAGGGATCCACCTGCACCGGATCGACCTTGGGCTGGGCGCTGACGCCCCCCGCCAGCACCATGACCGACATGGCCGCGCCGGCCGCCAGGATCTTCCGCATGCACGCCTCCCAGAACGCTCGCCCGTTGGATCGGGCGAGGCCTGTGTAACATGCGGGATTCATTTGTCAGACAAAAGAGACCCTCATCGTCAGCCGAGCTCGAACTTCGGCGGCGGCAGGCTCAGGCGGACGTCGGACATCGCCTCGCCGCCGAAGAACCGCACCAGCAGGCCCTGCACGTCGGGATGGGCCTCGAAGACGTTGTGGCCGGCGTTCTCGACGATCACCCGAGCCTTGCGCCCGAACTGGGCGACCACCTCCTCCTGCTCCTCCAGCGGCGTGCGGCCGTCCAGCGTGCCCGCGACCAGCAGGGCCGGGTTGTCGATGCGGATCGGCTCGCGGAAGCGATCGCCCAGGTCGACGCCCGGGATCGCGCCCAGCACGTGGGGCATGGGAAAGTTCAGGGCGTCGCCCAGCACGGCCTCTCGCGCCTCGCGCCGCACCACCGCCAGCTTGCCCGGCGTGATCCCCGAGGCCAGGTCCATGGCCGAGGACATGCCGCCAACGCCGAGCAGCCCCACGAACTCGTCGAGGAACGGCGCCAGCACGTCGGTCTTTCCGGCGTCGAGCGCCAGGTACAGCGCCGGCAGCATGACCAGGGTGCGCGGATTGGCGATCAGCCCACCGGCCATCAGCTGGATGGCGAAGCCGCCCAGCCGCAGCTCGACCGGCGCGCCGTCCAGCTTGGCGGTCAGGCTCACCGGCGCGGCCTCGAGGCGCGCATGCACCCGCCGCATCAGCGCCGGAAAGTCGGGGATCGCCGCGCGCACGGCGGGATCGGCGTCGAGCAGCGCATCCACCCGGGCCAGATAGGCGTCGATCCGCGCCGGGCGCTTCACCGTCTGGTCCTGGCCCTCCAGGCTGGCCAGGGCCACGCGCCCCACCTTGTCGCCATGACGCTTGAGCACCGACAGCGCCAGATGCGTGCCGTAGCTGATGCCCCACAGGTCGATCTTTTCCGCGCCCAGGTGACGGCGCAGGACGTCCAGGTCGTCGGCGCTCTGCTCGGTGTTGTAACCGCGCATGGCCACGCCCGCCCGGGTCCAGTCGACCCAGGCC
>CBINOL010000068.1:0-25976 GCA_966252285.1 uncultured Caulobacter sp.
TCCGGGCCACCTCCCCCAGAGGGGGAGGATCTGCCGCTTCGGATGCTCCCCCTCTGGGGGAGCTGTCGCGGAGCGACTGAGGGGGCCTTCTTCCTACTTCCCGGCCAGGGCCGCCTGCGCGGCCGCCAGGCGGGCGATCGGCACGCGGTAGGGCGAGCAGGAGACGTAGTCGAGACCGACCTTCTCGCAGAACGCGATCGAGGCCGGGTCGCCGCCGTGCTCGCCGCAGATGCCGAGCTTGACGTCGGGGCGCGCCGCCCTGCCCCGCTCGGCAGCGATGCGGATCAGGTCGCCCACGCCGTCCTGGTCGAGGCTGACGAAGGGGTCCTTCTCGAAGATGCCCTTGTCGATATAGGCGCCCAGGAACTTGCCGGCGTCGTCGCGGCTGATGCCAAACGTCGTCTGGGTCAGGTCGTTGGTGCCGAAGCTGAAGAACTCGGCGTTGGCGGCCAGGTCGCCGGCGCGCAGGGCGGCGCGGGGCAGTTCGACCATGGTGCCGACGGTGTACTTCAGGTCGACGCCCTGCTCGGCCAGCACCGCCCTGGCGACGCGATCGGTCAGGTCGCGCAGGTACTTCATCTCCTCGCCCTTGGCGACCAGCGGGTGCATGATCTCGGGCACCGGCGCGGCCTTGCCCGACTTGGCGATCTCGCACGCCGCCTCGAGGATGGCCCGGACCTGCATCTCGTAGATCTCGGGATAGGAGACGCCCAGGCGGCAGCCGCGATGGCCGAGCATCGGGTTGGTCTCGTGCAGTTCCTTGGCGCGGCGAAGCAGCTTGCCGGCGTCCAGGCCCGTGGCCTCGGCCACGGCCCGCACGTCTTCTTCCGTGTGCGGAAGGAACTCATGCAGCGGCGGGTCGAGCAGGCGGATGGTGACCGGCAGGCCTTCCATGATCGTGAAGAGCTCGACGAAGTCGGCCTTCTGGAAGGGAGCGATCTTGGCCAGCGCCGTACGGCGGCCGGCCTCGTCGTCGGCCAGGATCATCTCGCGCACCGCGGCGATGCGGGTGTCGTCGAAGAACATGTGCTCGGTGCGGCACAGGCCGATGCCTTCGGCGCCGAACTGGCGGGCGGTCTTGGCGTCGAGCGGGGTCTCGGCGTTGGCCCGCACCTTCAGGCGGCGGACCTGGTCGGCCCAGCCCATCAGGGTGGCGAAGTCGCCGGTCAGCTCGGGCTCGATCATCTTGGGTGCGCCGGCCAGGATCTCGCCGGTGGAGCCGTCGATGGTGATGATCTCGCCGGCCTTGAACTCGCGCCCCTTGGCCCGGAACAGGCCTTCCTTGGCGAAGATCGACACGTCGCCGGCGCCGGAGACGCAGGGACGGCCCATGCCGCGGGCCACGACGGCGGCGTGGCTGGTCATGCCGCCGCGGGCGGTGATGATGCCGCGGGCGGCGTGCATGCCGTGGATGTCTTCCGGCGAGGTCTCTTCACGCACCAGGATCACGGCTTCGCCGTTGGCGGCGGCCTTCTCGGCCTCGTCGCTGTCGAACACGATCTTGCCGGTGGCCGCGCCGGGCGAGGCCGGCAGGCCGACGGTGACGACGTCGCGGTGGGCGGCCGGATCGATGGTCGGGTGCAGCAGTTGGTCCAGCGAGGCCGGCTCGACGCGCGAGACGCCCTCTTCCTTGCTGATCACGCCCTCGGCGGCCATGTCGACGGCGATCTTCAGCGCGGCCTTGGCGGTGCGCTTGCCGTTGCGAGTCTGCAGCATGTAGAGCGTGCCCTGCTCCACCGTGAACTCGATGTCCTGCATGTCGCGGTAGTGGCGTTCCAGCGTCTCGACCACGGTCTTGAACTGGCCGAACACCTCCGGCATCGCCTCTTCCATCGAAGGCGCGGTGTCGCCCATCTCCTCACGGGCGGCCTTGGTCAGCGACTGCGGCGTGCGGATGCCGGCGACGACGTCTTCACCTTGAGCGTTGATCAGGAACTCGCCGTAGAGGCGGTTGTCGCCGTTGCTCGGGTTGCGGGTGAAGGCCACGCCGGTGGCCGAGGTGTCGCCCATGTTGCCGAACACCATCGACTGGATGTTGACGGCGGTGCCCCAGCTTTCGGGGATGTCGTGCATGCGGCGATAGAACTTGGCGCGGTCGTTCATCCAGCTGGCGAACACGGCGCCGACGGCGCCCCACAGCTGCTCCTGGGCGTCCTGCGGGAACGGCTTGCCCAGCTCGTTGAGCACGGCGGCCTTGTAGTCCTTGATGACCCCGGCCCAGTCGTCGGCGGTGAGGCCCGTGTCGACGTGGACGTCGAGGCGGTCCTTATGGTCGTCGAGAATCTCCTCGAACATGTGGTGCTCCAGGTCGAGCACGACGTTCGAGTACATCTGGATGAAGCGGCGGTAGCTGTCGTAGGCGAAGCGGCGGTCGCCCGACAGGACGGCCAGGCCCTCGACGGTCTCGTCGTTGAGGCCCAGGTTCAGGACGGTGTCCATCATGCCCGGCATCGAGGCGCGGGCGCCCGAGCGCACCGACACCAGCAGCGGGTTGGCCACGTCGCCGAAGCGCTTGCCGGTGATGGCCTCGATCTTGGCGAGGCCCGCGGCGACCTGCCCGGCCAGCTCGGCGGGGTACTGCTTGCCGTTGGCGTAGTAGTGGACGCAGGCCTCGGTGGTGATCGTAAAGCCGGGGGGAACCGGCAGACCCAGCGACGACATCTCGGCGAGATTGGCGCCCTTGCCTCCGAGGAGGTTCTTCATGGAAGCGTCGCCGTCAGCGCCGCCTCCCCCGAACGAATAGACCCAAAGGGACTTCGTCAGCGTCTCTACCGGCATTTTGAGTTCACCCTGCGATAAAGTGAAGAAAGGCCGCGCCCTCTATCGGGGTCGTCTCGCCTTGGAACAGCCCCGCGAAATCTGAATCTCGCAGTGCAATATCCGTGGCCTCCCTAGCATTTTGGCCAAGAACGCGTCCACATGCGCGTTGCGTTCCCGCAGATTTGCCAAGAATTCAGCAAATCATTGCCATGACAACGTTGTCTTGATCGCAGTTTGACAGCTTGCGCCACTTGATAGGCACGAAACGTCGCCACATGGAGAATGGCGACGCTTGTTCCGGACTGGCGAATTCGTCCGTCTGGCGACTATCGCGCGAGGAAACCGGTGATGCGGCGCCAGATCGCCTTGCGGGCTTCCAGCACGCTTACGCCCAGAAGCGCCGCGACGCTCCAGAACAGCACCTCGGTCGAGATGGCCGCCGCCAGCGCCGTCGCCAGGCGCAGCTCGCGCCCCGCGTCCGCGTAGAGGGCCACGCCCAGGGCGATCCAGGCGGCGAAGGCGAAGACCGCCAGCAGGGTCACCAGCACCTTGAGCAGCCCCTTGCCGCGCCGCAGGACGCGATCGCCGGCGGGAAGGGTTTCGATTTCGGCCTTGAGCGTCACGACGAACCTCCTGTCTTTTGTCGAGCACGCCGTGAAAGTCTCGCCGACCTTGCGAGTCTTTCGGACCAGACGCGATTTTTTCGGGAGACCGCTTCTGGGACGGGACGACGCATTCGAGGCCATCCTCGCCGAGCACGGCGCGATGCTGGGGCGCATCGCGGCGGCCTACGAGGCCGATCCCGAGCGCCGGCGCGAGCTGCGCCAGGAGATCCTGCTGGCCGTCTGGCGCGCCCTGCCCCGCCATCGCGGCGACGCGCCCCTGCGCGCCTTCATCGCCCGGGTGGCCCATAATCGCGCGATCACCCACGTGGCGCGGGAAGCGGCCGAACCGCGCCGGCAGCCGCTGGACGAGAGCGCGCCGTCGGGCGCGCCCGATCCGCACCAGAGCTTCGAGGCCCGCCACATGCAAGAGCGGCTGGCGCGCGCCGTCCGCGCCCTGCCCCTGTCGCTGCGCCAGCCGGCCTTGCTGACCCTGGAAGGGTTCAGCCCCGCCGAAATCGGCCCGATGCTGGGCCTGAACGCCAACGCCGTCTCCATACGCCTGACCCGCGCCAAGGCCGCCCTGCGCGAGGCGCTCGATCCGGAGGATCGCCGATGACCACGCCCAACGGGCCCGAGGAGGACTGGGCCGACCTGGCCCAGGCCTGGACGGATCCGACCGCCGCCGAGCCGGCGATCGATCCCGCCCAGATCCGCGCGCTGCGCCGCCGCGATCGGCTGGCCAGGCTGAACTTCGCCGCCGAGTTGCTGGGCGTGCCGTTCGTGATCGGGCTGGTGGCCTGGGCCGCGCTCAAGCGCGACCTGCCCTGGTCCGTCGCCATCACCTGCACGGTCTTCACCCTGCTGGCGGGCGCGGTGACGCTGTGGTCGCGGCGGGGCGATCCCGGCCTGCTGCTCGACACGCCCCAGACCGTGGTCAGCACGGCCCTGGCCCAGGCCAGGATGGGACTGCGATGGGCGATCGGTAGCGCCTGGACCTGCGCGGCGGGCGCGGTGTTCCTGGCGATTCTGGGCGGACTGTCGGGGAAGTGGCGAGCCGAATGGCCGCTGCTGGCCGGCGGGACCGTGTTCCTGGCGGCGTGCCTTACGCTGTATCTCGGACACGCCCGCCGCTGCCGCCGCAGGATCGCCGCGCACGAGGCGGCGCTGGCGGCCCTGCAGGAGCGCTGAGCGCCCCGGCTCAGCGCTTCTTGCCGAGCTCGGCGGCGATGTCCTTGGTCATGCGGCCGACCTTGCGGTGGGCGGTCGTGATCTGCTCGCGGGTCACGCCCCAGCGCTTCATCCAGTACTCGACGGCCTGGCGCTCGGAGAGATCGAGGCGGTCCTTGTCGATGAAGCCGCGCTTATCCTTCAATCCGGCCATCAGCTGTTCCACGGCTTGGTGGAGCCGGCCGCCTTGCGGGAGGCCTGCTCACGTTGGAAACGACCGCCGCGCGGCGGCTTGGGACGGGCGGCGATCGCCGCCTGCTTGATGCGCAGGGCCCGCTGGATCGGGGTCTCGCCGGGCGGGCCTTCGTCGTTCTGGTCGCTCATGAGCGGGAGCCTAGCACGGGCGGGAGGCCGGGCCGAGGCCAGGCCAGCAGCCCCGCGCCGACGAACGTCGCTACGACGAACAGCGCGATCGCCATGAGGTCGGCATGCGCGAAGGCGGCCGCACGACGCACGCCTGCCGCGTGGCCCATCTCCAGCAGCACGCCCCAGGCGCTGGTCAGGCCGAGCGTGAACCACATCGCCGCCATCAGGGCGGCGGGAAGCAGCGCCGCGATCCATCGCCGCCGCCACACCATCCTGGCCAGGGCCGGGATGCAAAGCGAGAAGGCGGCCACCGCCAGGACCGAGCTCAGCGACAGCGTCGACCACACCGCGCCGACGTAGGGGGTCGGGATGGTGCTGACGAGGCGGAGTTCGACGACGAACCAGGCCAAGGCGATCACAGCAGGAACCGCCGCCGCGGTCAGGGCCGATCGGGCCAACCGGATTGGGGCCAGCACGGGAGGAGCGGCAATGTCAGTCATCAGCAGAACCCCCAGCCGTAAAAGACCTCACCCCTCGATGATGTGCGGCACGAAGCGGGCGAGGTTCTTGGTGACCTGGCTGTCGTCTTCGCGAATGCCCATGCCGACCGGCTCGGCCCCGACGATCCAGGCGCCGACCACCGGATGCTTGCCGTCGAAGCTGGGCGGCGGGCTGAAGGCCTGCACGATCGCGCCTTCCGCGCCGTAGCCCTGGTCGAGCACCGGCTCGGCCTTGGCGCCGACGATCTCGACATTGGCGCCCTCGCGGGAAAACAACGGCTTGCGCACGTAGTTAGCGCCCAGGGCCGAAGCCGCCGGATCGCCCTCGAAATAGGCCTCCAGCAGGTTGGGGTGGCCCTTGTGGCGTTCCCACAGCAGCGGAAGGATCGCCTTGTTGGACAGGATCGCCTTCCATGGCGGCTCCAGCCAGCGCACCTTGGCCGTGGCCAGGTTGGCCGCGTAGGGCTCGCGCAGCATGTCTTCCCACGGATAGAGCTTGAACGCGGCCTGCAGCAGGTAGCCGTCGGTGTCGACGAACTGGCCTTCTTCGTTGAGGCCGATGGCGTTCATGGCCACGAACTTGGGATCCAGGCCCGCCTGGGCGGCGAGATCCTCGAGGAACCGCACGGTCTGGCGATCCTCGACGGCCTCGTCGTCGCTGGCGAAGTGCACGAAGCCGCCGTTCGGGAACAGCACCTTGAAGCGATCGCGCATCGCCTCGAACAGGCTGTTGAACTGGTCGGTCCCGGCCGGCAGCGCGCCTTGCGCCAGCAGGTCCTCAAGCCACAGCCACTGGAAGGTGGCGGCCTCGAACAGGCTGGTGGGGGTGTCGGCGTTGTATTCGTAGAGCTTGGGCGGGCCCGAGCCGTCGTAGCCGAAGTCGAAGCGGCCGTAGAGCGAGGGCTCCTTGGCGCGCCAGGAGGCGGCGACGACGTCCCAGTGCTCGCGCGGGATCGCCAGCTTTTCGAGGATCTCCTCGCTGGCGACCGCCTCGTCGACGAGATCAAGGCACAGGTCATGAAGCTCGGCGGCGGCCGGCTCCAGATGCTCCTCGACCTCCTGCAAGGTGAAGGCGTACGCCGTCCCCTCGTCCCAATAGGCCTGTCCGCCGGTGTGGTGGTAGACGAAGCCGACGGCCTCGGCCTTCTCGCGCCAGTCGGCGCGAGGGGTCAGGGTAAGACGACGCACGCTGGGCTCTTACTCGCTCTTCGAACCGTCGGCGGCCTTGTCCTCGATCTGCAGCGGGACGGGCTGCGGGGCGAGGCGGGCCAGGATGTCGTCGGCCGACGACTGGCCCGGCAGGATGCCGGCCACGCGCAGCTTCTCGTCGAGATCAGCGCCGGTGCGGCGGTCTTCCAGTTCGCCGGCGGCCTTGATCTTTTCGCCGCGGACCATCTGGCGTTCCTTGATCCGCGCCAGGCTGTCGGCGGCCGAGCCCAGCGAAGCGCCGGCGCCCGCGCCGCGCGCGGTGACGGCTTCCTGGGCCTTCTGGACGGACTCGTTGACCTTCACGACCTCGACTTCGCGCTTGAGCGTATCGATGCGACGATCGGTGGCGGCGATGGCCTGGTGCAGCTGGTCCTCGGCCTCGCGCATGGAGCCGATCTGCGGTTCCTTCAGCGAGATCTCGCTCTCGATGTCGGCGATGCGCTGGGCCACCTGGCGAGCCAGGTCCATGTCGCCCTTGGTGACGGCGGCGCGGGCGGAGTTCTCGTACTTGGCTACCTGCTCGCGCAGGCTCTTGACGTCGTTCTCCTGGATGCGGCGACGGGCGACCAGGGTGGCGAGGTTGTCGCGCGCCTTGGCCTGGGCCGAGTCGGCGTCGCGAATCTCCTGGTCGAGAATGCGGATGGCGTTGGCGTCGACGACGGCGGACGTGGCTTCGTGCGCGCCGGCGCGACCCAGGGTGAACAGCTTGCGCCAGATGGACATCGGAAGGCTCCGGGAAATTCTAGGTTTGGGTCAGGCGGCGGACGAGAACGAGGTGCGCAGGTCGGAAGCCACTTCGATGGCGTTCTCGGCCAGGGTGCGCAACTCGATCAGGATGTCCTCGATCGAGGTGGTGGTCGAGAGCTCGCCGAACAGTTCGTAGTAGTCGCGGCCGCCGACGACGCAGATGCCGAAGTTCGACAGCGGCACCAGCTTCTGCGCCTTGAGCAGGAACTCGTTGAACGCGTGGCGGTCTTCCTGTTCGTCGACCGGCCACAGCAGGGCCGAGGCGGCGACCTGCTGGTCGCTGACGCTGATGTAGATCTCCAGGTCGCCATGCCAGTGCATGGTCGCCAGCAGGATCTCGTCGGCGCCCTCCAGGATGCCGACGGTGATCTCGTCGGCGCCGCGTCCGGGCGCTTCGTCCAGGGCCGCCTTCAGCGAGCGGACAGTCCAGGGCGTCTGACTCATCGGGTCGTGATCCTCTTCAACGGGCCATCTTGGCCGTGTTCATACAAGATGGGAGCCCGAACGCCAGCCGTCGAGAGCGAGCGGCGCCCCTTTTACAGCGCAGGCTGGCGCCGTACATGAAGGGCCAGTGTTGCAGGGACCCGCCATGTTCAGTCGCTTATTCGGCCGCAAGGAGCCCGCTCCGGAATCGGCCCTGCCCGCCATCCGCAACGTGACCCTGGGCCGGACGGTCTGGCTGGACCCGCTGGCCTGGAAGCAGTTCGGCTCCGACACCAAGTTCCCGCTCGACCGCGACACGCTCGAGATCACCGCCCAAGGTCTGGTGGACCTGAAGGACGGCGGCTTCGTGCACCGGTTCTACACCGACGACCACGTGATGTTTCAGGCCGTCTCGGACGACCGCGCCGGCCAGCGCCTGACCGACGTGACGATCTTCGTGCCCTGGGACAGCGCCTATCCGGGCGGCCGCGCCGACCGCGACGCCTGGGGCAAGCGCCTGCGCGCCCGCAGCTTCAATGCCGCCGGCCTGCCCGAATATCATCGCTTCTGGTTCGGCGACGAGGCCGAGAGCCAGGAGCCCGTGACCTTCTGGGAAGAGCTGCACGACGACCGCGACGGCGTGCCCGACCGCAAGATCTTCCAGACCTGCATGCTGTTCGCCCGCGACCTGCCCGGCGAGGGCCGCGAACTGCTGCTGGCCATCGAGATGGAGACCGAGGACCGCGAGGTCTCGTTCGAAACCATGATCGGCGTGCCGCTCGAAGTCGGCGAATTCCGCGCCTAAGCCACCTCACAGGGGGAAAACACCATGTTCGACTTCACTGCCTTCGGCGAGAGCGCCCTGGCCTTCCTGGTGGCCTTCGTGGCCGCCGGCGTGTTCACCGTCGCGTTCAAGATCGTCTACCAGGCGGTGACGCCCTACGACGAAGCCAAGCTGATCCGCGAAGGCAACGTCGCCGCCGCCATCGCCCTGGGCGGCGCCGTGGTCGGCTACGTGCTGCCGCTGGCCTCGGCGCTCAGCCACACCGTCAGCCTGATGGAATTCGCCGCCTGGGCCCTGCTGGCCGGCGTCATCCAGATCGCCGCCTTCACCCTGGTGCGCTTCACCGTGCTCAAGGACCTGATCGACCGCATCGAGAAGGCCGAGGTAGCCGCGGGCGTCTACCTGGCCTCGATCTCGCTGGCCGTCGGCCTGCTCAACGCCGCCTGCATGACCTCGTGAGGCCGGACATGAACGCGATCTCCCCTCCCCCCGCGCGACGCCGCAAGCGCTCGAGCGCGGTCGCGCTCACGGGCCTGATGGCCGGCTCCGCCTTCACCCTGGTCGCCTGCGACGATCCCGGCTCGGCCACCCAGTGGGGCGACAACCCGCCCGCCGCGGTCTCGGGCCAGAAGGTCGACGCTTCCAGCTTCTCCAGCCTGGACGACTGCAAGGCCTCGGGCGACTTCACCGCCGATCAGTGCCAGACGGCCTATGACGAGGCCCAGAAGGCCAGCGCCGAGAACGCGCCCAAGTTCTCCGACCAGAAAAGCTGCGAGGAGCGCTACGGCGTCGACCAGTGCGTGCCGCGCAGCCAGGCCAATGGCGGCGGCAGCTTCTTCACCCCGCTGCTGACCGGCTTCATCATCGGTCAGGCGCTGGAGAACATGGGCAACAACCGCTATCGCGGCGCGCCGATGTACCGTGACCGCGACGGCACCTACTACAGCGGCTCGGGCTATCCGATCTCGCGCGACTACCTCTCGGGCCGCAGCCGGGTGCGCCAGGACAGCTTCGACGCGCCCTCGCGTTACGAGGCGCCGGCCCGCGTGCAGAGCCGCAGCAGCGTCATCTCGCGCGGCGGCTTCGGCGGCGGCTCGCGCGGCTTCGGCGGCTGATTGGAACTGAAAGCCGGTCGTCTCGCGTTGGATCTTCGAAGACCGCGCGAGGCGACCGCATGACCGACAAGACCATCACCGGCGTTCCCCACCCACGCTGGTGGCAGCGCCATCCCACCCTGGCTTTCTGCGCCGCCTGGGCCGTGGGCCTGGGCTTCTTCGCGACGATCCTGGCCCTGGGGCTTCAGGCCGCGGCCTGAACCACGCCCCGCTGCAGCGCGCGCACGGCTGTCAGCAGGCGCGCAGGCGAGATCGGCTTTTCCAGCCACATGTCGGGCTCGACCTTCAGCACGCGCGGATCGCTGGCCGACACCATCAGCACCGGCACGTCGCGGTCTTCCACCGCACGGATCAGGTCTGCCCCCGTCATGCGCGGCATCGAATTGTCGGTGATCAGCAGGTCGGGCGCGAAGGTGTCGAAGGCCTCAAGCGCTTCGCGGCCGTCGCGGCTCCACAGGACCTCGAATCCCGCGTCCTGCAGCAGCATCTCGTAGACGCCGCCGAGGAGAATGTCGTCTTCCGCAATAAGGATCCGTCGCATGGCCAGCCCCAGCCCTGTCGAATGTGTGAACAGGTCTTAACCATGCCGCGACACCCGGTGTCAGCGTGCGCAATCGTCGCATTTCCCGAAGTTGAGCAACCAGCGACTGAGTCGCGCGACTCACTTCATCCGCAGGCTTAGCCCCGCAGCGACCAGATGGACGGCGTCGGCGGCCCGGGCCAGGGCCTGATGCAGGCGGCCCGCCTCGTCGCGGAACCGGCGGGCCAAGGCGTTTTCGGGCACGACGCCCCAGCCGACCTCGTTCGACACCAGCCAGAGTTCACCGTCGAAGTCGGCGACCGCCACGACCAGATCGGCCGCGGCGGACGAAAGGTCGCACTCGGCCAGCATCAGGTTGGTCAGCCACAGGGTGAGGCAGTCGACGACCGCGACGGCGCCCGGCGGCAGGCCACGCAGGGCCGCGACGAGGTCCATGGGCGCCTCAAGCGTCGTCCAGGCGTCGCCCCTGTCGGCCTGGTGGCGTGCGATGCGGTCTTCCATCTCGGCGTCGAAGGCCTGGGCGGTGACGATCATCACCGGCCTCGCCCCGCGCGCCTTGGCGACGATCTCGGCCGCGCCCTGCGCGAACGCGCTCTTGCCCGAACGGGCCCCGCCCAGGACCAGGGTGACTGACAACGCTTTGGCCTCCAGATTGACGGTGTGCGGCGCACCATATAGTGCAGCCAGCGCGACAGGTTCCTCCCAAAGAGGATGAAAAGGGAACTCGGGTGTGAAACCCGGGCTGCCCCCGCAACTGTAAGCGGCGAGTTCGCGCGTCACATGCCACTGGGACTATTCTTCGGAAGAGACCTGGGAAGGCGATGCGCAGCAACGATGACCCGCGAGCCAGGAGACCTGCCTGTCGTTGTCGTTTTTCGTCCGGCCGGGGTGCGCCGTACGATCGGGTCTTCCCCGCATGACGACGTTGGTCCGGGCGTGTTCCTCGCGGAGCGCGCTCCTTCTTGTCGCGCACGGAGGAACGACATGCGCCTTGTTTCCCTGCTGGCCCTCGCGGCCGCAGTTCCCGCCCTCGCCCTGCCCGCCTACGCCATGGCCGATGACGCCGCGGCGGTCGACCAGGTGGTGGTCACCGCCAGCCGCGGTCCCGAGAACCTGTCGGAAGTCTCGACCAGCATGACGGTGATCGACGCCGAAGCCCTGAAAAAGGCTCAGGCCGTGGTGGTCTCCGACCTGCTGTCGCGCACCGCGGGCGTGACCGTCACCCGCAACGGCGGCGTCGGCGGCTCGACCCAGCTGCGCATCCGCGGCGCCGAGACCGACCAGACCGTGGTGCTGATCGACGGCGTGAAGCTGAACGATCCGTCCTCGACCGGCGGCGGCTACAACTTCGCCACCCTGCTGGCCGGCAACATCAACCGCATCGAAGTGCTGCGCGGCTCGCAGTCGACCCTGTGGGGCAGCCAGGCCATCGGCGGCGTGGTCAACATGATCACCGCCGTGCCGACCGGCCCGCTGGGCGCCACCGTGTCGGCCGAGGCCGGTTCGCGCGACACCGCCTACGGCCACGCCGCCGTCAGCACCGGTGGCGACTGGGGCGGCTTCCGCCTGGCCGGCGCCTACTACACCACCGACGGCGTCTCGGCCTTCGGCAAGTCGTACGGCGGCAAGGAGAAGGACGGCTATCGCAACGCCGCGATCAGCAGCCGCCTGGACCTGAACATCACCGACTGGGCCGCTGTCGACCTGCGCGCCTCGTACGCCGCGGCCAAGAACGAGTTCGACGGCTTCCCCGCTCCGCTGTTCGCCTTCGCCGACAGCCCCGAGTACGGCAAGACCAAGGAACTGGTCAGCTACGCCGGCGTGCGCCTGAGCGCTTTCGACGGGGCCCTGAAGAACCGCATCGGCTACGGCTATACCCAGACCGACCGCGACAACTTCGATCCCAGCTCGACTGTGCCGAAGACCTTCGACGCGCGCGGCACCAACAGCCGCTTCGAGTACCAGGGCACCTGGACGATCAACGAGGCCCTGCGCGCCACCTTCGGCGCCGAGACCGAGCGTTCGTGGTTCCGCACCGCCTCGCCCTCGACGTTCGCTCCCAACCCGACGCCCGACCGTCACGCGGCCAGCACCGACAGCCTGTACCTGCAGCTGCAGGCCAAGCCGGTCGCGGGCCTCGTCCTGACCGGCGGCGTGCGCCAGGAAGACCACTCGGCCTTCGGCGACGCCACGGTCTATCAGGCCGGCGCCACCTACTCGCCCAATGACGGCGTGACGGTGTTCCGCGCCAACTACGGCGAAGGCTTCAAGGCCCCGTCGCTGTACCAGCTCTACAGCATCTACGGCGATCGCAACCTGAAGCCGGAAGAGTCCGAGAGCGTCGACCTGGGCGTCGAGCACAGCGTGCTGGACGGCCGCGTGCGCGCCGGCGTGACCTGGTTCCACCGCGACATCACCAACCAGATCGACTTCGTCTCGAACAACAACCCGCCGAACTACGGCGGCTACGCCAACTTCGCCAAGACCGAGACCAGCGGCGTCGAGCTCGAAGCCACGATCGAGGTGACCTCGGCCCTGCAGGTGACCGCCAACTACACCAACATGGACGCCATCAACCGCTCGGCGACGAACAACGGCAAGCGCCTGCCGCGCCGCCCGAGCGAGACGGCCAACCTGAACGCCGACTACGACTGGTCGAACGGCCTGACCACGGGCGTGTCGGTGCAGTACGTGGGCGAAAGCTACGACAACGTCACCAACGCCCGTCGCCTGAAGAGCTACGCCCTGTTCGACCTTCGCGCGGCCTATCCGGTCAACGAGCAGTTCGAGGTGTTCGGCCGCGTCGAGAACCTCTTCGACAAGGAATACCAGACGATCTACCGCTACGGCTCGGTGGGCCGCGGCTTCTTCGCCGGCGTGCGGGCGAAGTTCTGATGAGCGGCTCGCCGGCGTCCCTTTCCGGACACGGCGGCCGCCTGGCGGCGGCGCGGGCGCGTTTTCCTAACGCGCCCGCGCCGTGGCTCGACCTGTCGACGGGGATCAACCCCCGCCCCTATCCGGTTCCGCCCCAGGCCTTCGAGGACTGGGGCCGCCTGCCCGATCCGGCCGACCTGCTGAAGCTCGAAACCGTGGCCGCCGAGGCTTTCGGCGTCGAGGATCCCAGCCGCGTCGTCGCCCTGCCCGGCAGCGAGACCGCTATCCGGCTGCTGCCCAAGATCCTGCCGCGCGGGCGAGTCAGCCTGCCCTTGCCCACCTATTCCAGCCACGCCCACGCCTGGCGGCGCGTCGGCTCTGAAGTCGTGGCCGATCCCGCCCAGGCCGACGTCTGCGTGGTGGTGAACCCCAACAATCCCGACGGCCGCAGCCTGGCGCCCGAGGCGGTGCTGGCGCTGGGTCAGCGCGGCGCCGTGGTCGACGAAGCCTTCGTCGAGTGCGAGCCGTCGCTTTCGGTAGCGCGCTTCGCCGGCGCGTCTGGCCACGAGCGACTGGTGGTGCTGCGCTCGTTCGGCAAGTTCTACGGCCTGGCCGGCCTGCGGCTGGGCTTCGTCATCGCCCGTCCGGCCCTGGCGCGCCGCCTGCGCGACACCCTGGGCGAATGGCCGCTTTCCGCTCCCGCCCTGGCCGCGGGCCTTGCGGCCTATCCCGACACCGCCTGGGCCGACGCGACGCGCGCCAGCCTGGCCGACGACGCCGCGCGGCTGGACGCCCTGCTTGCAGCGGCCGGTTTCGAGGTGGTCGGTGGAACCTGCCTGTTCCGCCTGGCCCGCACCGCCGACGCCCCTGGCCGTTTCGAGGCCCTGGCCCGCGCCGGGATCCTGACCCGCCCCTTCGACCACGACGCTGGCCTGCTACGCTTCGGCCTGCCCGGATTCGACGCCGACTGGGCCCGCCTGGCCGCCGCCCTGGAGACTTCGTGATGACCGACGAAAACACCCAGCACGCCGAAGCCATGCGCGCCCTGAAGGCCGAGCGCGAAGAGCTGATGAAAACCAAGACGCTCGAGAAGGGTCTGCTGCTGGTCCATACGGGCGACGGCAAGGGCAAGTCCTCGGCCGGCTTCGGCATGGTCGCCCGCTCGCTGGGCTGGGGCATGCAGGTGGGCGTGGTGCAGTTCATCAAGGGCAAGTGGAAGACCGGCGAGCGCCTGTTCTTCAGCCGTTTTCCCGATCAGGTGCGCTATCGCGTGATGGGCGAAGGCTTCACCTGGGACACCCAGGACCGCGAGCGCGACATCGCCGCCGCCAAGGCCGCCTGGGAAGAGTCCAAGGCGATGATCGCCGATCCGGCGTTGGACTTCGTGCTGCTGGACGAGATCAACATCGCCCTGCGCTACGACTATCTCGACATCGACGAGGTGGTTGCGGTGCTGAAGGCCCGGCCCACCGACAAGCACGTCTGCCTGACCGGCCGCAACGCCAAGCCGCAGCTGCTGGAGATCGCCGACCTGATCACCGAGATGACCCTGGTCAAGCATCCCTTCGAGCAGGGCTTCAAGGCCCAGCGCGGGGTCGAGTTTTGAGCGGCCTGAGCCGCCGCACGGCCCTGGGCGCGGGCCTGGCGGTCGGGTTCGGCGCAAGCGCGGCTCGGGCGGCGGCGCGCAGGCCGCGCCTCGTCTCGCTCAATCCGTGCCTTGACGGCGTGCTGGTCGAGGTGGCCGACCGCGACCAGATCGCGGCGCTGAGCCACTATGCCCGCGACCCGCAGCAGTCGAGCATCGCCGAGCGCGCCAAGAGCTATCCGATCACCTACGAGAGCGCCGAGGAGGTGATCGCCCTGCGACCCGACGTGGTGCTGAGCGCCGCCCACTCCTCGCCGGCCACCCGGGCTGCGCTTAAGCGGCTGGGCGTACGGGCCGAGCTCTTCAAGGTGCCCAACAGCTGGGCCGAGAACCAGGCCGACATCCGCCGCATCGCCGACGCCGCCGGTCATCCCGAGCGTGGCGAAGCGCTGATCGCCCGCATCGACCGGGCGCTGGCCGCCTCGGCCCCGCCGCCAGGCGCCAAGCCCCTGGAGGCGCTGGTGTTCCAGCCCAACGGCTTCGCGGCCGGCGAAGGCACGCTGGTCGACGAGATGATGAAGCGCGCCGGCTTCACCAACGTCGCCAGTCGCTATGGCCTGAAGAAGTGGGGCAACGTCTCGCTGGAACGCCTCCTGGCCGATCCGCCGCAGGTGCTGCTGGCCGGACAGGCGCGCCCCGACGCCCCGACCTGGGCCGAGCGCATGCTGGGCCACCCCGCCCTCGCCAGCGTGAGCCATCGCATGACCCGCGCCACTTTCCCCGAACGGCTGCTCTATTGCGGCGGCCCGACCCTGATCGACACCGCCGCGACCCTCGCGGCCGCTCGCCGCCAAGTGCTGAAGGCCCGCGCATGAGCCATACTCGCCGTTCCTGGCTGCTGATCGGCGGCCTGCTGCTGGCCATAGCCGTATTGTTCGGCCTGTCGCTGATGAGCGGCCGGGTCTGGGCGCCGTGGAGCGCCTGGGTCGACCGGGCCGATCCGCGCTGGGCGATCATCTTCGAACTGCGCCTGCCGCGCACCGTGCTGGCCGTGGCCATCGGCGCGGCGCTCGGCATGTCGGGCGCGGCCATGCAGGGCTACACCCGCAACCCGCTGGCCGATCCTGGCGTGCTGGGGGTGTCGTCCATGGCCGCCCTGGGCGCGGTGATGAGCCTCTATCTGGGCCTGGCCTTCACGGCGACCTGGCTGCTGCCGGCCTGTGCGATCCTGGGCGCGGGCCTCGGCGTGGTGCTGATGCTGGCTCTGGCCGGCACCACCGGCGGCACGGTGACCTTCCTTCTCGCGGGCGTGATCCTCAACACCGTGGCCAGCGCCGGCGTGGCCCTGGCCCTGTCGCTGGCCCCCAATCCCTGGGCGGCGCAGGAGATCATCAGCTGGCTCTTGGGCTCGCTGGCCGACCGCAGCGTCGAGGAGGTGCGACTGGCCGCGCCGCTGATCATCGTCGGCCTGACCATCCTGCTGACCCTGCGCAAGTCGCTGGACGCCCTGACCCTGGGCGAGACCGGCGCGGTGGCTCTGGGCGTCAGCCTGTCGGCCGTCCGGGTGATCCTGGCCGTCGGCGTCGGGATCGCCTCGGGCGCCAGCGTGGCGGTGACCGGCCTGATCGGCTTCGTCGGCCTGATCGCCCCTCACCTGGTGCGGCCGCTGGTCGGACACCGGCCGGGCGCCCTGCTCGTGCCCTCCGCCCTTGCCGGCTCGGCCCTGGTGCTGGCGGCCGACATCGTCGTGCGGCTGACGCCCTCGGCCGCCGAGATGCGGCTGGGCGTGGCCACCGCCGCCGTCGGCGGGCCGTTCTTCCTGGCCCTCCTGATCTCCATGCGCCGGAGGCTCGCATGACCCTCTCCACGCTTTCCGCCGAGAACCTGACCGTTTCGCTGGGCGGCCGCGCCGTGCTGCACGGCGTCTCAGCCGAGTTCCGAGCCGGCGAGGTCACGGCCGTGGTCGGTCCCAACGGCGCGGGCAAGTCGACCCTGCTGGCTTGCCTGGCCGGCCTGCGCAAGCCGGACGCCGGCAGCGTCAGCCTGACCGGCGCGCCGCTGACCGCGCTGTCGCACCGCGAACGCGCCCGGAAGATCGGCTTCCTGCCGCAGACGCCGGAAGTGGCCTGGGCCGTCGACGTCGAGACCCTGGTGGGCCTTGGCCGCACGCCCCACAGCGGCATGCGGGGTCTCTCCGAAGCCGACCGGCTGGCCGTGGCCCGGGCGCTCAAGCACACCGACCTGGAAGGCCTCGCCCGTCGCGAAGTCAAAAGCCTGTCGGGCGGCGAGCGCGGCCGGGCCCTGTTCGCCCGGGTGCTGGCCGGCGAGCCGAGCTGGCTCTTGGCCGACGAGCCGCTGGCGGGCCTGGATCCCGGCCACCAGCTCGATGCGGTGGACCTGATGCGCGGCTTCGCCGCCCAGACCGGCCAGGGCGTGGTCATGACCCTGCACGACCTGGCTATCGCCGCGCGCCTGGCCGACCGCGTGCTGGTGCTGGTCGACGGCCGGCTGATCGCCGACGGCCCGCCGCGCGAGGCGCTGACGCCGGACGTGCTGGCCCGCGCCTATGGAGTCACGGCAAAAGTGGTCGAGGGTCAGTCCGGCCCGCTGATCGAACTTGTGGGACGCCATGGCTGAACCCCTGCTGCTCGCGCCTCCGCTGGCCCTGCTGATCGAGGCCCTGGTCGGCTATCCGCAAGGCCTGCACAAGGTCATGCCCCATCCGGTGACCTGGATCGGCAAGGCGATCGAGACGATGGAGCGGCGGTGGAACCGGCCCGAGCGCACCGAAGCCCGCCGCAAGGAAATGGGCGTCATCACCGTGGCGATCCTCATGGGCGGCGCCGTCCTGATCGGCAGCATCCTGGAGGCGGCCTTCGACAGCGGCCTCCTGGCGACGCTGGTCGTGGCGCTGCTGGCGACGCTGGGCCTCGCGCAGCGCAGCCTGCACCAGCACGTGATGGCCGTGCTCGACCCGCTGGAAGGCGGCGACCTGCCCGCCGCCCGCGAGGCGGTGAGCAAGATCGTGGGGCGCGACGTCGACGACCTTGACCTGCACGGCGTCACCGCCGCGGCGCTGGAAAGCCTGGCCGAGAGCTTCAACGACGGCGTGGTGGCCCCAGCCTCGTGGCTGACCCTGTTCGGCCTGCCGGGGCTCTTCGCCTACAAGGCGGTGAACACCGCCGACAGCCAGATCGGCCACATGGAGCCGCGCTGGCGATCGTTCGGCTGGGCGGCGGCCAAGACCGACGACGTCATGAACTGGGTTCCGGCGCGCCTGGCCGGCGGCCTGATCTGCGTGGCGGCCGGCTGGAAGGGCTGGGCCACCATGCGGCGCGACGCGCGCAAGCACGCCTCGCCCAACGCCGGCTGGCCCGAGGCGGCCATGGCCGGCGCGCTGGGCGTCAAGCTGGGCGGCCCGGCCCGCTACGACGGCGAGACCACTGAGCGCCCGAGCTTCGGCGACGGCCGCGCGCCGGACCTGACCGACCTGCGCCGGGGCCTGCGGATCTATCGCCGCGCCTGCGCCCTGCTGTGGCTGCTGGTCACCCTGCTGTGCCTGGGCGGCTGGAGACTGACCCAATGACCTTCACGCCCCCGCCCATCGCCGCCGTCGACCGCGCGCTCGAGCCCAGGCTGCGCGCCAAGCTGGACGGCAAGGCCAAGCCGCCCGGCTCTCTGGGCCGCATCGAGGATCTGGCCGTGCGCCTGGGCCTGATCGCGAACGACCTGGCGCCCCGCGCCGACCGCACGGCGCTGCTGGTGTTCGCCGGCGACCACGGCCTCACCGAGGAAGGCGTCTCCAGCTATCCGTCCAGCGTGACCGTGGCCATGGTCGGCCTGTTCCTATCGGGCAGGTCCAGCGTCAACGCCTTCGCCAAGGCGACCGGCGTGTCGGTGAAGGTGGTCGACGCCGGCGTCGCCGCGGACCTGCCGGCCCATCAGGACCTGATCGACGCCAAGGTGCGCCTGGGCGCCCGCAACGCCGCCCGCGAACCCGCCCTGACCCGGCAGGAGACCCACCTGGCCCTGACGCGGGGCGTGGAGATCGCCGGCCGCGCGCTCGACGAAGCGGACGTGCTGGCCATCGGCGAAATGGGAATCGGCAACAGCTCGGCCGCAGCACTCGTCATGCACCGGCTGGCCCCCGCCCCGCTGGACGCCTGCGTCGGCCAAGGCACCGGCCACGACGCCGAAGGCCTGGCCCGCAAGGCCGCCGCCATCGCCCGCGCCGCCGCCCGCAGCGACGCCGAGGATCCGTTCTCGGTGCTGGCCGAGTTTGGCGGCTGCGAGATCGCCATGATGGCCGGCGCGGTGCTGGGCGCGGCCGCCCGGCGACGTCCTGTGCTGGTCGACGGCTTCATCGCCACCGCCGCGGCCCTGGCTGCGGTACGCCTGGCGCCGGAGGCCCTGGACTACTGCGTCTTCGCTCACGGATCGGCCGAGAAGGGCCACGCGGCAATGCTGGCGGCGCTGGGCGCCGAGCCCCTGCTCGACCTTGGCCTGCGGCTGGGCGAAGGCACAGGCGCGGTGCTGGCCGCCCCGCTGCTGGCGGCGGCCGCCAACCTGCTGACGCAGGTGGCCGACCTGGCCGACGTGCTGGGATGATCGGCCGTCAGGTCCAGCTGCTGCTCTGCGCGGTGCAGTTCCTGACCCGGCTGCCGACCCCGCCCCTGCGCGGCTTCGAGCCCGAGTGGATCACCCGCTCGGCCCGCTATTTCCCGCTGGTCGGCCTGCTGGTCGGCGGGATCTGCGCGCTGGTGCTGCTGGCGGCCGGACAGGTCTGGACCGGCTGGGTCCCGGCGCTGCTGGCCCTGGGCGTCGGCCTGCTGCTGACCGGCGGCTTCCACGAAGACGGCCTGGCCGACACCGCCGACGGCCTGGGCGGCGGCCAGACGCCCGAGCGCCGCCTCGAGATCATGAAGGACAGCCGCGTCGGGACCTACGGCGTGCTGGTCCTGCTGGTGGTGCTGGGAACCAAGGCCGCGGCCCTGGCGACGCTGATGCCGATGAGCGCGGCGCTAGCCCTGCTGGCCGCCCACGGCGTCGGGCGCGTGGCGGCCGTGGCGACCATGGCTGTGCTGCCCCACGTCAGCGATCGCGCGGACGCCAAGTACAAGCCCGCGCCCGACGGCGTGAAGCCGGTCGAGGTGCTGGTCGCCGCGATCCTGGGCCTGTGGCCGCTGCTGCTGGCCCCGCCGCTGGGCGCGCTGGCGGCGATCGGCCTCGCCGCCGCCCTCGCCGTCGCCATGGCCCTGCTGGCCCGGCGCCTGATCGGCGGCTATGTCGGCGACGTGCTGGGCGCGATCGAGCAGGTCGCCGAGCTGGGCGTGCTGCTGGGCCTGACGGCCGTGCTGGCGTGATCCTCGCCGTCTGCCCTCTGAGCCGGCTGGACGCGCACCTGGCCGCGCACGCCCCCTCGCATGTGGTCAGCCTGCTGTCGCCGACCGCCCAGGCGCCGGACATCGCCGACGTCGAGCGCCTGCGCTTGGCCTTCCACGACATCGCCGAACCGCGCGAGGGCCTGATCGCGCCCAGCGCGGCCACGATCAGCGACCTGCTGGCCTTCGCCGGCGCCTGGGACGGCGCGCGGCCCCTGCTGCTGCACTGCTACGCCGGGGTAAGCCGTTCGACGGCGGCGGCGTTCATCCTGGCCTGCCATTTCGCGCCGGGCCGCGATGAGGCCGAGTTGGCGCACGCGCTGCGGAGCCTCTCGCCCTCGGCCACGCCCAACCCGCTGATGGTCTACCTGGCCGACGCCGCGCTTGGACGGGAGGGGCGCATGATCGCCGCCGTCCAAGCCATCGGACGGGGCGCGGAAGCCTTCGAGGGCGAGGCCTTCGCCTGGGATCCTCGTCAGTAGGTGACGGTGGCGATCACCTGGTCGCCATAGGTCGCGGGCGACGGCGTGGTCTGGGCCGGGACACGGCCGTAGAGGGTCAGCGGCTGGGCGCCTCCCGTGCCGCTGCCGCCGACCGTCAGCCCAGCGCCGGTCCCCCAGGGCGATCCTCGCGCCTCGTCCTTGTAGATGCCGTAGGTGACGTACTGGCTGGCGGCCTTCATCCGATGCGCGGTCGCCGAGGTCCCCTGCTGGCCGTTGTCGAGGCCGATGGCGTAAGGCGTGTCCTTGGTGCAGGTCACCGACATGCCGGTCTGGGCGTCCTTGTTGGCGCTGAGCACGCCGACATTGCCGAAGCTGAGGTTGCCGGTCGTGATCGTGCAGTCGGCGATCAGGGTGGCGCTGAAGGTGAAGGTCGCGGGCGTCAGGGTCGAGCCGACCGTGACCCCGGCGCAGGACAGGAGGTTCAGGCCCCAAAAGAAGGTCTGTCCGGTGAAGCTGGTGGTATAGGCGCCCGGCAGGGTCGTGGTGCTGGTCGACAGCCGCAGATAGACCGTCTGGTTGACGTTGATCGAACTGCCTGTGCCGGGATTGGCGGTGATGGTCGGCACCGTGCCGAACACCAGCAGCACCGACGAACCCCAGGGCTGGGTGCGGCCGCTGTCCTGGTAGATCTGGAACGGCACGGTCGCCCCGCCGGGCCCGACCATGTAGCGCTGGCCAGAGCCGTTGCTGCCGCCGGATCCCGCATCGAGATTGGGGCACAGCGAGACGGGCAGCAGCGGCGTCAGGCCGGTGCAGCTGAAGTTGAGGGTGGCCGTGGCGTCGACATTGCCGGCCGTCAGCGGACTGAGGGTCGAGCCGAGATTGACGCTGGAGATCGAGGCGTTGCAGCTGGCGGCGGCCTCCGCCCGGGACGGCGCCCCGAACCAGGCCAGGGCCACGAGGAACAGGCCGGCCAGCGCCACGAGACGCAGGCGCCAAAGCCTAGCGGCAGACGGCGTCGACGACATGCCGGCCTCCCTCGCTGACGGCCGCGCCCAGCACCAGCCGCGCGACGCACTCGTTCCCGTCCTCGACGATGACGCGCAGATCGCCGTCCGCGACGACGCCGGTCAGGAAGGTCTGGCCATCGTAGCCGACGATGGCGCGCTCGGACACGCCCGGACGGATCACCTCGGCCCCCGGCGGCACGAAACTGCCGTCAGGCCGGTGCAGCGTCAGCAGCACGGCCGGCGGGCTCTTGCCCACGCCGAAGCGGACGATGGCGCCGCCGCCGGCCATTGGCGTGACGGCGCGCTCGGTCTCGGCGGCCTCCAGCTCCAGCGGCAAATCCTGGCTGTCGATCGCCAGGCGATTGACCTCGAAGGCCTCGAGATTGCGCACCAGCAGCCGCCCGTTGCGATCGCTGCGGCCGACCTTCTGGTTCTGATAGAGCACCGGCACGTCCGGCGCGCCGACTTCGACCAGGGCGAACGAGCCTTCCAGCCGGGTGGTCGTGGCGCTGACCCCGCCCAGCCAGGCCACGGCGCCCTCGACCTGCACCTGGCCGCGGGCGGCGCCGTCGGCGTACTGCACCGCGCCCGAGACGCGGGCGCTGCGACCCCGATAAGCGCCCTGGAACTCCGCGCCTTGCCGCGCCCCCTGCTCGATGCGGCCGCGCCAGCCGTAGCTGCCCTCGGCCTGGGTCTCGGCCCGGCTGGCCTCGACAAAGACGACGGTGTCGCCGCCCTGGGCCTGGACGCCGGCGGTGGCCGAGCCGGTGGAGCCGAGCGGAATGGAGATGCCCAGGAAGGCGCCCGCGTCGCGCCGCTCGCCCCGGCTGGCATAGGCCGTCACATAGGCGGTGACCCGGTCGGCCAGGGTGTGGCGCAGCGAGCCGCTCCAGACCTGGCGGCGCGGGCCCGACGCGGGGCTCTGGGCGCTGTAGGAAGCGCTGACCACGGGCACGTCGCCGCTTTTCATCAGCCGCGCCAGGCGTAGCGGCGTCGACACCGTGACCTGGTCGATGGCGCGCGGCGGCTCGTCGCCCGCCATCCGCCAGTTGCGATAGAAGGACGGCCGCGAGGTGACCGCCGCCAGGTCGCGGTAGCCGTCAGAGGCCCGCATGCTCATGCCCGAGACGTAGAAGCCCGCGAACCGGCTGTCGAAGACCACGGCCGCCAGGGCGCCGCTGCGATCGTCCACATGGCTGGCGGCGACCGAGGCCGAGACCACGCCCAGTCCGCCGAACTGGGCCGTCACCCCGCCCCCGCCCTGGACGAGACCGGCGCCGGCCTCGAGGTGGCCCTCGACAGTCAGGGCGTCCAGCACGCCGTAGCGCAGGCTGGCCGAGGCGATCGGCGATCCGGCATAGTCGGCGGACTCCACGCCAAAGCCGCGGCGGGCGAATCCGGCCTCGGCCGAGAAGTCGGCCAATCCCTTGCGCAGCAGCAAGGGCGTCGCGAAAAACGGCGCGTCGATCGCGACCTGGCGGCCGGCCGCGTCGTTGAGCACCAGCCGCACGTTGCTGTAGCCCTGGCCCGAAGGCAGGCCGTCGATGCGGATGGGGCCCGCCCCGACCGGCCGGCTGAGAATGCGGCTGTCGTTGACATAGAGCTCGAGCGTCGACGGCGCGGCCGCCGTGGCGGCCAGGCGCGGCGACGGCATGGTGACGATGTCGGGCCGGGTGGCGAAGTCGCGGCGGATCTGGACGCCGGCCATGCGAATGGGCCGCGTCCAGGCGAAACCGCCGTTGATGTAGTCGCCGCCACGCAGGCCCAGCATCCGCTTGGGATCGTACCAGGACCAGGTGGTGTCGAGGCGGACGATGCGGGTCTCGTCGCCGACGTGGCTGGCCGAGACGCTGCTGGCCACGGCCCCGAACCGCCCGAACACGCGGCCGTCCAGCGCCAGGCCGACGGCGTCGACGCCCAGCGCGTCGTCGGCGTCCACCTGTCCGGCGTCGGCCGAGACGATGTAGTTGAGCACCGCGCCCAGGTCCTGGCGCGGCGCGCCGGCCGCCTCGCGGCGAACCGACAGGTCGAAGCGCTGGATCGCCAGTTGATCGACGTCGGCGGTGACCATCAGACGCTGGCCTGCGTCGTCATAGACGGCCGACAGTCCGGGGATCGCGGCCAGTTCGACCATGCCCATGCCGGAGGCGGCCAGGCCCACGGCGCGCATCTCGTCGGCCCGCATGCGCAGACGGCCGTCGGCCTCACGCTCCACGGCCGCCACCAGGCCGGTGTTGCGGCCGTTGATCCAGACTTCGAGCTGCAGGTCCTCGCGCAGGGTCGCGACGGCCTTGAGATCGGGGAGCGGCAGGTCCTGGGCCAGGGCGCAGGCCCCGTAGGCGGCGAAGACGGCGCTCAGGAGGGCCGCCTCAGTCGCTCTTGAGCGGCGCATCGATCGGCCCGGTGTCGGTGTCGGCGATCAGCCGAACCCCGGCGGCGGGCTGGAAGGCCCCCGCGGGCCAGGAGACTTCCGCTCCAGGCAGAACATAGCCCACCAGGCCCTTGCGTTCGGCAAGGACCGCTCCGGAGGCGTCGCCGATCTTCAGATTGGCCAGACGCAGGCGGCGGGCGCCGGTGTTGCGGCCGACCAGGGCCGCGCCGCCGTCCTCGGACGGCTGCAGCCGCCATTCGATCCGCGGCCGCTCGCGACCGGAACCGAAGAACAGCGGAATGGAGTGGCGCATCAGCAGGGTCACCTGCCGGCCGGACTCGCTGAGCGGCGGCGGCAGTTCGTCGACGATCAGGCGATAGGCCTCCTCGCCCTCGGGGGGATGGCCGTCCAGGCGCACGACGCGGACCGTGCGGCTGGCACCGGGCTCGACCTTGGCGATCGGCGGGCTGGCGACCACGCCCGTGGCCGGCGTCAGGACGTCGCGGCCGCCCGCCTGCGTCCATCGGAACACCCGGATCTGGACGTTCAGCGGCGCGGCGTCGTCGTTCTGCAGCGTCAGGGTCGTCGCGTTCTGGCCCGCGGGCAGGTCCAGGCTCACCGGGCTGACGCGCAGCGACGCGGCGGTCGCTTGCGCGCCGCCGAGCGCGGCCAGGGCCAGACCGGCCAGGAGGACGACCGCGCGCATGTCAGTAGGTGATCGTCACCGCCACGAGGTCGCTGTAGGCGCCCTGGGCCGGCGTGGACTGGGCCGAGACACGGCCGTAGGCGGTGTAGGACTGCACGGCGCCGTTGCCGGTGCCGGCCTGGGTGTCGACGTTCTGGGTCACGCCCCAGACCTGGGTTCGGCTCGCGTCACGGTAGAGGGCGTAGCCGACCGTGTCGTTGGCGGCGCTGGTCATCTTGCGCGCGCCGACGGTCGCCCCGGTGCCCGCCCCGGCGCTCAGGGCGACCGTATAGGGCGTGGAATTGGTGCACTGGACGCCGATGGTGCTGGTGGTGTCGATGTTGGCGTCGATGACCCCGTGCGAGCCGAAGTCAACATTCGAGGCCGACTGCACCTTGCACTCGCCTTGAATGGTCAGGTTGACCTGAAAAGAACTCGACGCCGTCGCAGCAGTCGCCGAACCAGAGATCGCCATGAACGCCATCGTTCCAATGACGAAAACTGAAGTCGCTATTTTCCTCATGTTCGGCCGCCCCTTCTGGAAATTCGAACAAGCTCTCACTCGCGTAAGACTTGCTGCGCTCGCCGTTGCCGAGTGATTAACGAGCATTAGGGGTAGCTGCGACAGCCGGTCGCGGAAGTTGCGCTCTCCCAGGTGGAGAGTCGGCGAATCCACCTCCCCTGGAAGTGGAGAAACGTCAATTTTCGGGACGTGCTTTGGTTGAGCGATAAGGGAAACGCCGATTTTTGAACGTTGTTATATCGCGAGCGACTGACACGGATGAAAGTAACAGGCTCGAGCCGCCTGGGGGCCTGTCGCAGGGACGTTATGTCGCAGCGGCCAAGGCCCGGGAAATCAGGCTGGAGCGGTCGTTCTCAGTGGGGATGAGCCGGGTTTCGACAAATCCGGCCGCCATTCTGCAAGCTGGGCGGGCGCAGGAAGAGCAGGATACCAGCGTTCGACAGGCGCTCCACCGCACCGCCCTAGAACGGCGCGGCCCTCCTCCCCCAGCATCGAGGCCGCCCGGCCGCCGTCTCGCCGCCACCCCGACAGGCGAGACGGCGGCCGCACGCGGCGCTCGCATGGAACGCGGCGGCGCTTTGCGGTTTCCTCCTCCAGAGGAGGCCGCCATGCCCCATGTCCGATCGATCCCGGCCGCCCTGCCCGCCGACGACGCCGACAAGTCCATCGACCTGCAGGAACCCCGCTCGGTCCGCTACTGGACCGAGACCCTGGGCGTCAGCGAGGAACAGCTCCACACCGCCTGCGAACACGCCGGCGCGTCGGTGGAGGAAGTGCGCAGGTATCTGGGCAGCAACAGCTGAAAGGGCTGGTAGGCCTGGAGGGACTCGAACCCCCAACCAGACCGTTATGAGCGGTCGGCTCTAACCATTGAGCTACAGGCCCCC
>CBINOL010000069.1:0-24895 GCA_966252285.1 uncultured Caulobacter sp.
TGGCGGTGTAAGCCGCGCGATGGCCAACTCAGCAGGTCACCCCCATCCCCGACCCTTCCCCCATCGAGGGGGAAGGGAGTTTAGAGGAACGTCGAAACCACCAGCCAGACGTTCGCCGCCGAGATCACCAGGAACAGCCCCCAGGCGACGAGGCGGGTGATCAGGCCGTTGGCGAACGGCCCCATCAGCGCCTTGTCGTCGGTGAACCGCAGCAGCGGCCAGATGGCGAAGGGCAGCTGGGCGCTCAGCACCACCTGGGTCAGCACCAGCAGGCGTCCCACCGCATGGTCGCCCATCGTCAGCACGCCGATCAGGGCGGGGATGATGGCCAGCCCCCGGGTGATCAGCCGCCGCTGCCAGCAGGGGATGCTGAGGTTCAGGAACCCCTCCAGGATCACCTGGCCGGCGATGGTGCCGGTGAAGGTGGCGCTCTGGCCCGAGGCGAAGAGGGCGATCCCGAACAGGATCCCCGCCACGGCCGCGCCGGTGATCGGCGCCAGCAGCTCGTGCGCCTCCTCGATGCCGGCCACCTCGCGCAGCCCGTTACCGTGAAAGGCCGAGGCCGCCAGGATCAGGATCGCGGCGTTGACGAACAGCGCAAGCACCAGGGCGACCACGGTGTCGATCGTCGCCAGCTTGATCGCCGCCCGCTTGCCCGCCACGTCTTCGGGCGTTAGCCGCGTCTGCACGATCGACGAGTGCAGATAGAGGTTATGGGGCATGATCGTCGCGCCCAGTATGCCGATGGCCAGATAGAGCGCGTTGCCCTGCTGCAGGGCCGCCAGCGACGGAACCAGCCCCCGCGCCACGGCCCCGGCGTCGGGCGGCACGATGATCAGCTGGACCAGGAAACAGATCCCGACCGTCGAGATCAGGCCCAGGATGATCGCCTCCAGCTGGCGGAAGCCCTTGCCCTTCAGGCCCAGCACGATGACCGTGTCGAGCCCGGTCAGCAGCACCCCGGCCCACAGCGGCACGCCCAGCAACAGCTTGAAGGCCAGGGCCGAGCCCAGCACCTCGGCGATGTCGCAGGCGATGATGGCCAGCTCCGCCAGCACCCACTGCGCCTTGACCGTCCACGGCCCGAAACGCTGGCGCGACATCTGGGCCAGGTCCTTGCCGGTCACCAGGCCCAGCCGCATCGACAGGGTCTGCAGCAGGATCGCCGCCAGGCTCGACAGCACCACCACGAACAGCAGGCTGGTCCCGAAGCGCGAGCCGGCCTCGATGTCGGTCGCCCAGTTGCCGGGGTCCATGTAGCCGACGCTGACCAGCAGCCCCGGCCCCGCCGTGCGCAGCATCCGCTTCCAGGTCGGCAGCCCGTCCGGCACGGGCACGGCGCCCCGCGCCTCCGCCGGGCAGAACGGAGCGGTCGCGGTCTTGGGAAGGCGGTCGAACAGGGCGGAAAGCATGCCCCGACCGTGTGGCGGGAATCCCGCGCCGTATAGAAGCAACGTGCGGTGGTTCAGCCTTCCAGCACCGCCCTTGCATCTCCGGGCAGCAGGCTGACCGCTTCGTCCAGCAGTTTGCGCCACGCCTCGCCGCGTCCGCGCGCCTCGGCATAGGCGTCACGCAGGGCGAAGGGATCGTCTTCGGCCAGGGCGCGGATCAGCTGTGTCGCTTGCTGGCGATCCTTAAGGCCCTTCTCGGGATTGACCTTGCGGTCGCGGCTCACGATCAGCTTGTGAACCGCATAGCGCGGCGGCGACGGCGCGTTGACCAGCACGCCGCCGCCATGGAGCACGGCGGTCTCGACCGGATCGCGCAGCAGGAAGTCCATGAACGGCAGGGGCACGGCGTCGCTGCCCAAGGTCGGCAGGTAGGACGGCTCGTCCCGGGGCGCGCCCCGGTTGGTCGTCAGGACGTCCAGTCGATAGCGCTCGCCCAGGGCATAGCTCGTCGTGCGGCTGGCGTTGAAGGCGTAGCTCACCGGCGCGAAGCGAGGATCGAGCTCTCGCAGGATTTTCAGAAGCGGGCGATCGAGCGTGTCATCAAGGTTCGACGCGATGCCGAAGTCCTGGGCGATGTCGAGATCCATGGTCGCAAGGCTGGTGACGGGCAGTCGAACGCCGAGATGCGCGGCGTAGGTCTGAAACGCGACCGTGCCGACCAGCAACGCCCGGAGACGAAAGGCGCCCGCCGCCGCCAGCGCCTGGATGATCTCAGCGCTGGTCCTATCCGGACGGGGGGCGCCCGAAGCGATGATCGCGGCGACGAGGCGACGACGATCCTCGTGGTCGGCGCGATGCTCTCCGTGCCGCGCGATACGCTCGCGCAGATCGTCGCCGTCGGGGCCGACATAGACTTGCCGTCGGCTCTGCACGCCGCCGGTCGGCAACTGGACGTACCAGTAGATCCGCCCCTTCACGGTCTTGGATACGAAGGAAGAGCCCGGGGGATACTCGCCCACACGGCCCAGGCGCAGACGCTCCATCAGTTCGGCGTAGCTGGTGTGGGCGGAAAGGGGCAGGCGCTCGACCATGAGGGTAGGTTATACGCAATTTTAAAATCTGCGTATAACTTTCCACCCGATCAAACGATCCGCCCCTCCGTCTTGCCCCAGTACGCATCCCGCACCAGCCGCTTGTAGAGCTTGCCGGTCGGGTGCCTCGGCAGTTCGCGGGCGAAGTCGACCTGCCGCGGGGCCTTCACGTGGCTGAGGTTGTCGCGGGTGAAGGCCAGCAGTTCGGCGGCCAAGGCTTCGCCCGCATCGTCCCAGTCCAGCGGCTGGATAACGGCGACCACCTTCTCGCCCATCTCCTCGTCGGGCGCGCCGACCACGGCGGCGTCGGCCACCTTGGGGTGGGTGATCAGGAGGTTCTCGATCTCCTGCGGATAGATGTTCACCCCGCCGGAGATGATCATGAAGCTCTTGCGGTCGGTCAGATAGAGATAGCCGTCCTCGTCGGCCCAGCCGACGTCGCCCAGCGTCGTCCAGCCGTGCTTGTTGTAGCTCTCGGCCGTCTTTTCCGGGGCGTTGTGATAGGTCACCGCCGGGCCGTTGGCGAAATAGACCACGCCCTCGCTGCGGGCGGGCAGGGGATCGCCCGCCTCGTCGCAGATGCGCAGCTCGCCCAGCGCCGCCTGGCCCACCGAGCCGCGCCGCTCCAGCCAGCTCTTGCTGTCGATCCAGCAGAAGCCGTTGCCCTCGGTGCCGGCGTAGTATTCGTAGATCACCGGCCCCCACCAGGCGATCATCTGTTCCTTGACCGGCACGGGGCAGGGGGCGGCCGCATGGATCGCCGAGCGCATGGTCGAGACGTCGTACCTGGCCCGCGTCGCCTCCGGCAGTTTCAGCATCCGCACGAAGTGGGTGGGCACGAACTGGCCGCAGGTGGCCTTGTGCTCTTCGATCAGGGCCAGCGCGGTCTCGGGATCGAACTTCTCCATCACCACTACCGTGCCGCCCAGCTTGTGCACGCTCATGCACCAGCGCAGCGGGGCGGCGTGATAGAGCGGCGCCGGCGAGAGATAGACGCTGTCGCCGTCCAGCTTGAACAGGTGCTGGGCCATCATCTGCAGCGCGTGCGGCGCATCGATCGGGGCGCCGTTCAGCGCCGGCTTCACGCCCTTGGGCCGGCCGGTGGTGCCCGACGAGTAGAGCATGTCCGAGCCGGAGGTCTCGTCGGCGATCGGGGTGGCGGGCATGGCCGCGCGGGCGGCGTCGAAGTCGGCGTAGGGGCCGGCCGCCCCGTCCACCCGCAGCAGCGTCACGCCCGGGATCAGCGGCGCCAGCGCTTGCGCGACGCCGTCCATCGCCGGACCGGCGATCAGCGCCTTGGCCCCGCAGTCCTTGACGATGTACTCGACCTCGGGCGCGGTCAGCTTGGTCGAGATGCAGGTGTAGTAGAGCCCCGCCCGCTGGGCGGCCCAGGCGATCTCCAGGTAGCGCGGATGGTTGTCGAGCAGGATGGCCACGACGTCGCCGACCTGAAGGCCCATCGACCGGAACAGCTGCGCCCCCTGGTTGGAACGGTCGTCCAGCTCCTTGTAGGTGACGGTCTCGCCCGAGCCGGCCATCACGAAGGCGGGCTTGTCGGGCTGGGCGGCGGCGTGGACGCTCGGATGCATGCGACCTCCTGGGCCGCCGGTCGTCGCCGGGGCGGCCGTTTCTCTCCCTGCCGCCGTCCGCGTGTGACCCGCATGATCGGCGTTCAGTCAGCAGCATGACCCAAGGCCGGACGCTCGCGCAAGTTGCCGTAGGGGCGCCGTTGGCGGCCGCGCAATCCTGGGTGATCGTGTGCTCGACAACGACGTTCGACGGGAGGCGAGCGCATGGAGCTGATCAGCAAGACGGTGGTCGACGGCCGGCCGGGACCCGGCGCGGCCAAGGCCTATCCCACCCTCGACGGTGTCGACCTGGCCGACATCTTCCGCTTCACCCAGGGCCAGCCCTTCGCCGACTTCGCGCGCATGCGCGACCAGGCGCCGGTGATGTGGCACGGCGAGCCGTTCGGCGGGCCGGGCTTCTGGGCCGTCACCCGCTATGACGACGTCATGCGGGTCAACGGCGATCCGGAGACCTTTTCCTCGCAGAAGGGCGGGATCCTGATGTCGATGGGGCCGCCCGACAAGCGCCACGCCCTGCTGTTCCGGGCGACCATGGACACCATGATCAATCTCGACGCGCCGCATCACCTGCAGCTGCGCCGCGAGCACATGCCCTATTTCACCGCCGCCTATCTGCGCGGCCTGACCGACAGGGTGAAGGGAGAGGTCACCCGCCTGCTCGACGAGATGGAGCCGCTGCTGGCCGGCGGCGCCGAGATCGACATGGTCGAGCACTTCTCGTCGATCCTGCCGCTGTTCACCCTGTGCGAGATCCTCGGCGTGCCGCCGGAGGACCGGGCCAAGTTCCTGCGCTGGATGCACTATCTGGAGCGGGCCCAGGATCTGGCCGTGCAGCAGGCCCAGGCGCCGATCACGCCCACCCTCGAGCTCATGCAGTTCGTGGCCGACTTCAACGACAACATCGAGGAGATGTTCGACTACGGCCGCACCATGCTGCTCAAGCGGCGGGAGGATCCGCAGGCCGACCTGATGACGGCCATCGCGCGGGCCCAGGTCGACGGCGATCTGCTGGCCGACGAGTATCTCGACGGCTCGTGGCTGCTGATCGTGTTCGCCGGCAACGACACGACGCGGAACACCCTGTCGGGCGCCATGCGGCTGCTGACCGAGTTTCCCGAGCAGAAGCAGCGGCTGATCGAGGATCCGTCCCTGCTGCCCGGCGCGGTGGACGAGTTCATCCGCATGGTCAGCCCGGTGATCTACATGCGCCGCACGGCCACGCGCGACGTCGAGGTGGCGGGGCAGGCCATCCGCGAAGGCGAGAAGGTGGTGATGTACTACGGCGCGGCCAACCGCGACCCGGCCATGTTCGAGAACCCCGACCGCCTGGACGTCACCCGTCCCAACGCCGGCAAGCACGTCGCCTTCGGCTATGGCCCGCACACCTGCCTTGGCAAGCGCGTCGCCCAGATCCAGCTGGAGGAGGCCTATCGCCAGATCCTGGCCCGCTTCCCCGACCTGGAATGGACGGGCGGCGCCGAGATCGCGGCCAACAACTTCGTCCACGCCATCAGCAAGCTGGGGGTGAGGCGGGCGATGTGACCTCTCGCCACTATCCATCGTCATCCCGGAAAGCGCGCAGCGCTTATCCGGGACCCAGGGGACTGGGCGCGGCGAAAGGGCTTGGCGCTTAGGCGGTCGCTGCTGCGGTGCGGCGGCCCCTGGGTCCCGGCTCTACGCTTCGCTTCGGCCGGGATGACGAACGAGGGGCGGCGAGCAGGGGTTGTGCACATGCGGTAAGCGATCATACGATTGTTTAAAATCGCCTCAGGGAGCCCGCCACATGTCGCAGCCCACCTTCGAGACCCTGCTCTACGCCGTCGAGGACGGGATCGCGACGATCACCCTGAACCGGCCCGACAAGCTCAACGCCTTCACCGCCCGGATGATGAAGGAGCTGATCGAGGTCTTCGACATCACCGACGCCGACGATGCGGTCAAAGCGGTGATCGTCACCGGCGCGGGACGGGCGTTCTGCGCGGGCGCCGACCTGTCGAGCGGCGGAGCCACCTTCGATCGCACGTCTCCTCAGGCTCTGGAGCGGGAGGAAGGCAAGGTCGGCGACGTCTATCGCGACGGCGGCGGCCGGGTGACCCTGCGCATCTATGACAGTCTCAAGCCGGTGATCGCCGCGGTGAACGGCCCGGCGGTCGGCGTCGGCGCGACCATGCAACTGGCCATGGACATCCGACTGGCCAGCGAAGACGCCAAGTTCGGCTTCGTCTTCGCCCGGCGAGGCATCACGCCCGAGGCCTGCTCCTCCTGGTTCCTGCCGCGCCTGGTGGGCATGCAGACGGCGCTGGAGTGGTGCTACACCGGCCGCGTGTTCCCGGCGACCGAGGCCAAGGAGCGCGGCTTCGTCCGCTCGCTGCACGCGGCCGAAGACCTGCTGCCCGCCGCCCGCGCCTTGGCGCGCGAGATCGCCGACAACACCGCTCCCGTCTCGGTCGCCCTGACCCGCCAGCTGCTCTGGCGCATGGCCGGCGCCGACCATCCGATGGAGGCCCACAAGGCCGACAGCCGCGCCATCCAGTCGCGCGGCGCCTCGGGCGACGCCAAGGAGGGCGTGACCTCGTTCCTTGAAAAGCGCGCTCCGGCCTATCCCAACCGCGTCTCCACCGACCTGCCCGACATCTGGCCCGAGTGGGAACCGCGACAATTTCGCTGACAGGCGAGGTTTCTCTCGCCTGACTCGGCTTAAGCTTACGCCGCGGCCGGCTGTGGGCCGGAGATGGAGCGACAGGGAATGGGGCAGGCGCTTTCGATCACCACCGAGATGCTGGACCAGTTGCGGGCGTTTCGGGCCCGGCCCAAATTTGGGCCCGACGACACCAGGTTTCCGCCCTATGTCGGTTATCTTCCGGAAACCTCCAGGAGCGGAGCCGAGCGCGAACTGAACGCGATCGTTGACGATCTGATCGAGGGGCTGCCGGCGCGGCCGGACGGCGCCTTTGTGCTTGGCAGGTTCACGATGGGGCTGCTCTGGTTCGCCGGTAGCGACACCGAGGATCGCGAGCGCTGCTGCGACTATCTCGTCGAGATCATGGATATGGTCGGCCTGGAATCATCCGACGGGCTTTTAAATCGCTTCATGTACGGTATGGACGCCTGACGCGACGGCGGCGCTCATTCCAGGTTAAAGGCGTTCTGGTCTAGTGTGCGAATCCGGCGACGGGGCTTCGCCGTCAGGAAGATCATGACCGACCCGATTTCGCCCTTCGCCAAGCCGATCGCTGTACCGCCCAAGTCGCGCGCCGCCCTTCTGAAGCGTCTCGCCGACGTGGTCTGCCTGCCGGCCAGCCGCATCAACGCCTTCGAGCGGGCGATGTGCGCCGACCTGCTGGTCGAGATGCTGCGCGAGGCGGTGGTTGAGGAGCGCGAGAAGGTCGCCCGGCGCCTGGCCAACCTCAACGACATGCCCGGCTCGCTGGTGCGCCTGCTGCTGCGCGACGAGGTCGTCGTCGCCCGGGCCCTGCTCGAGAACTCGCCCAACCTGTCGGACGCCGACCTGATCGATTGCCTCTATCACGCCACCCAGGAGCATCGCCGGCTGATCGCCATTCGCCGCGGCGTCGGCGAGGTGGTGGCCGACGCCCTGGTCGACATGGGCGAGACCCCGGTGGTCGAGGCCTTGCTGCGCAACGAACTGGCCCGCTTCAGCCACCAGGGCGTCGAGAACGTCGTGGCCATGACGCGCGACAATCCCAGCCTGATCCCGCTGCTGCTGCGGCGCGCCGAGCTGCGCCCCAGCCACGCCTATGTGATGTTCTGGTGGGCCGACGCCGAGGCCCGCCGCACGATCCTCCAGCGCTTCGCCGTCTCGCGCGAGATCCTGCAGGAGGCCGTCGGCGACGTGTTCGCGGTGGCTTCCGAAGAGGGCTGGCAGGATCCCCTGTCGCGCAAGGCGCTGCAGTTCATCGAGCGCCGTCAGCGCAACCGCGCGGCCATCGCCAAGAGCCCGTTCGACAGCCTTGAGGACGCCGTTGCGGCCGCCCAGAGCGGCCTTACCCGCGAGACGGCCGAGGAGATCTCGTATCTGGCCGGCCTCAAGCCGATGACCGGCGCCAAGATCTTCACCGACGCCGGCGGCGAGCCGATCGCCATTCTCTGCAAGGCCACCGGCCTGCCGCGCGCGGCGGTGCGGGCGCTGTGGCGCGGCCTGCGCCGTCCGGAGACCGACGCCGAGGGCGCGCCGTCGCCCGGGCTGGAGCGCGTGCTGGGGGTGTTCGACGCCATCGCCGTGGACCGGGCCCAGACCGTGCTGCGCTACTGGAACTGGTCGCTGTCGTCGGCCCTGACGCCGGCCTTGCTGAAGGCCATCCGCGACGGCGACACCGACGCCATCGACGAGTATTCGGTGCCGCAACGCGCGGCGATGCTGGCCCTGTCGCGGGATTTCGGCCGCTAGACCCGGGCGCTCCACACCCGGCGGCCGTGTCCGCACGGTCAAGTTCGGCGAACGCGTTCAGTCAAAATCCAGAAAATCTGAATTTTTATCTCGCGACCTTAAGTTGCCGATGCGAATGATCGCATTGATCGACAGTCAATATTCCGCTGCGGCATCTATTGCCCGGTTTTACTGACGCGTTTATCCATGATGCAACTTCGCGCGCCAAAGCTGGTCGCGCGTGAAGAAAGATAAAGGGAACGGGAGAGGCGTCATGGAAGAAGAGATCCCATTCGTCGAACTTACCGCGGGCATAGTCGCGGCCTTCGTCGGCGGCAACGCCGTGCCGGCGTCCGAGATGCCGGCCCTGATCCGCAGCGTGCACGACGCGCTCCGGTCGGTGGGGGCGCCTGAGGCCGCCGCGCCCGAGCCCAAGGAGCCGGCCGTGCCGGTCCGCCGCTCGGTGACGCCCGACTACATCATCTGCCTGGAGGACGGCCGGCGCTTCAAATCGCTGAAGCGTCACCTGCGCACGCAGTACGACATGAGCCCCGAGGACTACCGCGAGAAGTGGGGCCTGCCGTCGGACTACCCCATGGTTGCGCCGAACTACGCCAAGGCGCGCTCGGAGCTTGCTCGCCAGATGGGCCTTGGTCAGACCGGCCGGGGCGCGGGGAAGGGCCGCAAGGGCTGAGTCTGAGCGTTCATTTACCGTAATTCAATCAATCGCTTGTGGTTAAGCTAAGCGAAAAAATCGACGCCCGGGCGCTCCTGCAGCGACCGGGCGTTGTGCTTCCAGATTGACTCTCAAACGGAATCTTTGTTGGCGGCGACGATTTTTCGCTTCCGCCGATTCGGTGCTTAAGACATAGTGAACGAGCGGTGAATCACCGTGATTCCAAAGGCTTGTTAAGGACTCTGAAGATGTCCGCGCAACTGAGCGCATCCGCAACCGCGGCCCGTGCTCATCAGGAAATGTTCGCATACTGGGCGTCCCTGCGCCGCGGGGCGAACCTGCCTGCGCGTGGTGATCTTCACCCTTCGGGCATCAAGCGCCTGCTGCCGACGGTCAGCCTGATCGACGTCGTGCGCGAGCCGCGCGACTACCGCCTGCGCCTGGCCGGCACCGGCCTCTACGGGGTCTATGGCCGCGAGATCACCGGCAAGGGGCTGGGCGAGGTCTACAACTCCGCCGCCGCCGACTACTGGCGCAAGGAACTCGACAAGGTCGTCGACGAGCGTCGTCCCGGCGTGGGCGTGCACAGCCTGGCCTGGCGCGGCGCGCCGCACGTCTCGATCCTGTGGCTGCGCCTGCCGCTGGCGACCAACGGCAAGGACGTCGACATGATCCTCGGCTACGACGCCATCGTCGGCGCCCAGGCCGAAGGCGGCTTCAGCGGCATCCGCGCCGCCTGATCAAAGGCCTTCGTTCGCGTTCTGGGGTGCGGCTTCCTTTGGCCAAAAGGCGGCGAACGGGCTGAACACGACCCGGCCGTCGGCGAGTTTGGTCGCGATCTCCGCCTGCGTCGGATAGTGGTCGACGAAGTCCGGCCACGCCTCGGCGATGTGGGCTCCCCACAAGGACATCGGCAGTTCCAGCCCTTCGGGCAGGATTTCTTCGACGTCATAGCCCATGGCGAAAATGGCGAGCGCCGCCTGTTTCGCGGCCTGCGTGTGATCGGCCGCGACGGTGAACGCCGTGACATACGCGCCGACGAATGGGACCGGCAGGGCGATCTCGCCGGCGCGAACCTTCAGCAAGACGCCGAGGATGCGAACGGCCTCATCCGAGGACGAGGCCTTGCGTCTGGATCGACCGAACAAGCCCATGGGTGCGCCTCTCCCGTCGTGTCGCAATCGCGACGGGCCTTACCCTTCCAGGAAGACCTCGACCTCGCGCTTGCTCGGCATCGACGGCGCCGCGCCCGGTTTCTGCACCGACAGGGCGGCGGCCGCGTTGGCCTGCTCGACGGCCTCGCGCAGGTCGAGATTGGCGGCCAGGCCGGCGGCCAGGGCGCCGCAGAAGCAGTCGCCCGCGCCGACCGTGTCCACGGCCTTGACCTTGCGGCCCTCGACCAGGAAGGCCTCGTCGCGGCGCACGGCGGCCACGCCGGTCTTGCCCAGGGTGACGATGATCGTCTGGTCGGGGCGGCTCATCAGCTTGCGGGCGGCCTTGGAGACCTCCTCCAGCTTGGCCGGCTCGTGGTCGAGGCGGGCGTAGGTCGCCAGCTCGGTCTGGTTCAGGATCAGGATGTCGGTCAGCGGGAACAGCGCCGCGCCCTGGGGCAGGGCGGGGGCGGCGTTCAGCACGCGCAGGCCGCCCTTGGCCGCGCCGGCCTTGAACAGCGCCTCGATGGCGCCGGCCGGGGTCTCCAGCTGGGCCAGCAGCACGCGCTGGCCTTCCAGCGCCGTGGCCGCCACCTGCTGGGGCGTGATCATCATGTTGGCGCCGCCGGTGACGACGATCATGTTCTCGCCGCCGTTCGACACCCAGACGTGGGCCTGGCCCGTGGGGGCGCCCGACAGTTCGGCCACGTCGGCCACCTGCACGCCGTAGCCGGCCAGCTTGCCCTTCAGGCTGAGGCCGCTGTCGTCCTTGCCGACCGCGCCCATCAGGCGGGTGGGCGCGCCCATGCGGGCGGCGGCGACGGCCTGGTTGGCGCCCTTGCCGCCGAGGAACAGCTCCAGCGAAAGGCCGGCCACCGTCTCGCCCGGCCGCGGCAGGTCGTCGACCCGCGCCACGGCGTCCAGATTGATCGAGCCCAGTACGAAAACGCCCATCGGTCTTGGTCTTCTGTTCTAGTTATTCTGTGTTCGTCGGATCTTATCCGCCCCCGGCGCCGCGCTGGAAGCTTTCCACCAGGCTGCCGCAGACGAGTCGCCATCCATCCACTAGCACGAAGAATATCAGCTTGAAGGGCAAGCTGACCGTCGCGGGCGGCAGCATCATCATGCCCATGCTCATCAGCACGCTGGCCACGACCAGGTCGATGACCAGGAACGGGATGAACAGCAGGAAGCCGATCTCGAAGGCGCGCTTCAGTTCCGAGATCATGAAGGCCGGCGTCACCACCTTCAGCGGGGTCTCCTGGGCGGTCTTCGGCTTTTCGATCTTCGAGAGGCGGATGAACAAGGCCAGGTCGTCCTCGTCCACCTGGCGCAGCATGAAGGTCTTCACCGGCTGGCCGGCGGCCTCGAAGGCCTGCGGCAGCTCCATCTGCTTGTCGAGCAGGGGTTTGACGCCCGCGTCGTAGGACTGCTCGAAGGTCGGGCCCATGACGATGGCGGTCAGGAACAAAGCGAGGCTGATGATCACCGGGTTGGGCGGGCTCTGCTGCACGCCGATCGCCGTGCGCAGGAGGCCCAGCACCACGACGATGCGCACGAACGAGGTCGTCATGATCACGATCGACGGCGCCAGCGACAGCACCGTCAGCAGGCCGACCAGCTGGACGACCCGCTCGGTCAGGCCCGCGCCGGTGCCGAGATCGACGTTGATGGCCGACTGGGCCATGGCCAGCGACGGACCCAGCGTCGTCGCCAGGCCCGCCAGCATGGCGATGACGGCGGCGCGGCGCAGTTCCTGCGGCGTGGCGCCGGTGAGGCTCTTGAGCAGGCGCATCAGACCACGGGCTCCGGCTGGGTCGCGGCGACAGGGGCGGGGGAGGGGGCGGAAGACGGCGCCGGCGCGCCGGCGGGCGTCCAGTCCAGCAGGCGGCCGTCGCCCAGCAGCACCAGGCGCTCCTCGCCGTCCAGCCGGCACAGCACCAGGCGGCGGGCGGGGTCCAGCACCAGGGTCTCGACCACCTGCAGCCGCCGCTCGCGGCGCTGGGAGACGATGCGATTGAGGGCCTCGGGGCCGAACTTGCGCAGCACGACGGCGGCCAGGCCGATCAGGCCCAGGGTGACGGCCAGCGCCGCCACGGCGCGGATCAGAAGAAGGACGTCCATGCGCGGACCGGATTCCACAGGAAAGAGGCGCGGCGAGGCGCCGCATCCCTGGTGTGCCTCACTGTCCTTAATGCGTGATTAACCCTGTTTCTTCACCATGCTCGCATGGGTCCCGACGACATCCCTCTGTTCTCGATGCTGAAGAACCGGCTCGGTTATCTGACCGAGCGGCAGAAGGTTGTCGCCCAGAACGTCGCCAACGGCGACACCCCCGGCTATCAGCCGCGGGATCTGAAGCCCTTCACCTTCCAGGCCTCGCTCGACGCCCAGACCACCGGTGCGCCCTATCGCGGCAACGGCGCGGCCCCGGCGGGCCGTCAGGTCCAGATGCTGGCCACCAGCGCGGGCCACATGGCGCCGTCCAAGCCGGTGAGCCAGTTCCGCTCGCCGCAGGGCCCCGACAGCGAGACCACCCTCGACGGCAACTCCGTGACGCTCGAGGACCAGATGCTCAAGATGACCGACGCGCGCATGAACTACGACGCGGCGGTGTCCTTCTACCAACGCTCCATGTCGATGCTGCGCACCGCCGCGCGTCGCCCGAACGGCTAAAGGGGACCTCCTAGATGGCCGAGATCAGATCCCAGTCGGCGGCGGCCATGGCCGTGGCGGCCAGCGCGCTCAAGGCCCAGCAGGGCCGCATGCGCATCATCGCCGAGAACATCGCCAACGCCAATTCGACGGCCCGCACGGCCGGCGGCGATCCCTATCGCCGCCAGGTGCCGGTGTTCCGCCCGGCCAAGGTCGAGGGCGCCGAGGGCGTCCAGATGGCCCGCGTCGAGGGCGACCAGAAGGACTTCAAGACCGAGTACGACCCCGGCAACCCGGCCGCCGACGCCAAGGGCTACGTCAAGCTGCCCAACGTCGACACCCTGGTCGAGGCGCTCGACATGAAGGAGGCGCAGCGCGCCTACGAAGCCAACCTCAACGTCATCGAGACCGCGCGCAGCATGCAGTCGCGCACGCTCGACATCCTCAAGAAGTAAGGGGGCTTAGGCGATGATCACCGCTCTGGCCGCCTCGAAGGCCTACGCCGCCACCGGCGCGACGCCGCTGTCGCTCGGCAAGAGCGTGGGCGAGCCCAAGAAGATGGACTTCGGCGACATGCTGAAGTCGGCGATGACCGACACGGTCCAGGCCTCGCGCCAGGCCGAGCACAAGATCGCCCAGCAAGCCGCCGGCAAGGCCGAGCTGATCGACGTCGTCACCGCCATCTCGTCGGCCGAAGCCAGCCTCGAGACCGTGATCTCGATCCGCGACCAGGTGATTTCGGCCTATCAAGAGATCATGCGGATGTCGATCTGACGGCCCGGCCGTCGCCGATCGAACCTAAACCGCGGGCGAGGCGTTGAGAGTTCGAACAAGGAGCTCCACCGCATGAACCTCACGCGTCCCTTCTCCCTCGTCGCCATCGCCGCCGCCGCGCTCGCCCTGACCGCCTGCGGCGACAAGGATTCCGGCCACGCCCAGAAGACCGAAGGCGAGATCAAGTCCGCCGTCGGTTCTGCAATCGGCGACAAGGAACTGAAGAAGGAAGGCCAGAAGGACGAAGTGGTCGGGGGCGTGAAATCGGCCGGCGAAGACATCAAGGAAGCCGCCAAGGACGCCAAGGACTAGCGGCTTCCATTTCCTCCCGTCATTCCCGCCCTTGTGGCGGGAACCCCTCTGTCAGCCGCACGGGCGATTGGGGCGGCGTGCTCTAGCACGCCGCTTGCGTCTCACGTGTCAGCGGAAGCAGGGCTTCTCGCCACAGGGGCGGGAATGACGGGCGATAGGGAGGAGCGCTTCTACAGCGGAACCAGCCCCGCCACGTCCACGCCCCGAAGCGCGGCCACGACGCCGGCCCAGACGGCCAGGTTCAGCAGCACCATCGCCGCCACCGCCCAGCGCAGGCGGCGCTGCACGGCCTTGCGGCGCTTGCGGGCCTTGAAGCCCCCCGTCGAGGAGGGCGCGGTCAGGGTTGCGGCCATCGTCATGCTCCACGCCAGCCAAAACTACCCCCGTTAATCACCATTAACGCGTCTGATTTGGCCTGGTGCAAGCGGGACGGCTTGTCGCAGCGCCCGGTAGCAGGAAAGGTGAGCGCGCATGATCCCCGCCATCGCCCTCGAACAGGTCGGCAAGACGCACGACGCCGTGGCCGTCCTGCAAGGCGTCGACCTGTCGATCCCCAGGGGCCAGTTCGTCGCCTTGGTCGGCGGTTCCGGCGCGGGCAAGACCACGCTGCTCAAGACAATCAACGCCCTTTCGCCGCCGACCTCGGGCGTGGTCAGGATCGACGGCCAGGCCGTGAACGCGCTGGACGGACCCGCCCTGCGCCGTCGCATCGGCTATGTCTTCCAGGAGATCGGCCTCTTTCCGCACATGACCGTGGCCGAGAACATCGGCGTGGTCCCCGCCCTGCTGGACTGGAGCAATGACGAGATCGCCGCCCGGGTCGACGAACTGCTCGACCTCGTCGACCTGCCGCGCGCGGTGGCGCAGCGCCGGCCCACGGCGCTGTCGGGCGGCCAGCGCCAGCGGGTGGGCGTGGCCCGGGCTCTGGCCGCTCGCCCCGCGATCCTCCTGATGGACGAGCCGTTCGGCGCCTTGGACCCGATCACCCGCCAGGCCCTGGGCGACGACGTCCGCCGCCTTCACCAGGCGCTGTCCCTGACCACGGTGATGGTCACCCACGACGTGGCCGAGGCCTTGCTGCTGGCCGACCGCATCGTGGTGCTCGACCAGGGCCGCATCATCGCCGACGCCGCGCCGCGCGAGCTGATGGCCGGCCATGACGATCCGCGCGTCGAGGCGCTGATGGCCGCGCCGCGCCGCCAGGCCGAGCGGGTGAGGGGACTGCTGGATGGCTGAGCTGTTCGCCCTGCTGCCCCAGCGCCTGGCCTGGCACGCGGCCCTGTCGGCCGCCGCCCTGGCCCTGGGCCTCGCCGTCGCCCTGCCGCTGGGCTTCGCCGCCGCGCGCCGGCCGGGCCTGCGCTGGATCGCCCTGGCGGTCACGGGCCTTGTGCAGACCATCCCCAGCCTGGCCTTGCTGGCCCTGTTCTATCCGCTGCTGCTGCTGCTCTCGAACCTGACCAAGGCCAGCCTCGGCTTCGGCTTTCCGGCGCTGGGCTTCCTGCCGGCGCTGCTGGCCCTGTCGCTCTACGCCATGCTGCCGATCCTGCGGAACACCGCCGCGGGCCTGGCCGGCGTCGATCCGGCCGTGACCGAGGCGGCGAGGGGGGTCGGCATGGCCCCGCGCCAGAGTCTTTGGAAAGTCGAGCTGCCCCTGGCCGCGCCGGTGATCCTGGCCGGCGTGCGCACCGCCGCCGTGTGGACCATCGGCGGCGCGACCCTGGCCACGCCCGTCGGCCAGACCTCGCTGGGCGACTACATCTTCTCGGGGCTCCAGACCGAGGCGTGGGACATGGTGCTGGTCGGCTGCGCCGCTTCTGCGGCCCTGGCCCTGGTCGTCGATCAGCTGCTGGGCCTGGTCGGGCGCGGGCTGGAGCAACGCAAGCCGGTCCTGTGGGGCGGGGCGCTGGCCGCGCTGGCGCTCGGTCTCGTCGCGGCGCTCGCGCCTCTGGCCGCGCCGGTTCTGACGCCGCGCCCGCAGGCCTATGTCATCGGCGCCAAGAACTTCTCCGAGCAATACGTGCTGGCCGAACTGATGGCGCAGCGGCTGGAAGGGCGGGGCGCCCGCGTCGAGCGGCGGATCAATCTCGGCTCGGCCGTGGCCTATCGCGCCCTCGCGGCGGGCGAGATCGACGCCTATGTCGACTACACCGGCACCCTGTGGGCCAACGTCCTGCACCGTACCGACAATCCCGGCCGCCAAGCGGTGCTCGACACGCTGCGAACCGAGCTCGCAAGCCGCGACGGCGTCGCCCTGGCCGCCCCGCTGGGCTTCGAGAACGCCTACGCCTTCGCCATGAAGCGCAAGCAAGCCGAGGAGTTGGGCGTGAAAAGCCTGGCCGATCTCGCCGCCAAGGCCCCGGACCTGGTCATGGGCGGCGACCTGGAGTTCTTCTCGCGACCCGAATGGGCGGCGGTCGAGAAGGCCTACGGCCTGCGCTTCAAGGCCCGGCGCCAGTTCCAGCCCACCTTCATGTACCGCGCGCTTGGCTCGGGCGAGGCCGACGTCATTTCGGCCTTTTCCAGCGACGGCCGCATCGCCGCCGACGACCTGGTGGTGCTGGCCGATCCCAGGGGCGCGCTGCCGCCCTATGACGCGGTGCTGCTGGTCTCTCCGAAACGGGCCGCCGATCCGGAACTCAAGACCCTGGCGGCCTCGCTGTCGGGCAAGCTGACCGTCGAGGCCATGCGCCGGGCCAACTACGCCGTCGATCGCGACACCGCCAAGCAGTCGCCCGCCGCCGCCGCGCGCGAACTGGGCGTCGCGGCTCGGTGAACTTCGTCTGCTGAAGCTTTGTTTGCGGCCGTCCCGCCATTGGGGCAGGTTGCGCGCCATGAGCAAGCTTACCTACACGACGGCGCTGTCGGCGCTGGCCGGCGTCGCCCTTTTCGCCTCCGTCCCGGCCCAGGCGGCCGACCAGGTGAAGCCCAATCCCAAGCTGGTGGTGGTCATCTCCATCGACCAGTTCAGCGCCAACCTGTTCGAACAGTGGCGCGGCCAGTGGAAGGGCGGCCTCGGCAAGCTCGGCCGCGAGGGCGTGACCTATCCCAATGGCTACCAGTCGCACGGCATGACCGAGACCTGCCCGGGCCACTCCAGCCTGCTCACCGGATCCTATCCCAACCGCACCGGCATCGTCGGCAACAACTGGTACGACGCCACGACCGGCAAGAAGTCCTACTGCCTGCTCGACGAGTCGGTGACCCTGGCCGCGCCGTCCGAACAGGACCCGGTCAGCCCCAAGAACCTGATGGTCCCCACCTATGGCGAATGGCTGAAGGCCGTTTCGCCCAAGAGCCGCGTCTACGGCGTCTCGGGCAAGGACCGCGGCGCGATCACCATGGCCGGCCACGATCCGGACGGCGCCTTCTGGTACCAGGCGGGCTTTGGCTTCACGACCTACGTCAAGCCGGGCGAGGACGCCGCGACCAAGCTCAAGCCCGTGGCGGCGCTGAACGCGCGCCTGGCCGCCGAGCAGAAGAAGAAGCCCTTCGTCTGGACCTACGAGAACAAGGCCTGCGCCGCCCTCGAAAAGACCTGGACCACCGGCGAGCGCACCTGGGACGCCAAGCTGCCGCGTCCGCTGCCCACGAATGACGCCGAGACCCTGCGCGACCTGTCGGCCAGCCCCTATACCGACGCCGTGACCCTGGAAGCCGCCGCCGCCCTGCGCGACGAGTTCGGCCTGGGCGACGGCCCGCAGGTCGACGTGCTGACCGTCAGCCTGTCGGCCACCGACTTCATCGGTCACCGCTACGGCACCCGCGGTCCGGAGATGTGCGACCACCTCAGCCGTCTCGACGCGCGCCTCGACACCTTCCTGTCGCGCATCGGCAAGGCCAAGGGCGAGGTGCTGGTGGTGCTGAGCGCCGACCACGGCGGTTCGGACTTCCCAGAGCGCCTGCACGACGAGGGCTACGACGTCTCGCGCATCGCCACCTCGGCTTGGCTCAAGGGCCTGAACCAGCAGCTGCGCACCGACCTGTCGCTGGACTACGACCCGCTGGTCGCGCCGGGCGGCATCGACACCCTGGTGATCGTCGGCGCCGACAAGAAGACCCCGCCGGCTGTAGAGCGCGCCCGCATCGCCTCGGCCGCCCTGGCCCTGGTGCGTTCGCGCGGCGAGGTCGCCGAGGCCTATGAGATCAACGACCTGCTGACCACGCCGCCGGTGGCCAAGGGCACGTCGCCCGACACCATCAGCGTCAAGGAACGCCTGCGCCGCAGCGCCTATCCGGGTCGTTCGGGCGACATCCTGGTGGCCTTCAAGCCGAACCTGGTGCCGGCCACCGCCAGCAACACCTATGTCGCCACCCACGGCACGCCCTGGGACTATGACCGCCGCGTGCCGATCCTGTTCTGGTGGAAGAGCGCCCAGCCGCGCGAGCGCATCCTGCCGATCGAGACCGTCGACATCGCCCCGACCATCGCCGCCGTCACCGGCGTGCCGGTCCCCAAGGCGATCGACGGCCGCTGCCGCCCGCTGGGCGCGGGCCACGACTGCTGAGGCTTTCGCTGATTGTCGTTGAGAAGAGGGGCGCGGGTTTCGATCCGCGCCCTTTTTCGTTCAGTGGCGCAGCAGCAGGGAGACCAGGTCGGCCCCCAGCGCGATCGCCGCCCAGCCCACGGCCAGACCGACGAAGGGGTGACGCTGCCACCAATGCCAATTCGAATTCGTATGCATGACGCTTTCCCGACTGATTGGTGAAGCTTGCATGTCACGGGATAGTTTCGCCAGTAACTAAAGTGAGGCGCCGCCGCGTCACCTGTGCGGCGCGGTGACGCAGGCGCGGTGTTAACAGTCCCTAACTCCCTGTTAACCATGTCGGGCGCAGGGTGCGCGTCACACCAAACCGACCAGAGCGAACGCAGAAAGCCCGTTCATGACCGGAGCCGAAGTCCTCGACGTGGGTCGCGACGCGATCTGGCTGACGCTGCAGCTGTGCGCGCCCGTGCTGATCGTCGGCCTGGTGGTCGGCGTCGCCATCGGCCTGTTCCAGGCCCTGACCCAGATCCAGGAAGCCACCCTGGTCTACGCGCCCAAGATCGTGGCCATCTTCATTTCGCTGCTGCTGTTCCTGCCGCTGATGGGCGCGCTGATGTCTGGCTTCATGCGCCAGATCGCCGCCCGCATCGCGGCGATGTAGGGAAGGGCGGGGCGTGGACAGCTTCGCGACGACCGCTCAGGTCTATGTCGCCGGTCTGGTCTTCGCCCGGATCGGGGCCATGGTCATGCTGATGCCGGGCATCGGCGAGCAGGCCGTGCCGCCGCGCATCCGCCTGGCCTTCGCCCTGCTGATCGCCGTGGTCCTGACGCCGGTGGTGGCCAAGAGCGTCGGCCCGCTGCCCACCACCCTGGGCGGCCTGGCCGGCCAGGTGATCCACGAGATCCTGATCGGCCTGATGATCGGCGCGGTGCTCAAGCTGTTCATGAGCGCCCTGACCACAGCCGGCGAGATCGTTTCGCTGCAGACCACCCTGTCCTTCGCCCAGACCACCAACCCGTCCGGCGCGCCGTCGAGCACCGCGGTGGCCACCTTCCTGTCGATGCTGGGCCTGACCCTGGTCATGGCCACCGACCTGCATCACCTGTTCATCGGCGCGATGGCCAGGTCCTACGAGCTCTTCCCGTTCACCAAGAGCGTGCCGGTCAACGACGCCGCCGCCCTGGCCGTCCGCACCGTCGCTCAAAGCTTCATGCTCGGCGTCCAGCTGGCCGCGCCGGTCATCGTGTTCTCGATCGTCTTCAACCTGGCGACCGGCCTCGTGGGCCGGGTCATGCCCTCGTTCCAGATCTTCTTCGTCACCTCGCCGCTCAGCGTGATCCTGGGCCTTTCGCTGCTGGCCCTGTCCCTGGGCGGCATCGCCATGGTGTGGAGCGATCGCTATCGCGATCTGCTCGGCGTCTTCAACTAGAGGCGCGCCGTGGCTGACGATACGGACCAGGAATCGAAGACAGAAGAACCGTCAGCCAAGAAATTGGCGGACGCCCGGAAGAAGGGCGACGTTCCCAAAAGTCAGGACTTCTCGCAACTGGCCTCGCTGGCCGGCGCGTTCGGCGTCATCGCCATCGCCGGCGGCTGGCTGGCCCGCGACATGGCCCAGGCCCTGGTGCCGTTCATCGCCCAGGCCGGCCAGATGGACGTCGAGGGCGGCGCCAACCTGATCGCCCGCAAGGTGCTGCTGGCCGCGCTGCCGCCGCTGGTGCTGGTGATGGTGGTCTCGGGCCTGATGGGCGCCGCCGCCAACATCGCCCAGTCGGGCTTCCTGTTCTCGGCCGAGAAGATGAAGCCGGATCTCAACAAGCTCGACCCGATGAAGGGCCTGGGCCGGATCTTCGGTCCCGACGGCCTGATGCAGTTCGCCAAGTCGGCCCTGAAGTTCCTGGTCACCGGCGTCATCGCCTGGTTCGTGCTCAAGCCCGACGCCAGCATGGTGATCGGCCTCGTGGGCATGGACCCGGCCGCCATGCTCCCGCTGGCCGTCGACCTCTGCAAGAAGCTGTTCTGGGCTGTGCTGATCTTCCTGGTCGTCACCGCCGGCTTCGACTGGTTCTGGCAGCGCCTGCGCTTCAACAAGCGCATGCGGATGACCCTCAAAGAGGTCAAGGACGAGCACAAGGACAGCGACGGCGACCCGCACATCAAGGCCAAGCGCCGCCAGATCCAGATGCAGCGCTCGCGCCAGCGGATGATGCAGGCCGTGCCGCAGGCGACCGTGGTCGTCATGAACCCGACCCACTACGCCGTGGCGCTGAAGTACGAGCAGGGCGAGACCCCCGCGCCGATCTGCGTGGCCAAGGGTCTCGACGAGCTGGCCCTGAAGATCCGCGCCGTGGCCGAGGAGGCCGGCGTCCACGTGCTGGAAGACCCGCCCCTGGCGCGGGCGCTCTACGCCGCCGTCGAGATCGACCAGCAGATCCCGGCCGAGCACTTCGAGGCGGTGGCCAAGGTCATCGGCTTCGTGCTCAGCAACAAGCAGTCCAAGCGCCGCGCCTGGGCCGATTGACGGTGAACGGATCGTTCCGCGGCCTGGTACGCAACCGCCGGGAAATCACATTTCCGCCGTAGAATCAGCGGCCTGCTTGATAAACGCGCTCTAGCGCCGCGTAAGGAGTATCCTTACCGGACGAATCGTCGAGGCCCTCTCTCGACCAGGTTGTAGAAGGATTTCGGTCGGCATGGCCGAGACGCCCGCGAAAGACATGACGGCCACCCGCCGCCGCGCCGACCCCCTGATCTGGGGCGCGGCCGTTTTCTTCGTTCTCGCCGCCGGCTTCGCCACGGCTCCGGCCCTGCGCGCCGGTCCGGCCACCCTGGCGGGCCTGTTGCTGCTGGCGGGCGTGGCGGGCGTGGCGATCCTGGGCCTGGTGGCCATCCGCGCCTCGGCCGCGCACGACAACGGCGTCGACGTGGTCGACGGCTTCATCGACGCCCTGGGCGAGCCCGCGGCCCTGACCGCCGCCGACGGCCGCATCCTGGCCTCCAACCAGGCCTGGCGTGACACCCTGGGCGAGACCCGCCGCCTGCCCAAGGACGCCTCGCTGTTCTCGGCCCTGGTCCGCGCCCGCAAGGGCGAAGCGGCCGAGGCCGTGATCGTGGTCGCCGGCCAGGACCGTCCCGCCCTGGCCGCCCGCGTGGCCGGCGGCCGCCTGCTGGTCCGTCTGCCGGCCATGGCCGAGCCGATCGCCGCGCCGCTGCCGCCGACCGCGCCGGTCGTCGCCCAGGCCGCCCCGCCGCCGCGCGCGCTCGACGCCTTCTCCGGCGCCTCGCCGTTCGGCGCCGCCCTGCTGGAGGGGCTTGATCCCTTCAACTCGCCGATCCTCGAGGCCAATCCGGCCCTCTCGGCCATGACCGGGGCCGTGCGCGCCGGCATGGCGCTGGGCGAACTGATCGACCCGCCGTCGCGCGCCGAGGCCGAGACCCGCCTGGCCGAGGGCAAGGCCGGCCCGTTCGAGGTGCGCCTGGCCCGCGATCCCTCGCGCATCGCCCACCTCTATCTCTATCGCGCCGACGGGCGCCTCGTGGCCTATCTGATCGACGTCTCCGAGCAGAAGCAGATGGAGCTGCAGCTGGCCCAGGCCCAGAAGATGCAGGCCATCGGCCAGCTGGCCGGCGGCGTGGCCCACGACTTCAACAACCTGCTGACCGCCATCCAGCTGCGCCTCGACGAACTGCTGCACCGCCATCCGGTCGGCGATCCGTCGTACGAAGGCCTCAACGAGATCCGCCAGACCGGCGTGCGCGCCGCCGACCTGGTGCGCAAGCTGCTGGCCTTCAGCCGCAAGCAGACCGTCCAGCGCGAAGTGCTGGAACTGGGCGAGCTGATCTCCGAGTTCGAGGTCCTGCTGCGCCGCCTGCTGCGCGAAGACGTCAAGCTGATCACCGACTACGGCCGCGACCTGCCCCAGGTGCGGGCTGACAAGAGCCAGCTCGAGACGGCGGTCATGAACCTGGCCGTCAACGCACGCGACGCCGTGCGCGCCGCCAAGGGCGGCGGCGTCGTGCGCATCCGCACCGCCCGCCTCAACGAGGACGAGGCCAAGAGCCTGGGCTTCCCCGGCGCCGAGGGCGACCAGGCCTTCATCGAGGTCAGCGACGACGGCCCCGGCATCCCGCCCGAGGTGATGGGCAAGATCTTCGATCCGTTCTTCACCACCAAGCCGGTGGGCGAGGGCACGGGCCTGGGCCTGGCCACCGTCTACGGCATCGTCAAGCAGAGCGACGGCTGGATCCACGTCCACAGCCGCCCGGGCGAAGGCGCGGCCTTCCGCATCTTCCTGCCGGTGCACGAGCCGACCCCGGCCCAGGCCGCCGCCGCGGCCGTCGCGGTCGCCGAGCCGCCCAAGCCGCGCGCCGCCCGCGACCTGTCGGGCGCCGGCCGCATCCTGTTCGTCGAGGACGAGGACGCCGTGCGCGGCGTCGCCGCCCGCCTGCTGCGCGCCCGCGGCTACGAGGTGCTCGAGGCCAGCGACGGCGAGGAGGCCCTGATCATCGCCGAGGAGAACGCCGGCCAGATCGACCTGCTGATCAGCGACGTCATCATGCCCGGCATCGACGGCCCCACGCTGCTCAAGAAGGCGCGCGGCTATCTCGGAACCGCCCCGGTGATGTTCATCTCCGGCTATGCCGAGGCCGAGTTCAGCGACCTGCTGGAAGGCGAGACCGGCGTGACCTTCCTGCCCAAGCCCATCGACATCAAGACCCTGGCCGAGCGGGTGAAGCAGCAGCTCCAGGCCGCCTAGAGACTGTTTTCTCCGTGAAAGCAGGGACCGAGGCTTTCCGCATCCTCATGACCGTCATCCCGGAAAGCGCGTAGCGCTTATCCGGGACCCAGGGGACTGGGCTCGGCGATTGATTGAGCGTCAGGCGGTGGCCGATGCATTGCGGCGGCCCCTGGGTCCCAGCTCTGCGCTCCGCTTCGCCCGGGGTGACGGCTTTGATGGCGCTGAGAACCGCGAGCCCTGATCACCCCCGCCTAAGCAGCACCGTCGGGCTCTCCTTGTAGGTCGTGCGCGTCTCTTCGACGAAGCCGGTCTTGGCCGCCAGGGCCAGGGAGGCGGCGTTGTCGGGGTGGATGATGCAGACCACCGGATCCTGACCCCAGCGCCGCTCGCCCCAGGCCAGGCCCGCGCTCACCGCCTCGGTCCCGAAGCCCTGGCCGTGCGACCAGCTGGACAGCACCCAGCCCATTTCCGGCACGCCCTCGAACGACGGCTCGATGTCGCGGTGGAAGTCGGCGAAGCCCACCTCGCCGACATATCGTCCGGTCGCCGTCTCGCGCACCGCCCAGTAGCCGTAGCCCAGCAGCGCCCACAGGCCCCGGGCCCGCAGCAGCCGCGCCCAGCTTTCCTCGCGCGTCGAGGCGCGGCCGCCGACATAGCGATAGACCTCCGGCTCGCACCACATGGCCACGCTGTCGTCGAAGTCCGAGGCCTCCGGCGGGCTCAGGGTCAGGCGAGGCGTCGTCAGGACGGGCAGGGCGGCGGTGCGGGCGGCGAGGTCGTCGAGCGGCATCGGGGTCCGGGTTTGCTGAGGCGTGTTGGACCAGCCTATATCCACCTTCGTCAAGAAGGGACCCGTCAGTTCATGATCGCGCCGCAGGACGCCGTCGCCGCCCGTCGCAAGCTCACCAACCGGCTGATCGCCGGCAAGGACGCGGGACGTCTGGTTCCCTTCTTCACGACCGACGCCAAGGTCATCGCCGGCGACGGTTCGCTGTTGCTGGGCCGCGACCAGATCATCGAGGCCTTCGCAGGCCAGTTCACCGACCGCGACTTCGTCGCCTACGTCCGCACCAGCGACCTGATCGAGATCGACGCCGACGGCGCCCGCGCTGCCGAAAGCGGCCGCTGGGTCGGAACCTGGAAAGGCGAGGGCGCGACCCAGAGCGGAACCTACCTGGCCACCTGGCGCAAGCTCGCCGGCCAGTGGGTCATCGAGAACGAGCTGTTCGTGACGCTGGGGTAAAAATCCTCCCCCTCCCGGGGGAGGTGGCCCGAAGGGCCGGAGGGGGACGTTTTCAGCTTCCCGCGCGCTGGCCGGATCAGCCGCTCCTCCCCCGCCTGCGGGGGAGGGAGACCGCGAAGCGGTGGAGGGGGCGAGACTGGGCGACGTGCCCGCGGTCGCCCCTCCGTCACGCCGCGTATCCGCAGCGCGCCACCTCCCCCGTTACTCGGGGGAGGAGTTGGAAGGGCGGACGGGGATAGAGCAGCGTCTATCCCCGGCGCTTCCCGAAAACTCCTGAACCAATCCAACCGCTTGCAACTTTCTCACAGGGCTGGATCAGACGCGCTGAAACCCGCTGCATAATCAAACCCGTCCCGTCGCAGGGAGAGGGCGCAAGGATCCGGCCCGAAGCGTGCGACGCGG
>CBINOL010000070.1:0-24674 GCA_966252285.1 uncultured Caulobacter sp.
GATGGCCGGCCTCGGCGTCGCCAGCTTCCGCTACGGCACCCAGGCCGACAACGCCGTCGCCCAGGTCAAGGCGATCTGTTCACGGATGAAGCTGGTCCGGCAGCCGCCGGTGATCGCCGGCCGCAACGCCGCACCCGCGCCCGGCGCGCCGCCCCAAGCCACCCCGGCCGCCAAGGCGATCATCGCCGAGGCCCTGCGGGACGACACCAGGCTGCCGCTGTTCTACTGCGCCGGCGCGGGCCTGACGGACCTGGCCGAAGCGCTGCGGCTGGAGCCGAAGATCGCCGGCCGCATGAAGCTGGTCTGGATCGGCGGCCACGAGCACGACGACCTCCTGCCCGGCGTACCGCGCCGCAAGGACGCCGAGTACAACGCCATGATCGACCTGGCCGCGACCCAGACGGTGTTCAACGACTCCGCCATCGAGATCTGGCAGATCCCGCGCAACGTCTACCGCCAGCTGATGATCAGCCACGCCGAGCTCGAGGCCGGGCTGAAGCCGTCGAGCAGGCTTGGGACCTATCTGCTCGAACAGCTGGAGCGCGTGGCCTCCAAGCCCAAGCTTGATCTGGGCGAGACCTACATCCTCGGCGACAGCCCGCTGGTCACGCTGACGGCTTTGCAGTCGTCGTTCGAGCCCGACAGCGCGTCGAGCGCCTATGTCGTGCGGCCCACGCCCCGCGTCGTGGCGCGGGCCCAGTACGAGCCCAACCCGAACGGCCGGCCGATGCGGGTCTACACCACCATCGACACCCGCCTGACCTTCGCCGACATGTTCGCCAAGTTCGCCGCGACGGGGTGGTAGGCCTCCAGCTAGGCCACTCTCTACATCGTCATCCCGGCCGGAGACCTGCGCAGCAGGTCGTAGAGCCGGGACCCAGGGGCCGCCGCACTGCACCTGCCCCTGGGTCCCGGATAAGCGCTCCGCGCTTTCCGGGATGACGAAGATGGGAGCAGCCTACCCCTCCGGCCCCACATAGCGCGCCCTCGGCCGGATCAGCCGCCCAGTCTTGCCCTGCTCCAGCGCATGGGCCAGCCAACCCGCCGTGCGGCCGACGGCGAACAGGGCGAAGGGGGCGTCGTCGGGCAGCTTCAGGGTCCGCGCCAGTGCCACCAGGGCGAAATCGATATTGGCCGCCTGGCCGGTGGCGACGACCACCGCCTCGTGCAAAGCGGCCATGTCCGGTGATGGATCGAACGCCGCCAGCAGCGCCGCCGCGCGCGGATCGCCGTCGGGATAGAGCGGATGGCCAAAGCCCGGCAGCGGCGAGCCCTGGTCCAGGCGAACGGCGACGGCGCCTTCCGCCCCCTCCTTCTTCGCTTCACGGGCGAGAGCCTCGACCCGGGCGGCCATGCCGCCGTGCAGCGGCCCCGACAGGGCCGACAGGCCGGCCAGGGCGGACGCCGCCAGCGAGGCGCCCGTCGAGGCCGCGACCCTTGCCGCGAAGGTCGAGGCGTTGAGCTCGTGATCGGCCAGCAGGACCAGGGCCCGCCGAACCTGGTCGCCGCCGGCCGCGTCCAGCCCCCAGGCGGCGGCCAGCCGTTGGTGGATCAGTCCTTCACCCGCCCGGCCGGCCACGGCGTCGGCGACCAGGTCGAGCAGGCCCGCCGCCTCCTGGGCCAGCATCAGCGGCGCGCGCCCCCGAGCGGGGCGGTCCTCGCCGGCGCGGGCGGCGAGATCGGCGAACAGCCGGGCGCGGATGGTCGGGGCGCGGCTCGGCGCATGGATGGCGACGGCCGCCTCGGCCGCGTCATCGCGCAGCAGGCGACCGACAGCCTCGAAACTTTCGGTGCGCGCCAGTTCCACGGCGTCGCGGCCGCGATACCACAGGCGACCACCGCGCACGGTGGTGATGGCAGAGGCCAGCACCGGCTCGCCCCAGGCGATGGCCGCGGCGGCCACATCGGCTTGATTACATTGAGCAAGATTGACGATCAAGGCGCCCGGACGATCATGGGGTCCAGAGCCCGTGCGGGCTCTGGCTTTTACATTGGAGCGTGGCGGGCGCCGAAACCGCTCACACTTTCGGCTGCCACGCTCTCGAAAGGAGACCTTCCCATGGTCCAAGTTTCCGCCGGCCTCGAAGGCGTGATCGCCGCCGCCACCGTGCTCTCCGACGTCGACGGCCAGGCCGGCCGCCTGACCATCCGCGGCTGGGCGGTGGAAGACCTGGCCGGCCGCGCCCGCTTCGAGGACGCCGTCCACCTGCTGCTGGACGGTTTCTTCGACGACCTGCCCGCCGACCTGGCGCCGGCCCTGGGCGAGGCGCGCGTCAGAGCCTTCGCCGAGGTCGCCATCCTGGACGACGCCCTGGCCGCCCGCGAGCCCTACGACGCCATGCGCGCCCTGCTGGCCCGCCTGCCCGATGGCGACACCGTGCGCGACGCCCTGGCGCTGATCGCCGCGCCGGCCGTGTTCACCGCCGCGGTCCTGCGCCGCCGCCAGGGCCAGGAGGCGATCGCCCCCGATCCCGCCCTGCCCCACGCCGCCGATTTCCTGCGGATGATCCGGGGCGCGTCCGTCACCGAGGGCGAGGCGCGGGCGCTGGACGCCTATCTGGTCACGGTCTGCGACCACGGCCTCAACGCCTCGACCTTCGCGGCCCGGGTGGCGGCCTCGACGCGGGCGGGCCTCGCCTCGGCCGTCCTGGCGGGATTGTCGACGCTGAAGGGGCCGCTGCACGGCGGCGCGCCGGGACCGGTGATCGACATGCTCGACGCCATTGGCGCGACCGACAACGCCGTCCCCTGGCTGGAGGCGGGGCTCGACGCCGGCGAGCGGCTGATGGGCTTCGGGCATCGCATCTACCGGGTCCGCGACCCGCGCGCCGACGCCTTGAAGGCGGCGCTGTCGCGCCTGTCGAAGAGCGCCGGCGCCCTGCCCGGACGCCTCGCCCTGGCCGAAGCGGTGGAGCGCGCGGCCCTCGACATCCTGCGCCGGCGCAAGCCCGACCGGCCGCTGGAAACCAATGTCGAGTTCTACACCGCCCTCCTGCTGGAGGCGCTGGGCCTGCCGCCCCAGGCCTTCACCTGCGTGTTCGCGGCGGGCCGCACGGCCGGCTGGATCGCCCACGCCCGCGAGCAGCAGGCCAGCGGCAAGCTCATTCGTCCGCAGTCGGTCTATGTCGGGCCCCGCCCGAGGGCGGCGGCCTGACGGCCGCTGCTTCCCCGTTGCGCAAGATTGTTGCGAAAGACACACATGAGGGCGAAAGCACATATCGAAGTTCGCTGAACTTGACACATTTTTGACCGCCGATTCACCTTCAGCGCGAGCGAATCCGTAGTTCAACCTTGACCATACGGATATCGCAGCAAGAGGGACGGCATGAACCGCATCGGCCAAGGACTCCTTTCGCTCTTTCTGACCACCGTCGCGGCCGCGCCGCTGGCGGCCCACGCCCAGACGCCGCCCGATACCGACGTCGAGGGCGTCGTGGTCACCGGCTCGCGCATCCGCGTCAGTCCGCTCGACAAGACCCAAACCGTCTTCCAGATCGACCAGGAGGCGATCGCCAAGACCGGCCTGACCTCGATCGTCGACGTGCTGCAGCGCGTGCCCGCCGCCGGCGGCGGCCTCAATTCCAAGTTCAACAACTCCGGCAACTTCGGCAATCCGCCCGACGGCGGCGGCGTGGGGGCCGGCTCGGCCGAGATCGACCTACGCTACCTGGGCTCGCGCCGGGCCCTGGTGCTGGTCGACGGCCAGCGCTGGGTCAGCGGGGCCTCGGCCTCGGGCGTGCCGGGCGCGGTGGACCTCAACACCATCCCCAGCGCCATGATCCGCAACGTCGAGATCCTGCAGGAAGGCGCCTCGCCGATCTATGGTTCGGACGCCATCGCCGGGGTCATCAACATCATCACCCGCGACCGCCAGCAGGGGCTGGAACTGTCGGCCCAGGTGGGCGGCTACGGCGAGGGCGACGGCTTATCGCAGGACTACAACGTCTCGTGGGGGGCCTCGGAGGGCAAGACCAGCATCGTCGTCGGCGGCGGCTACTTCAAACAGAAGAGCGTGCTGTCGGCCGACCGCGACATCTCGCTCTATCCCAGCCCCTACGGAACCTCGTGCCTCTCGGGCGGCTGTTCGTCGGGCACGCCGCTGGGCCGGTTCATCGTCAGCGATCCCAACACCGGCAACGACATGGACCTGACCCTGAAGGCGGCCCTGGCCGCCGGGGTGCGGCCAACCTACACGCCGCTGGATCCCACCGGCGCGGGCAGCAGCTTCCGCAACTTCGCCGGCGACGCCGACCGCTTCAACTTCCAGCCCTACAACTACATCGTCACCCCGTCCGAGCGGGTCAGCCTGTTCGGCGCGGTGACCCACGACTTCACCGACAGCATCAAGCTGAAGGTGCGCGGCAGCTATGTGCAGCGCAAATCGGCCAACCAGGCAGCCCCGATCCCGCTGTTCGTCGGCCCCGACGCCGGCAACGGCAACCTGCTCGACACCATCTCGATCGACGCGACCAACCCCTACAACCCGTTCGGCTTCACCCTGACCAGCGGCACCTACGCCTTCGTCGGCCGGCGGATGATCGAGGCCGGACCGCGCCACTACGCCCAGACCGTCGACACCTGGAACGTCAACGCCACCCTGTCGGGCGACTGGGCCGTGGGCTCGCGCCGCTGGTACTGGGACGTCGGCTACACCGCCTCGCGCAACCACGCCGAACAGAGCTTCACCGGCAACATCAACGCCCAGCGCGTGCAGCAGGCCCTGGGCCCGCTCTCGGCCTGCACCGGCTCGTGCGTGCCGCTCAACATCTTCGGCGGCGTCGGCTCGATCACCCCGGCGATGCTGGACTATATCGGCTTCACCCAGCAGGACGTCTCGCAGCAGGAACTGCACGACTTCACCGCCAACCTCACCGGCGACCTCTTCGAACTGCCGGCCGGCCCGCTGGCCTTCGCCGCCGGCTACGAACACCGTGAGACCAAGGGCTATTTCCAGCCCGACGCCATCGTGGCGGCCGGCCTGTCGTCGGACATCCCCGCCCAGCCGGCCAAGGGCGAGATCAAGGTCGACGAGGCCTATCTGGAACTGCGCGCCCCGCTGCTGGCCGACCTGCCGCTGATCCACCGGCTGGAGATCTCGGGCGCCGGGCGCTGGTTCGACTATTCCACCTCGGGATCTGACTCGATCTACAAGGCGGGCCTCAACTGGCGGCCCACCGAAGACGTGCTGGTGCGCGCCTCCTGGGGCCAGGGCTTCCGGGCCCCGTCGATCGGCGAGCTCTACGGCGCGGCCTCGCGCTTCGACCAGGAGATCACCGACCCCTGTTCGGACATGCTGGGCCTGTCTGGCGGAACGCCCGCCTCGGCCACCGTCCGCGCCAACTGCATCGCCGCCGGCGTGCCGGCCAGCGGCGCCTATGTGCAGCTCAATCCGCAGCTGTCGGTGATCACCAGCGGCAACGACAGCCTCAAGCCCGAGACCAGCGAGAGCAAGAACTTCAGCATCGTCTGGGAGCCCAAGGCGCTGAAGGAGGCCAGCTGGGCCAGCGGCGGCTCGATCGAGCTGGCCTATTCCGACATCGAGTTGGACTCGGCGATCCAGGCGCTGTCGGGGGAAAGCCTGCTGTCGCGCTGCGCCGAACTGGCCGACGCCCTGGCCTGTTCGACCATCACCCGCACGGCCTCGGGCCAGGTGGCGGCGATCACCAACCCGCTGATCAACATCGGCGGCATCCAGACCCGGGCCCTCGACCTGAACCTGCTCTGGACCTCGCCCGACTACAGCTTCGGGCGGCTGGCGGTGCGGTCGTACTCGACCTTCCTGCTGGAATTCACCGAGATCGTGCCGACGGCCACCGGCTTCACCGAGATCCCGCGCGAAGGCACCGAGCGCGGCAGCCCCGACCAGGCCTATCCCAAGACCAAGTCGACCTTCACCGTCGACTGGGACTGGAAGAACTGGGGCGCCAGCGCCTCGGCCCGCTACCTGTCGTCGATCAAGGAGACCCAGGCCGCCGACGCAAAGCTCGCCTCGCGCACCTATGTCGACGCCCAGCTGCGCTGGAAGCCCGACTTCCTGGGCGAGACCACCGCTGTGGCCTTCGGCGTCAACAACCTGTTCGACAAGGACCCGCCGGGCTGCATCAGCTGCGGCCTCAACAACTTCGACCCCAACGCCTATGACGCGCCGGGGCGCTACTTCTACTTCCGCCTGACCTATCGGCAGTAGGGGCTGAACTTGGGCGCGGTCGTGCTACTGCTTGGAGCATGACCGCGCCCGCCGCCTCCGCCGCCGAGCACCAGGCCCTCACCCGCAAGATCACCACCCTGTCGGTGGGGACGGCCGCCATCCTGATCGTCATCAAGGGCGCGGCGTGGATCGCCAGCGGCTCGCTGGCCATGCTGGCCTCGCTGGCGGACTCGGGTCTGGACCTGGTGGCCTCGCTGATCACCTTCTTCGCCGTGCGCTACGCGGCCGAGCCGCCCGACGCCGAGCACCGCTTCGGCCACGGCAAGGCCGAGGCCTTCTCCAGCCTGATCCAGGCGGGCCTGGTGTTCGCCTCGGCGGCGCTGATCGGGCGCGAGGCGATCGACGGCCTGCTGCACCCCAAACCGGTCGAGAACAGCGTCTGGGGCGTCGGCGTGATGATCGTCTCCATCGCCCTGACCCTGGCCTTGATCCGCGCCCAGGCCGCGGTGATGGCCAAGACCCGCTCGGTGGCGGTGGCCGGCGACCATGCCCACTACGCCGCCGACCTGGCGTCCAACGCCGTGACCTTGCTTGGCCTCGCCGCCGTCGCCCTGCTGGGCTGGACCTGGGTGGACGCCGCCGCCGGCCTGGTGGTCGCCGCCTGGCTGCTGTGGGGCGCGGTCGGCGTGCTGCGCCAGGCCGCCGACCAGCTGATGGACCACGAACTGCCGGTCGAGGAGCGCGAGCAGATCCTGGCCTTGCTGGTCGACGATCCGCGCATCGGCGGCGTGCACCAGCTGCGCACCCGCGCCGCCGGCCCGCACATCCACGTCCAGGGCCACATGGACCTGGCCGCCGGCCAGAGCCTGGCGGAGGCCCACGCGATCATGGTCGCCGCCGAGAACCGGGTGAAGGCGGTCTTCCCGACAGCCGACGTGCTGCTGCATCCCGATCCGCGCAAATAGATCCTCCCCCTGAAGGGGGAGGTGGCCCGGAGGGCCGGAGGGGGAAGAGACTTCAACGTTCCAGCGGCTCTGATTTCAGCAACTACATCCCCCTCCGTCGGCTTCGCCGACACCTCCCCCTTCAGGGGGAGGGTCTTGCTCTCCGGCCGCGATGCGCCCAATTAGCGGCCTTCTCCCAATGACGAGCCTCTTCTCCATGGACGACACCCTGGCCCGCCTGCCCGACGCCTTTTCCGGCAAGACCGTGCTGGTGCTGGGCGACGTCATGCTCGACCGGTTCGTCTATGGCGCGGTCGACCGCATCTCGCCCGAGGCCCCGGTGGCGGTGATCGCCATCGAGCGCGAGACCACCATGCTGGGCGGGGCCGGCAACGTGGCCCGCAACGTCGCCGCCCTCGGCGGCCGCGCGGTGCTGGCCGGGCTGATCGGCGACGACGACGCCGGCCGCGCCGTGGCCGCCCTGGTCGAGCGCGAGCCGGGCCTGGAGAGCGCCCTGGCCGTCGACGCCAGCCGCCGCACCACCGAGAAGACCCGCTATGTCGCCGCCTCGCACCAGATGCTGCGCGCCGACCGCGAGGACCGCCATCCGGCCGACGCCGCCCTGGTGCTGGCCGCCTTCGAGAAGGCGCTCGCCTCCGCCGACGTCGTGGTGCTGTCCGACTACGCCAAGGGCGTGCTGACCCCGCAGGTGTTGGCCGCCGCCATCGCCGCCGCCCGCGCCGCCCGCAAGCCGGTGATCGTCGACCCCAAGAGCCGCGACCTGTCGCGCTACGACGGCGCGACGGTGATCAAGCCCAACCGCCGCGAGGCCGCCGAGGCCACGGGCGTGACGGGCGCGGGCGACGAGGCCGCCGAGGCCGCCGGCGAGGCGATCCTGGCCGCCGCCCCCAATCTTTCCGCCGCCCTGGTCACCCGCGGCGCGGCCGGCATGACCCTGTCGCAGCGCGGCGCGGCCCACGTGCACCTGCCGGCCAGCGCGCTGGAGGTGTTCGACGTCTCGGGCGCCGGCGACACCGTGGCCGCCACGCTCGCCCTGTCGCTGGCCGCCGGGGCCGACCTGGCGGCGGCGGCGCGCCTGGCCAACGCCGCCGCCGGCCTGGTCGTGGCCAAGCTGGGCACCGACGTCGTCACCGCCGCCGAGCTGAAGGCGGTGCTGGCCGGCGTCAACGGCGATCCCGGCCAGGAGAAGATCGCGGCCCGCGAACGCATGCTCGAGATCGTCGCCGGCTGGCGCGCGCGCGGCCTGAAGGTCGGCTTCACCAACGGCTGCTTCGACCTGCTGCACCCCGGCCACGTGTCGCTGCTGGCCCAGGCCAAGGCCGCCTGCGACCGGCTGGTGCTGGGCCTCAACACCGACGCCTCGGTCCAGCGCCTGAAGGGTCCGACACGTCCGGTGCAGAAGGAAGACGCCCGCGCCGCCGTGCTGGCCTCGCTGTCGGCCGTCGACCTGGTCACCCTGTTCGACGAGGACACCCCTCTGGAACTGATCACCGCCATCAAGCCCGACGTGCTGGTCAAGGGCGCCGACTACACCGTCGAGACCGTGGTCGGCTCGGATGTGGTGCTGGCCAACGGCGGTCGCGTCGTGCTGGCCGACCTGAAGGCGGGCCAGAGCACCACCGCTCTGATCGCGCGGGCCAATACGCCTTAAGCCGTCAGGCGAAGCGCTCCAGCACGTCGCGGAACTGGCCCGGGTCGATCTCGTATTCCAGCATGCGGCCGTCGCGCCCGAACAGGCGGGGTTCGCCGTCCGGCGGCAACAGATAGCCTACGTCCTGGTCGCGGAAGTTGGCGATCCGCGACTGGACCTCGACGATCCAGTTCAGGCAGATCGTCCGCGCCCCGCGCGGGGCGAACAGGGCGTTGTGCATGCCCGAACCGTATTCTCCGGCGATGCAGTCGGCGTGCGAGAACAGCTCGACCTGCCGCCGCCAGGACATTTCCTGCGGCCGGACCACCGCGAAGCCCCGCTCCACCGCCACCCGTTCCAGCGCGCGGAAATTGGTCAGCTCCCGAAAGCAGGAAATGACGTCGCGGCGGCTGATGAAGATCCTGCGCGGCGCCCGGCCAAGCCAGCCGCGAACCTTGCCGCCCAGACTGTCGCGGGCCCAGGCCACGTGTCGCTCGATCAGCTCCGACATCAAGGGGTGGAACTGATAGCCGTCGTGCATCATCGACGGCATGAACAGCGTCTCGACCTCGACGTGCTGCGCGCCGCGCTCGTAGGTCAGCACCGGCCAGTCCTTCAACACCTCGGCGATGGTGGACCTGACGTAGCCCGGGGCCGTCGAGGGCAGGATGATCGGCACGGACCGCAGATGCGGCAGGCGCTCGCCCAGCAGCAGCAGCTTGGGAAACATCTCCAGCAGCCAGTGGCCGAACACCAGGTTGTTATGGATGACCGAGATCCCCGCCGGGACCCGGATCGGCTTGGTGTCCGGCTCGTGCGCCCAGTAGTGGGCGTCCATGTCGTGGCGCAGGAAGTGGGCCACATAGGCGGGCAGGAGGCTGGGCGCGTAGACATAGGCGCCGTCCACCGTCGGAAGCGCTCCGCCGCCGCCCAGGCGCGTGCCCCGCACGACATAGTAGTCGACGTCCGGCGCGGCGGCGACCACGCCGTGCAGCTCCTCGATGGCGGCGACGCCCGTCGGCCAGAGCAGCGGCCTGGCCGAGTTCTGCTGGCCGCCCGGCTCGACCACGACGCGGCTGAACGCGCCGACAGCCGGCTCGCCAGGATCCGCTGCAATCGGCGCATCGGAGATATCGACGACCCTGGCCAAGCACTACTCTCCAACGACCCCGAGGCGATAGCCGGCCCGAGGCCGGATCATCGCGCCTAAGTAGATTGCCGGCCAAGGACAACGCAATCGCCATGTGGCCGCCAGGCGCGCCTTGGAAAACGCCGGTTCCCCGGGTTTAATCCTGTCGCGGCAATATCTTGTTAAGCAAAGCGGCGCATCGATCAGACGATGCAGCCTGAACGCATGTGGGCATGAGCGTCGAACGCACTCTTCACCATTTCCCGTTGGACCCGGCCTCGCGCCAGGTGCGCCTCGCGCTGGGCGAAAAGCGGGTGGCGTTCTCCGAGGTCCAGGTGCGCTACTGGGAGTCGCCGCCGGAGTTCACGGCGCTGAACCCCTCGGGGCTGACGCCGGTGCTGGTCGAGACCCGCCACCAGCGCACCACCGTGGTCTGCGAAACCCGCGCCATCCTTGAGCACATCGAGGAACAGGAGCCCGAACCCGCCCTTCTGGGCCGCGAGGCCGGCGAGCGCGCGGAAGCGCGGCGCCTGATGCAGTGGTTCGACCGCAAGTTCGACAACGAGGTCAACGGCTTCCTCCTGCACGAGAAGATGGAGAAGCGCCTGCTGCGGATGGGCGCGCCGGACCTGGGCGCCCTGCGCCAGGGCCGCGACGCCCTGCGCAATCACATGGGCTACATGGAAAGCCTGCTGCAGCAGCGCGACTGGCTGGCCGGCCGCCGCATGAGCCTGGGCGACTTCGCCGGCGCGGCCCACCTTTCCGTCATCGACTATTTCGGCGACGTGCCGTGGAAAGACTTCCCCGCGGTCCGCACCTGGTACATGAAGCTGAAATCGAGGCCGTGCTTCAGGCCCATCCTGGCCGATCGCTGGCCCGGCCTCGCGCCGGCCGCGCACTATGACGACCTCGACTTCTGACCTGACGCCCCAAGCTGTCCGAGACGAGATCCGCCGCGAAGCCCTCGCGCTGGGCTTCGACGCCTGCGGCTTCGCGTCGGCGGCCGACGCCTGGCCCAACGGCGAATGGCTGCGCCAGTTCGTGGCCGAGGGCCTGCACGGCGCCATGGGCTGGATGGAGGAGACGCTCGAGCGGCGCAGCCACCCCACCGCCATGTGGACCGACGCCAGGAGCGCCGTGGTGCTGGGCGTCAACTACGGCCCCGACATCGACCCGCTGACCCAGCTGGAGCACCGCGACCGCGCCGCCATCAGCGTCTACGCCCAGGGCGACGACTATCACGACGTGGTCAAGAAGCGCCTCAAGCAGCTGGCCGGCTGGATGCACCGGCGCTGGGGCAATGAGGTGAAGGTCTTCGTCGACACCGCGCCGCTGATGGAAAAGCCGCTGGCCCAGCGCGCGGGCCTGGGCTGGCAGGGCAAGCACACCAACCTGGTCTCGCGCCAGTTCGGCTCTTGGCTGTTCCTGGGCAGCGTGCTGACGACGCTGGACCTGCCGCCCGACCCGGCCGAGTTCGACCGCTGCGGCTCGTGCCGGGCGTGCCTGGACATCTGCCCGACGGGGGCCTTCCCCGCGCCGCACCGGCTGGATGCGCGGCGCTGCATTTCTTACCTGACCATCGAGCTGGCCGGGCCGATCCCGGACGAGTTCCGCCCCATGCTCGGCAACCGCATCTACGGCTGCGACGACTGCCTGGCCGCCTGCCCGTGGAACAAGTTCGCCAGCCTGTCGGCCGAGGCCAAGTTCCACGCCCGCGAGACCCTGAAGACGCCGCCATTGGCGGAGCTGGCCGGGCTGGACGATCCGTCGTTCCGGGCCCTGTTCAGCAAGAGCCCGATCAAGCGCATCGGCCGCGACCGCTTCGTGCGCAACGTGCTCTACGCCATCGGCAACAGCGGCGACGCGGGCCTGCTGGCCGTGGTCGAGCCCCTTCGGGCCGATCCCGACGAGACCGTGCGCGACGCCGCCGACTGGGCGGCGTCGCGACTGGCTCAGCCGGCGAGCGAGATCAGGTAGCGGCCGTATTCGGTCTTGCTCATCGACTGACCGATCTCGCGCAGCTGCGCGGCCGAGATCCAGCCCTTCGTGAAGGCCACCTCTTCGGGGCAGCCGACCTTCTGGCCCTGACGCTTCTCGATGGCGCGGATGAATTCCGTGGCCTCGACCAGGCTGTCATGCGTGCCCGTGTCGAGCCACGCATAGCCACGGCCGAGCTTGGCCACCGACAGCGCGCCCTTTTCGAGATAGAGCCGGTTGATGTCGGTGATCTCGATCTCGCCGCGCGGCGACGGCGGCAGGTCGCGCGCCATCTCGACGACCTGATTGTCGTAGAAGTAGAGGCCGGTCACCGCCCAGCTCGAACGCGGCGCTTCCGGCTTTTCCTCGAGCGAGATCGCCCGGCCTTCCTCGTCGAACTCGACGACCCCGTAACGTTCGGGATCATGGACGTGGTAGGCGAACACGGTGGCCCCGACGCCAGAGGTCGCCGCATTGACCAGGGCCTCGGACAGGCCGTGACCGAAATACAGGTTGTCGCCGAGGATCAGCGCGCAGCGGTCGTCGCCGATGAAGTCGCGCCCCACGATGAAGGCGTCGGCCAGACCGCGCGGGCTCTCCTGCACGGCGTACTCGAAGCGCACGCCCCAAGCCGAACCGTCGCCCAGCATCTCCTTGAAGAGCGGCGTGTCGCGGGGCGTGGAAATGATCAGGATGTCGCGGATGCCGGCCAGCATCAGGGTGCTGATCGGATAGTAGACCATCGGCTTGTCGTAGATCGGCAGGAGCTGCTTGCAGACCGCCCGGGTCAGGGGATGCAGGCGCGTGCCCGATCCGCCCGCGAGAACAATGCCTTTCATCGGACGTCTATAGCTCCATCTCGCTCAGGCAGGCCGCCAGGCTCTCGCGCCACGGGCGCGTAGGCCAGTCCAGCGCTGCTTCGAATTTTCCGCAGTCCAGCCGGGAATTGGCCGGCCGGCGCGCGGGTGTGGGATAATCGGCGGTCGTGATGCCGCGGACGCGGGCGGTGGGGCCGCCAAGGCGGCTTGAGGCTTCGAACACCGCCGCCGCCAGGTCCGCCCAGCTCGCATCGCCGGCGCCGGACAGATGATAGACGCCCGACAGCGCCGGATCGGCCGCCAGGCCGTCCACGGTCGCCAGCGCGGCCTCGGCGCAGTCGCGAGCCCAGGTCGGCCGGCCCAGCTGGTCGGCGACGACGCTGATCTCGTCGCGGTCGCCGGCCAGGCGCAGCATGGTCTTCACGAAGTTGGCGCCGTGACGGCTGTAGACCCACGAGGTGCGCAGGGTCGCCGCGCGGCCGCCAGCCTGGGTCACCTTCTGCTCGCCGGCCAGCTTGCTGGCGCCGTAGATGCCGGTCGGGCCGGTGGCGTCGGTCTCGACGTACGGCCGGTCGAGCGTTCCGTCGAAGACGTAGTCGGTCGAGAAGTGCACGAACGGCAGCCCGCGCTCGGCGCAGGCCGCGGCCATGGCGCCGGGCGCATCGCTGTTCAGGGCGTAGGCCGCCTCGGCCTCGCTCTCGGCGCGGTCGACGGCGGTGTAGGCCGCCGCGTTGATCACCGCCGACGGGGCGATCCGCGCGATCAGCCCGGCGATGGCGCCATGGTCGGCGATATCCAGCGTCTCACGACCCGCGAAGGTCATCGGCCGCCCAGCCCGCTCCGACAGCAGGGCGAGTTCCTGCGCGACCTGGCCGCTGCGGCCGAAGACGAGAATGGGGCCAGCCATGCCGCCGCCTCAGCCGGCCTTGGCGGCCAGCAGGCCCAGGCGCTTGCCGTCGTAGGCGGCGCGCAGCGGCTCCCACCAGTCGGCCCGCGCCAGGTACCATTCCACCGTCTTGCGGATGCCGCTCTCGAAGTTCTCGCGCGCGCGCCAGCCCAGCTCGGTCTCCAGCTTGGTGGCGTCGATGGCGTAGCGACGGTCATGGCCGGGACGGTCGGCGACGAAGGTGATCAGGTCGCGGTGCGAGCCGGCCGCGTTCGGGGCCAGTTCGTCGAGCAGGTCGCAGATCGTGTGCACGACCTGGAGGTTGGTCCGCTCGTTGCGGCCGCCGACATTGTACTTCTCGCCGGGACGGCCGGTTTCGAGAATGGTGCGCAGCGCCCGCGCGTGGTCTTCGACGAACAGCCAGTCGCGGATGTTGGCGCCGTCGCCGTAGACGGGCAGCGGCTTGCGATCCAGGCCGTTGAGGATCATCAGCGGGATCAGCTTCTCGGGGAAGTGATACGGCCCGTAGTTGTTGGAGCAGTTGGAGACCAGCACCGGCAGGCCGTAGGTGTGGAACCAGGCCAGGGCCAGGTGGTCGGCGGCCGCCTTCGACGACGAATAGGGCGAGGTCGGAGCGTAGGGCGTCGTCTCGTGGAACAGGCCCTCGGCGCCGAGCGTGCCATAGACCTCGTCGGTCGACACGTGAACGAAGCGGAAGGCTTCCTTGGCCTCGCCCGAAAGGCCGCGCCAGTAGTCGAGGGCGCAGTCCAGCATCACGTAGGTGCCGACGATGTTGGTCTCGATGAAGGGGCCCGCGCCGACGATCGAGCGGTCAACGTGGGATTCAGCCGCCAGGTGCAGCACCGCATCGGGCTTGTGCGTCTCGAAGATCGCCTGGACCGCCGCGCGGTCGAGGATGTCGGCCTGGACGAAGACGTAGTCCGGCGAGTCCGAAACCTCGGCCACCGAGGTCAGGGTGCCCGCGTAGGTCAGCTTGTCGACATTGACGACCTGGTCGCCCGTTTCGCCCACCAGAAGGCGGCAAACCGCCGAGCCGATAAAGCCGGCGCCGCCCGTCACGAGTATTTTCACGACCTACTCCCCTGGGCTTCCCACCGGGAAACAGCCCAACATAAACAACGATCAAACGCCCCCTGGGGGCGAGGTCATAACATCGGTTCGCGCGGCTCGATAGCCAAGATTGGCGGCCCGGCGAAACTCGCCAATGAGTTGCCTAGAAGGCTTTTCCGTAGACGAAAATCTCGCCGAGTTCGGCCAGCAGGGCGGCCTTGCCGTCGCGCTCGTTGGTGGTGATCTGGTCGGCCGGCAGGCCCCAGTCGATGCCCAGCGCCGGATCGTTCCAGCGCAGCGCGCCCTCGGCCTGCGGCGCATAGTAGCCGGTGACCTTGTAGAGCACCTCGCACTCTTCGGTGAGCGTGCAGTAGGCGTGGGCGAAGCCGCGCGGCACCAGCAGCTGCTGGGCGTTGTCGGCCGACAGTTCGGCGCCGACCCAGCGGCCATAGGTGGGCGAGCCGACGCGGATATCCACCGCCACGTCCATGATCGCGCCGCGCACGCAGCGCAGCAGCTTGTCCTGGGCATGCGGCGGCTTCTGGAAATGCAGGCCGCGCAGAATTCCCTTGCTGGTCGAGCGGACATGGTTGTCCTGCACGAAGGCGCCGCCGTTGAACCCGGCCTCCTCCAGCGCCGATTGGCGGAAGGTCTCGGAAAACCATCCCCTTTCGTCGCCATGACGCGCTGGCGTGATAAGCAGCACTTCGGGAATCGCCGTCGGCGTGATCTTCATGAACGCTACCTTTTGAACGCGAGTGCGCCACGCATGGCCCGTCAAATCGCCGAAGGCAAGAGCCATGCGGCGCCTCTGATCACCATCGTCGTCGTCGCCTATCAGAGCGGCCCTACCCTGGCCCGCTGCCTGGCGGGTCTGGCCGCCCAGAGCTTTCGCGACTTCGAGGTGCTGCTGGTCGACAACGCCTCGACCGACGGCGCGCCGCAGGCGGCGGCCAAGGCCGATCCGTCGATCCGGCTGATCGAGCCCGGCGCCAACACCGGCTTCGCGGCCGGCAACAATCTGGCCGCCCGGCAGGCGAAAGGCCGCTGGCTGGTGCTGCTGAACCCCGACGCCTATCCGCATCCCGACTGGCTGGAGAAGCTGGCGGCGGCCGCCGCGCGCCATCCCGACGTCAACAGCTTCGCCTCGCTGCAGCTGGTGGCCGACGAGACCGACCTGATGGACGGCGCCGGCGACGTCATGACCTCGGCCGGCATTCCCTTCCGCGGCGGCTATCGCCGAAAGGCGTCGGCCAAGGTCTTCGAAGGCGAGGTGTTCTCGGCCTGCGGCGCGGCGATGATGCTGGACCGCGCGCTGTTCCTGCGCCTGGGCGGCTTCGACGAACGGTTCTTCTGCTACTGCGAGGATGTCGACCTGGGCTATCGCCTGCGGCTCGACGGCGAGCCGACCCTGTTGATCCCGAACGCCAGGGTCGAGCACGTCGGCTCGGCGACGCTGGGCGTACGCTCGGAGTTCGCGCTGTTCCACGGCGCCCGCAACCGGGTGTGGACCTTCCTGAAGAACACGCCGGGGCCGATGCTGTGGTGGAGCGCGCCGCTGCATTTCGCGGTCACCGCCGGCCTCTTCCTGCTGCACGTCCGCCGCAGGGACGCAGGCCCGGTGTGGAGGGGCTTCAAGGCCGCCTTCGTGAAGGCCGACCTCGACCCCATCCTGGCCTCGCGGCACGAGATCCAGGCCGCCCGCAAGGCGCCGGCGATCGACATCCTGCGGGCCATGGCGCTGGACCCGGTGGCCTTCTTCGGCCGCCGGATCGTGATCAGGCAGTGGCGAGGTCGTCGATCAGACGCCGCATGAACTGAGCCCCGCGCTCCATCTGGGCGATCTCGACATACTCGTCGGGCTGGTGGGCCTGGTCGATCGAGCCGGGCCCGCAGATGACCGTGGAGAAGCCCGCGCCCTGGAACTGCCCGGCCTCGGCGGCGTAGGGCGCCACCCGAGCGGGACCGTTGTCGCCGGCCATGCGGCGAGCGAAGGCCTCGGCCACGCCGTTCGGTTCGGGCGCGAAGGACGGAGTGAGCGAGCGCACCTCGACCTTGACCCCGCCTTCCGGAGCCTTGGCCTTGACCTCGGCGTCCAGCGCGGCGGCCAGGGCGAAGAAGTCGGCGAGGATCCCTTCCGGATCCAGGCCCGGCGGCGTGCGCAGGTCGAAGACGAACAGGCACTGGCGGGCCAGGATGTTCACCGCCGTGCCGCCATTGACCTGGCCGATGGTCAGGGTCGCGCCCTTGGGCAGGAACGGAGAGGCTGGATCGGCCTGACGCTCCAGCCGCTCTGACAGCTCCACGAGATGGTTCATCAGCTTCACCGCGACCATGTTGGCCGAGACGCCCAGGTGGGTGAGGCTGGAATGGGCCTCGCGGCCGGTGACCGTCACCCAGTAGCTGGCGATGCCCTTGTGGGCCTGGACGGCGACCATGTCGGTGGGCTCGCCGACCACCACGGCCGCTGGCCGGGGAAAGTCGCGGGCGATGATCGCGATCATGTCCGGCGCGCCCAGGCACCCGACCTCCTCGTCGTACGAGAAGGCCAGATGGACGGGACGCTTGAGATCGGCCGCGACGAGGTCGGGCGCGGCGGCCAGCGCCAGGGCCAAGAATCCCTTCATGTCGCAGGTCCCGCGGCCGTAGAGGCGGCCGTCGCGCTCGGTCAGGGTCCAGGGATCGCTGGTCCACGGCTGGCCGTCGACGGGCACCACGTCGGTATGGCCCGACAGCACGACCCCGCCCTCGACCGCCGGGCCGATGCTGGCCATAAGGTTGCTCTTGGTCCCGTCGGCGTTGGGCGCCCGCCGGGAGGCCACGCCCAGGTTCGCAAGATAGGCCTCGACCCATTCGATCAGGGCCAGGTTGGAGCCGCGCGAGGTGGTGTCGAACGAGACCAGCCTGGCCAGGATGTCGACCGCGCGGGCGGAAAGCGCTTCGGGGGAGGAAACCATCCGGCGAGCCTAGAGCGCGCCGCCCCGCCCCGCCAAGCCCGGGCGGGGCGCCTCGGGCAGGATCGTGCCATGGCTCTAGAAAAGCTCGCCCCGCGCGCAAGAAACGTGCTGCGCCACGGCTTTTCTTCATTCGAGCCAAGCTTTAGAGGAGACGGACCATGATCCTGACCCTCTCCTGCCCCGACCAGCCCGGCATCGTCGCCAAGGTCTCGACCTTCCTGTTCGAGCGCGGCTGCAACATTCTCGACGCCCAGCAGTTCGACGACCAGGAGACGGGCGACTTCTTCATGCGCGTCGTCTTCGATCCCGACGGCGCCGACCGCGATGCGCTGCGGAGCGAGTTCGAGGCCCTGGCCAAGGGCTTCTCGATGCGCTGGACCCTGCGCGACCCGGCGCAGCGCTATCGCGTGATGATCCTGGCCAGCAAGTTCGACCACTGCCTGGCCGACCTCGTCTATCGCTGGCGCATCGGCGAGCTGCCGATGGACGTCACCGCCATCGTCGCCAACCATCCGGCGCAGACCTACACCCATGTCGACCTGTCGGGCCTGCCCTTCCATCACCTGCCGGTGACCAAGGAGACCAAGTTCGAGCAGGAGGCCGCCCTCTGGAAGCTGATCCAGGAGACGCAGACCGACATCGTCGTGCTGGCCCGCTACATGCAGGTGCTGTCGGACGGCCTGGCGGCCAAGCTCTCGGGCCGCTGCATCAACATCCACCACTCGTTCCTGCCGGGCTTCAAGGGCGCCAAGCCCTACCACCAGGCCCACGCCCGCGGCGTGAAGGTGATCGGCGCTTCGGCCCACTACGTGACCGGCGACCTCGACGAGGGTCCGATCATCGAGCAGGACGTCGAGCGCATCAGCCACCGCGACACGCCCGAGGACCTGGTCCGCAAGGGCCGCGACATCGAGCGCCGCGTCCTGGCCCGCGCCCTGCGCTGGCGACTCGAGGACCGGGTGCTGCTGAACGGCCGCAAGACGGTGGTGTTCACCGACTGACGGCGCGCCGGGGACTGCTACGCCATCGGCTGGAAGGGCGTGTCCTCCGTCCAGTTCCAGCCCGTCTCGGCTGCGATCCGCTCCTCGAAGTCGCACGCGGCCACGACCCCGTGGCCCTCGCTCCGCAGCGCGCTCACCATGGCGATGACGCCGGCTTGGAACTGATCGACCACCCCGTCGTCGCCTTCGAGGTCGTCGCCATCGATCTCGGCGGTCAGTTGCGATGTGGCGATAAAATCGGACGACTGCCGATCGCTCGCCCGACCGTCGAAGTCTTCGTTGCGGTAGACTGTCCCCGCCACGCCTCGCTGTAAAAGCGCGTCGATCGACGCCTGGACGACGGCGTCGGAAACGGTGGTCAATATATAGAGACGGCAGAACAACGGACGTGTCATCCGGCCACAATGCTCACCGGTGCAAACGGCGCAAGGCGCCTTCGCCCGCCGGGGCTGACGAGAAAAGGGGCGGCCCGAGAGCCGCCCCTTTTTTGTTTTGCTAGAAGTCCACCTGAACCGAGACCCACAGACGGCGGGGCTCCTGGTTGTTGGTGTATTCGGGGGCGTAGGCCACCGGCGCGCCGTAGGGCAGCTGGCGCACGAAGTCCTTGTTGAACAGGTTGTAGATCGTGGCGTTCAGCGTGACGGCTTCCGTCGCCTTGAACGAGCCGCCCAGGTGGAACAGGCTGTAGGCCTTGTAGTCGCCCAGGGCGACGCGGGCCGCGCCCTCGCCGCGATAGCGCTCGCTGCGGTATTCGCCGCGCACCCAGGCGTTCACCCGGTCGGTCACCCGCCAGCGCAGGTTGCCGTTGAGCATGTGCTCGGGCGTGTCGGTCAACTTGCGGCCGGCCTCGGCCCCGCTCTTCTGCTCGCTGTCGGTGAAGGTGTAGTTCAGGCCCAGCGTCCAGTCGTCGGCGAAGCGCCAGCGGGCGGCCGCCTCGACGCCCTGCGTCACCGCCTCGTCGATGTTGATGCTCTGGCCGAAGGTGGCGGCGTTCGGGAAGAAGCCCACGTCGACGCAGCCGGCCGGACGGCCCGTGCCCGCGTTGTACTGCGCCTGGGTCAGGCCGAAGGCGCAGTTGGTCACCGGCGGTCCCGAGGCGATCTTGTCCTCGAACTTGTTGTGGAAGACCGTGACGTTGGCGGTGAAGCCGTTCTGGTTGTCGTAATAGGCGCCGGCCTCGGTGCTGGTGCTGGTTTCCGGCTGCAGGCCCGGCGAGCCCAGCAGCGGCAGGCGGCCCTGCTGGCCAAAGCCGTTGATGCCGGGGGCCAGTTGCTCCAGTCGCGGGGTCTTGAAGCCCTGGCTCACGCCGCCCTTGAAGGTCCAGTTCTGGTTGGCGTTCCAGACCAGATAGGCGCGCGGGCTGAAGTGACCGCCGAACACGCTGTGGTCGTCGTGGCGGGCGCCCAGGGTCAGGGCCAGGCCCTCGGTGAAGCGCCACTCGTCCTCGGCGAACACGGCCCACTGTTCGTGCACGAACGGCTGCGGCGCGACGCCGTCCTTCATCTCGGCGTCCCAGTACTGGCCGCCGATCGTGAAGGTGTGGTTCTTCCAGCGCGAATAGAGCTTGGTGTCGAAGATGGTGTTGGTGGACTCAAGGTCACGCGCGCCGCCGGCCCCGGCCACGCCGTTGGGGATGATCCGGCCGATGGTCTCGGTCTTGGCCTGCGAGAGGTTGCTCTCGATCTGGCCGAACGGCAGGCGCCAGTTGTGGGCCAGGGCCACCTGGCGGCGGTTGAACTCCAGCGCGTTGGCGTAGCCGCCCGCCGTGGTGTTGGTGCCCATCTGGCCGGCCGAGTTGTCGTACCACTGGGTGGACTCGTCGATGTCGAGCCACAGGTCGTGGTCGGCGTGCGGCGTCAGGGTCAGGCGCGCGCCGATGGTGCGCAGCTCGCTCTTGGTGGCGCTGCGGCCAAAGCCGGTGATCGGCGTGTCGACGCCGCCGACGTTCTCGTACGTCAGCTTGGAGGCTTCGCGATTGAGGAAGCTGCCGCGCACGGCCAGGCCCAGCAGATCACGGATGATCGGGCCGTTGGCGTAGAGGTTGCCGCCGTAGAGATTGCCGAACTCGTCGTCGCCCTGCAGCGTGCCGTCGAGGCTGGCCGTGCCGCTCCACTTGGTTCCGACCTTGCGGGTGATGATGTTGACGACGCCGCCCATGGCGTCCGAGCCGTAGAGGGTCGAGACCGGGCCGCGCACCACCTCGATGCGCTCGATGGCGGCCACCGGCGGCAGGAAGCTCGTCGAGGTCTCGCCAAAACCGTTGGGCGTGACGCTGCCGGCGGTGTTCTGGCGACGGCCGTCGATCAGGATCAGCGTGTAGTCGCTGCCCATGCCGCGGATGTTGATGTTGAGGCCGCCGGTCTTGCCGACGGCCGAACCGACATCGACGCCTTCGACATTGGTCAGCACTTCGGCCAGGCTCGCCGCGCGCATCTCCTGCAGCTCTTCGCGAGGCACCACGGTGATGCTGGCCGGGGCGTTGACCAGCTTCTGCTCGAAGCCAGCGGCAGTGACGACGACGCCGTCCAGGTCGGCCGCGTCCGGCGCGGGTTCGGCGGCCAGCGCCGCGCCCGACAGGGCCATGGCCGCGGCGGACCCCATCAGAACGGAAGCAAACGAAACGCGCGACATCCCCAACTCCAGCCAAGCTTCTTGCGAGTGATTGTCGCTATCAGCCAGGGAGATTGGTGAGCCAAGCGCTTTGACCGCGCGGCAACGATTTGAAACCGGCTAGCAACATGGGCGCAAGGATCGCGCCCATGCTCAGTGTGCGGATCAGCTCTTGGGAGCCTGCAGCTTGCTGCGCAGCACGTCGATCAGCTCGATCTTGAAGACCAGCGTGCTGCCCGGCGGGATGTCGGCCCCGGCCTGGTTGTCGCCATAGGCGAGGTCGGCGGGCACGTAGAGCATCCATTCGTCGCCCGGACGCATCAGCTGCATGGCCTCGACCCAGCCCGGGATCAGGCCGCGCAGCGGGAACGAGGCCGGCACGCCGCGCTCGTAGGAGCTGTCGAACACGAAGCCGTCGAGGCGCTTGCCCTCGTAGTGGACCTTGACCTCGTCGATCGGCCGCGGGTGCAGGCCGGTTTCCGGGCCCGACCGGATCACCTTGTACTGCAGGCCGCTGGGCAGGGTGACGACGCCCGGTTCCTTGGCGTTCTTGGCCAGGAACTCGGCGCCGGCGGTCTTGGAGGCGGTCATCGCCGCCTGTCGCGCGGCCAGGTCTTCCTTGGAAGGACCGCACGCCGCCAGCGAAACGCTGGCCAGGGCGGCGAGAAGCAGGAACCGAGCGCGCATGAAAGTGTTTCCGATGGCCAAATCCGCGTCCTGAGCTAGCAGGCTTGGCGCGAACATCAATCATTCCGTTGATGGAACGCATTCCCGACACCGTTGTCACGCAACGGTGGTGGCGCGCCCGGGGGCCGCGCTCTAGAACCATCTCATCAGAGACACAGACACGAGGTGCTCATGAAACCCGTCCGCAAGGCCGTTCTCCCCGTCGCCGGCTTGGGCACCCGCGTGCTGCCCGGGACGAAGTCGACGCCGAAGGAGCTCCTCAACGTCGTGGACCGGCCGATCCTGTCCTACATCGTCGAGGAAGGCCGAGCCGCCGGCATCGAGCACTTCGTCTTCGTCACGGGCCGGAGCAAGGGCGCGATCGAGGACTATTTCGATCACCAGATCGAGCTTGAGATGCAGCTCGAGGCCAAGGGCAAGCTCGAAATCCTCAAGCAGCTGCGCGACGAGCTGCCCAAGCCCGGCGAGATGAGCTTCGTGCGCCAGATGGCTCCGCTGGGCCTGGGCCACGCGGTGTGGTGCGCCCGCGACATCATCGGCGACGAGCCCTTCGCCGTGCTGCTGCCCGACGTCATCGTCGACGCGCCCAAGTCGGCGCTCAGCCAGCTGATCGAGGTCTACGACCAGGTCGGCGGCGGCAACATCATCGGCGTCGAGGAAGTGCCCGAAAGCGAGACCCACAAGTACGGCGTCGTCGCTCCCAGCAAGGTCGAGGGGCGCCTGGCCACCATGAGCGGCATGGTCGAGAAGCCGCCCAAGGGCACGGCCCCGTCGAATTGGGCCATCGCCGGCCGCTACATCCTGCAACCCGAGATCTTCGACCTGCTGGCCAGCCAGGAAAAGGGCGCCGGAAACGAGATCCAGCTGACCGACTCCATGGCCAAGCTGATGCAGAACCAGGCCTTCCACGCCTATGTCTACGAAGGCGACACCCACGACTGCGGCGACAAGATCGGCCTCCTGAAGGCCAATGTCGCCCTGGCTTTGAAGCGCCCGGACCTCGGCGAAGCGGCCCGCGCGGCGATCTCGTCGCTGCTGTAGGGAGCGCCCAGGACTGAAATTGAAAAGGCCCCCATCGTGTGATGGGGGCCTTTTTCATATCTGCGCCCAACTCGTCATCCCGGCCGTAGCGAAGCGGAGAGCCGGGACCCAGTGGACTGGGTTCGGCGCAACGACTTGACGCCGCAGCGGTGGCGACCGCTGTGCGGCGGCTCCTGGGTCCCGGATAAGCCCTGCGGGCTTTCCGGGATGACGAGTTTGGGAGCTTTTCCTAAGCCGCCTACACCGTGCGAGGCGGATAGCCGTGCTCGCGCAGGGCGTCGATGACTTCCTGGGTGTGCTGGGCGTCGCGGGTCTCGATGGTGATGTCGAACTCCGCGCCCTTGGCCGGCACGTCCAGCGCCAGGCGGTTGTGGTTCACCTCGATGATGTTGGCGCCCATGGTCCCGATGACGTGCGAGACGGTCGACAGCAGGCCCGGACGGTCGTCGCCGACGATGCGCAGGGACACCAGGCGCTGGGCGCGCACCAGTTCGCGGGTCAGCACCGAGGCCAAGAGGCGGGTGTCGATGTTGCCGCCGCACAGGATCAGGCCGCACTTCTTGCCGCGGAACCGCTCGGGATAGGCCAGCAGGGCGGCGAGCGAGGCCGCGCCCGCGCCTTCGGCAATGGTCTTCTCGACGTTGCAGTACAGCGAGACGGCCTGTTCCAGATGCGGCTCTTCCAGCAGCAGCACGTCGTCGAGCAGCGGCCGGGCGACGCCATAGGTCAGCTCGCCGACCTGCTTGACCGCCACGCCCTCGGCGATGGTCTGGCCGCCGCAGTGGGCCTGCACGCCGCGCATCTTGGCGGTGAACGAGGGATACATCGCCGGCTCGCAGCCGACGATGCGGATGTTCGGATTGACCGCCTTGGCGGCCGTGGCCACGCCGCTGATCAGGCCGCCGCCGCCGATCGGCACGGGCAGGATCTCCAGGTCCGGCGCGTCCTCCAGCATCTCCAGCGCGATGGTGCCCTGGCCGGCCATGATGTCGTAGTCGTCGAACGGGTGGACGAAGGTCAGGCCCTGCTCGTCGCGCAGCTTGCGGGCGTGGGCGTTGGCGTCGTCATAGGTCTCGCCCTCGATGACCACGGTCGCGCCGAAGTCGCGGGTGTGCTGCACCTTCACGAAGGGCGTGGTCTTGGGCATGACGATGGTGGCCGGCACGCCGAGGCGGGCGGCGTGATAGGCTAGGCCCTGGGCGTGGTTGCCGGCGCTGGCGGCGATGACGCCCCGAGCCTTCTCGGTGTCCGACAGCAGCAGCAGCTTGTTGAGCGCCCCGCGCTCCTTGTAGGCGGCCGTGAACTGCAGGTTCTCGAACTTCACCCACACCTCGGCGCCGGTAATCTTCGACAGCGTCCGCGAGTAGCGGCACGGCGTGCGCTCGATGTGGCCCGCGAGGCGATCAGCGGCGGCGCGGATGGAGGTGATGTCTAGAGTCATGAACGCTGGGATCGGTAGCCTATTGCGAGGGGGCGGACCCTAGCCCCAAGCCCCTCCCGCCGCAAATGCCGCGCTTGCTGTCCGGCCCACTTTAAACGAACGGGAGCGACAATCGCCTCGGGCGAGCGCCCGACTTCCGGCGGCGACGTCCGACAAAGGCTTGGTTTTCGGGCCTTTGTCGGGTTGACCCCCGTGGGGCGTCGTGCGACCTCGCCCGCACGCGCAGCCCCGCCCTGTTTAACAAGAAGACCGTGATCCCATGCCCGTTTTGCCGATGAAGATGGCGGACGCCATCCGCGTGCTTTCGATGGAA
>CBINOL010000071.1:0-24542 GCA_966252285.1 uncultured Caulobacter sp.
CGATCTACAACGGTTCGGCCCAGACCAACGGCTTCACCACCAGCGGGCTGGTCGGTTCCGACACCGTGACCTCGGTCACCGGCCTGGCCGGCGGGACCAATGCCGGCAGCTACGCCGACATCCTGTCGGGCGCCGTCGGTAGCGGTCTGTCGAACTACGCCATCACCTACGTCAACGGCGGTCTGCTCATCACGCCCAAGGCGGTGACGGTGACCTACACGGCCAACGCCGCCAGCAGCATCTACGGCCAGGCGCCGGCCGGCCTGAGCGGCGGCTACCTCGCCAGCGGCCTGATCGGCGGCGACACGCTGTCGGGCACGGCAAGCTGGGCGACCGCGGCGACCACCACCTCGGGCGTCGGCGGCTACGCCATCACCGGTTCGGGGCTCGGCGTCGGCTCCAACTACACGCTGGTCGCCAACCAGGCGGCCGGCAACGCCACCGCCCTGACCATCACGCCTCGCACGCTGACGGTGACCGGCAACGCCGGATCGCTGGTCTACAACGGCGCGGCCCAGGTCAACGGCTTCACCACCAACGGCCTGGTCAATGGCGACACCGTGACCTCGGTCACGGGTCTGGGGGGCGGGACCAACGTCGGGACCTATGCCGACGTCCTGTCGGGCGCGACCGGTACGGGTCTGTCGAACTACGCCATCACCTACGTCAACGGCGGCCTGGCCATCACGCCGAAGGCGCTGACCATCACCGGCGGCGCCGGCTCGGTGATCTACAATGGCGCGGCCCAGACCAACGGCTTCACGGCCAACGGCCTGGTCGGCTCGGACGTCGTCACCTCGGTGGCGGGCCTTGCCAGCGGAACCAATGCCGGGACCTATGCCGACGACCTGTCGACTGCGACCGGCAGCGGCCTGTCGAACTACGCCATCTCCTACGTCAACGGCGGCCTGGCCATCACGCCGAAGGCGCTGGTCATCACCGGCGGCAACGGCTCGGTGATCTACAACGGTGGCCTGCAGACCAACGGCTTCACCACCAACGGGCTGATCAACGGCGACACCGTGACCTCGGTGGCGGGCCTGGCCGGCGGAACCAATGCCGGAACCTATGCCGACGTTCTGTCGGGCGCCGTCGGCAGCGGGCTGTCGAACTACGCCATCACCTACGTCAACGGCGGCCTGATGATCACGCCCAAGGCGCTGACCATAACCGGCGGCAACGGCTCGGTGATCTACAACGGCGCGGCCCAGACCAACGGCTTCACCAGCAACGGCCTGGTCGGTTCGGACACCGTGACCTCGGTCGCGGGTCTGGCCGGCGGAACCAATGTCGGGACCTATGCCGACGTTCTGTCGGGCGCGACCGGCAGCGGCCTGTCGAACTACGCGATCACCTACGTCAACGGCGGCCTGGCCATCACGCCCAAGGCGCTGGTCGTAACCGGCAATACCGGCTCGGTGGTCTACAACGGCGCCGCCCAGGTCAACGGCTTCACCGCCAACGGCCTGGTCGGTTCGGACGCGGTGACCTCGGTCTCCGGCCTCGCTGGCGGCGCCTTGGTCGGCAGCTATGCGGACGCCCTGTCCAACGCAACCGGCAGCGGCCTGTCGAACTACGTGATCACCTACGTCAACGGCGGCCTGGCCATCACGCCCAAGGCGCTGACCGTGACCTACACGGCCAACGGCGTCGGCAGCGTCTATGGCGACGCCCCCAGCGGCCTTTCGGGCGGCTACGTGGTCGATGGCCTGGTCGGCGCCGACACCCTCTGGGGCAGCGCCGCTTGGACCACCACGGCGACGGCGACCTCGGGCGTCGGGACCTACGCCGTCACCGGTTCGGGCCTGAGCGCGAGCAGCAACTACGTGCTGACCAGCGTGCAGGCGGCGGGCAACGCCTCGGCGCTGACTATCACGCCGCGGACCATCATCGTGACCGCGGACGCTCTCAGCCGCGTCTATGGCGCGGCCAATCCGGCCCTGACCTGGACGCTCGGCGGACGCGGCCTGGTCAATGGCGACACGCTTACCGGCGCTCTGGCCACCACGGCCGACACCAACTCGCTCGTCGGCGACTATGCGATCACGAGGGGCGGCCTCGCCGCGAGCCCGAACTATGCGGTGACCTTCGTCGGCGCGGTGCTTTCGGTCACGCCGGCCCCGTCCTCCAACCCGCCGTCGCGCGTCGTCGGCGACAGCGACGCCGACTCCGACGCCTCCGTGTCCGGCGTGGTGTCGGGCGGGCTGGATCTGATGTCCGCGCCGATCGCCGTGTCGTTCGCCGAGGCGGGGGAGCTCGTCGGCGACGGCGCCGCCTCCGGTGAGGCCGGCGCTGGCGGTGGTGGCTGCCAGAGGCAGGACGGTCAGGCCGTGGCCAATTGCGCCGCCCAGTCCGGCTCCTGACGCAGGGGCTCCATTCCTAGGCCCTTGACGGCCGCACCCGGCGGGGCTCCCGCCTGGTGCGGCCGCCGCTATCCGCTGTTGGCGCGGCTTCTGCCCTAAGCCCTGGCGCGTTCTGGATCCCAACCAGCAGGCGAGACGTCGCATCCTGGCGTGCGATCTTGGCTTGTATCCCTCGCGACCCGGTCAGTAGTCTGCAGCCCAGAGTCGGGGGGTGATGGTGGCGCTGTCGCACAGCGAGATTGAGGCGATGGCGCCGGACCAGAGCGCGCTGAAGGCGGCCGCAGGGCTGCTCAAGCCCGCCAAATGGTCTTCTCGGGGCATGTCGGGCGGCCTCATCTGGGGTGAGTGCCAGGGCTCCGGAGCAAATCCCTATCGAGTCGCGGCCGATACGGTCGACATCGGCAGCAAGTGCACCTGTCCGTCGCGCAAGTTTCCATGCAAGCACGCGATCGCCCTGATGTGGCTGCATGTCGATGAGCCGGGCGCGTTCGCACCGGCCGAGGTCCCCGACTGGGTCAGCGACTGGATGGGGCGTCGGCGCAAGTCGTCTGGAACGGCTCCGTCCACTGCCGCCGCAAGGCCGACCCCAGGCCCCAAGAGCCTGGAGGCTGCGACCGCCGAAGAGGTCGTCGAGGCGCTGGATCCCGCCGCCGAGGCCAAGCGCAAGGTCGCGGCCGAAAAGCGGGCGGCCGATGTCCGGCGGCAGGTCGAGTCGGGGCTGGACGACCTGGAGCTGTGGATTTCCGACCAGCTTCGCACCGGTCTGGGCGCCTTCCTGGCCGAGCTGGGCGAGCGCTGCCGGCGGATCGCCGCCCGCCTGGTCGACGCCAAGGCCGGGGCCTTGGCCAGCCGGCTGGACGAGACGCCGTCGCGCCTGCTGCAGTTGCCGGCCGAGGAACGGATCGATGCGGCCATCGTCGAGCTCGGGAAGCTGACGCTGCTGGCCCGGGCCTGGCGCGCCTCGCCCGACGATCCCGAACTGCGGCGCGAGGTGATCGCCACCGAGACCCGCGAGGAGCTGACCGCCGCGCCCGACGCGCTGCGCCACGCCGGTCTCTGGGAAGTGCTCGGAGAACAGATCGCCACGCGCCGCGACGGTCTTGTCAGCGTCTCGACCTGGCTGCTGAACACAGGCGCCGAAGGCCCGCGCTTCGCCCTGTTGCTCGACTATTTCCCGGCCTCGGCCGGACGGCGCAGCGGCGCGTTCGCCGCCGGCAGCCGGTTCAGCGCCGAGCTGGTGTTTTACCCGGCGCGCGCGCCTCTACGGGCGCTGATCGTCGAGCGCTCAGAGGCTGAAACACCGTCGCCGGACGGCCAGGCCTGGCCCGACGCCGCGACCAGCGATCCGCTGGCCTCTTATGCCGAAATCCTGCTGGCCGCGCCCTGGTCGCTGGCCGCGCCGGTCGTTCTGCCGCCCGGCCGCATCGCCGAGGACGCCGCGGGACGGCCCTGGTGGCTGGGAGAGGCCGGCGCGCTGCCGCTGGAGGGCGCGGCGCCTGACGTGTCGCTGGGGGCTCGGCTCGACGGCGCAGCGGGTCTCTGGAACGGGGCGAGGCTGACGCTGCTGGCCGCGCAGACCAACTGGGGGCGGGTCGGTTTTGACGCTTGAACTGGAAGACCATCTCGCGCGCATCCGGGGCGCCTGGATGTCGGGCCGGGGAGCCGCGGATCAGGCGCCGGCGGCGTGGCGCGACGCCGTGGGGCAGGGCACCGGATCGGAAGCCGCCCTGGTCGCCCTGGCGGGCCAGGCGCTGCAGGTGCTGTTCCGGCCGGCCGCGCCGCCTCTGACGCCGCGCGCGCTGCTGCCGACCTTGTCGTCGCCGACGCCGCCGGAGGCGACCCGCGCCCGCATCCGCCGCATTCTCGCGACCCGCCGGACGGAGGAGGGCGGCGCCGCGCCCCTGGTCCGCTTTCTGGCCGCTCGCGGCTATGTCATGCACCCGGCCGACTGGCTGCCGCGCGCGACCGACGACTGGACGCCGGCCGTCTATGCGCCGTGGATGGCCTGGGCGGCTTCGGAAACCAGGCAGGCTTCATCGAGCGCCCTTACGGCCGACAACTGGGACGATTGGCCCTGGGCCGAGCGGCGGGTCGCCCTGGTCGCCCTGCGCCGGGCCGATCCGGCGGCCGCGCGGGCGCTGATCGCCGCCAAGGCCGGCGGCGAGGCGGCCGAACGCCGCCTGAAGCTGCTGGAGATCCTGGAAGAAAGACTGTCGTCCGACGACGCGCCTGTACTGGGCGGTTTCGCCGGCGATCGCTCCGAGCGGGTCCAGGCCCTGGTCCGCCGACTGCTGGCGCGGCTGGGGCAGGGCGAAGGTCACGTCTCGGCCGCCCAGGAACTGGCCGCGATGGTGGAGCTGGGCCGTGTCGGCCTGATCAAGCGCCGCAACCAGCTCAAGTTGAAGCCTCTGAAGACCCAGGCGCAGGAGAGCCGCAGGATCAACCTGCTCGGCCAGGTCACCCTGGCCGACCTGGCCAGGGCCCTGGCCGTGGACGAGAAGGCCTTGCTGGAAAGCATGCCTGTCGGCGAGCCGTGGGTGATGAATAGCTTCATGACCATGGTCGAGGAGACCGCTTCGCCGGCCGCCTGGCGCGCCTTGTTCGACCTGGCGCTGCAGGAAGCCGACACGCCGGTCGAAATGGTCGCCGTGCTGGCCCGGCGGGCCTCGCCGGAAGAGCGGCGCGCCGCCTTACCGATCGTCATGGCGCGGGAGGGCGCCTTGAGTTTCCGGAGCAGTCTCGCGGTAGCTGGCGATCTGCTGGGCGAAGCGGGCCGCGGGGCCCTGGCGTCGTCGCCTGGCTACAAGGAGCTGCTCTCGCTCGTCGCGGCCAGCCTGTCGGAAGATAATCGCACCGCAGTACAGCCTCTGTCTGTGGGCCTGGCCAATCTTGGCCTGCTGCTCGACCGCACCGCCGCTCAGGTGGTGATCGACGCCTGCGTCGCCGCCGGGCTTTCAGCCGCCGATCCGCGGCTTGATCCGCTGCATCTCAACATCGCCCTCGAACCGGAGCGTCAGACTTGACCGATATCCTGCGACTGCCCGCGGAGACGACCTACGCCGCCGAGCTCGAGGCCCTGAAGCGCAAGGACGACGCGCCGACCCCGCGCGGCTGGGCGCTGTCGCCCAAGGCTGTGGTCACCTACCTGATGGGCGGCAAGGCGGCGGACGGCACGCCGATCAGCGCCAAGTACGTCGGCGGCCGCCGGCTGATCGAGACGGCCGTGGCGACCCTGGCCACCGACCGGGCGCTGCTTCTGCTCGGCGTGCCCGGCACGGCCAAGTCCTGGGTGTCGGAGCATCTGGCGGCGGGGATCTGCGGCGACTCCAGCCTGGTGATCCAGTGCACCGCCGGCACCGACGAGAACCAGATCCGCTATGGCTGGAACTACGCCCAGCTGCTGGCCAATGGCCCGTCGCGCGAGGCCCTGGTGCCGACGCCGCTCTATCGCGCGATGGAGGCTGGCAAGCTGTGTCGCCTGGAAGAGCTGACCCGGATGGGGTCGGATGTGCAGGACACGCTGATCACCGTGCTGTCCGAGAAGATGATGCCGATCCCGGAGCTGAACGACGCGGTCTATGCGCGGCGCGGCTTCAATGTGATCGCGACGGCGAACAACCGCGACAAGGGCGTGAACGAGCTGTCCTCGGCGCTCAAGCGCCGCTTCAACGTCGTGGTGCTGCCGCTGCCGGACGACATGGAGGAGGAGATCGCCATCGTCACGCGTCGCGTCGGCGAGATGGCCCAGAGCCTCGACCTGCCTGCGCCCAAGAACGTGGCCGAGGAGGTCGCGCGCGTCGTCTCGATTTTCCGCGAACTGCGCGGAGGATCCACCATCGACGGCAAGGTGACGCTGAAGACGCCCTCCGGCTCGTTGTCGACCGCCGAGGCGATCGCCGTTACCGTGGGCGGCCTCAGTCAGGCCGCCTATTTCGACGGCGGCAAGCTGAACGCCGAGGGGCTGGCGCCCAGCCTGCTCGGGGCCATCGTCAAGGATCCGGTGCAGGACAAGATCGTGCTCGAGGAGTACCTCGAAGCGGTCTTGAAGAAGCGCCCGGACTATGCGGGCTACTATCGCGCGCTGGTCGATCTGGTCTGATCGCGTGGCGGCGGACGTCCATTATTTCGGGATCCGGCACCATGGGCCGGGATCGGCGCGGCGGCTTGTCGACGCGCTAGAAGCGCTGCGTCCGACGACGGTTCTGATCGAGGGACCGTCGGACGCGTCGGATCTGCTGCCGATGCTGGCCCATCCGGCCATGGTCCCGCCGGTGGCGCTGCTGGTCTATGCCTCTGACGATCCGGCGCGGGCTGCGTTCTGGCCGTTCGCCGTCTATTCGCCGGAATATCAGGCCGCCTGCTGGGCGGTGCGCAACGGTGCGGCCGTGCGGTTCATAGACGTCCCCGCCTCTTGGGGGCTAGCGCCCCGCAACGAGCCGCCTTCGCAACCCGAGGCTGAACCGAGCGATGCAGCCGAAGCGCCGGTGGACGAGATCGCCGTGCGGCTGGAACGGGATCCGATCGGACTGCTGGCCGAGGCCGGCGGCTACCAGGACGGTGAAAGCTGGTGGCGAGACGTCATCGAGGAGAGCCCGGCCTCCGACGCCGTCTTCGCCGCCGTCGCCGACGCCATGGCGGCCTTGCGCGACGCCGCGCCGCCCGTCGAGGGGCGCGAGGCCCTGCGCGAGGCGCACATGCGGCTGGAGATCGCCAAGGCCGCCAAGGAGCGGGAAGGGGCGGTGGCCGTCGTCTGCGGCGCCTGGCACGAGCCGGCGCTGAAGGCCAAGGTTCCGCTGTCGCAGGATCGCGATCTGCTGAAGGGCGCGCCAAAGCAGAAGACCAGCGCTACCTGGGCGCCCTGGACCTCGCCGCGCCTGGCGTTCCAGAGCGGCTACGCCGCCGGGGTCACCGCGCCCGGCTGGTGCGGCCACCTGTGGGAGACGCCGCGCGAGGAGGTGACCGTCCGTTGGCTGGGCCGCATCGTCCAGGCGCTGCGCGAAGCTGGCCACATCGCCTCGACCGCCTCGCTGATCGAGGCCCAGCGCCTGGCGGTCGCCCTGGCGGCGATGCGCGACCGCCCGCATCCCGGCTTCGAGGAGTTGCGCGAGGCGGCGATCGCCTGTCTCTGCCATGGCGAGCGGCTGGTCTGGGAGACCATCGCGGCCAAGCTGCTGCTGGGCGACGCCGTCGGCGAGATCTCGCCTGACGTGCCTCTGGCCCCGCTGATCGAGGATCTGCAGCGCGAGCAGCGCCGCACCCGCCTCAAGCCCGAGGCGCTGGAGCGCGAACTGGCCATCGATCTGCGCAGTGAAGGCGGGCTGGATCGTTCCACCCTGCTGCATCGGTTGTCGATCCTGGACGTCCCCTGGGGGCGGCAGATCGACGCCGGCCGCAGCCGGGGCACGTTCCGCGAGCGCTGGCAGCTGCGCTGGGAGCCCGAGTTCGCCGTCCGCCTCGTCGAGAACCTGGTCTACGGTCCGACTCTGGCCCGCGCCGCCGCCGGTCGCCTGACCGCGCGTTTCGCCGAGGCGGCGGACCTGCCGGCGCTGTGCGGCCTGACCCTATCGGCGCTGACAGCCCAACTGCCCGACGCCGCACATGCCGGGGTCGAGCGGATCGAGCATCGCGTGGCCCTGACCAGCGACTGCGGCGAACTGCTGTCGTCCCTGGCCCCGTTGGGCGACATCGTCCGCTACGGCCAAGCCCGACGCACCGACGCGGTGCAATTGGAGACCCTGTTCGTCCGGATCCTGTCGCAAGGCGCTCTGGCCCTGCCTTACGCGGTCAGAGGGCTGGACGTCGAGGCGGCCAAGCTTCTGCGCTCGGCGCTGCTGGCGGCCGACGCCGCGGCGGTGCTGGCCGAGGCCGATCTGACCGACTGGCGCGCGGCGTTGTCGACCGTGATCGAGGACGGGCAGGCCGCGCCGCTGCTGGCCGGCGTCGCCGCCCGGCTGCTCTACGAAGCCGGAACGATCGCGCCCGAGGCCGCCGCGGAGCTGCTTGGCCGCATGCTGTCGCCCGGTCGGGCCGTGGCGGACGCCGCCGGGTTCTTCGAAGGCTTCTTCGACGGCGCCGGCGAGCGGCTGATCTACGACCAGGGCCTGCGCGCGGCGGTCGACCACTGGATGCAGGGTCTTGAAGGCGAGGATTTCACCGCCTTCCTGCCGCTGTTTCGGCGCGCGCTGGGCAATCTTGATCGCATGCAGCGGCGGCGGCTGCTGGACGCCGTGTTCGGGCGGGGCGGGACGGGCCTGCAGGGGCGCGCGCGGGCCGTCGACGCCGAGGCGATCTGGCCCGCCCATTTCCAGCGCCTGACCGACATCCTGACCGCGAGGCCTGCCCCATGAACGAGGAACGCGAACGGCGCTGGCGGCTGGCCGTCGGCGGCGAGGACGAGGCCTTGCCGGGGGGCGACGACCAGCGGCTCTCCAGCGCCCTGACCATGCTCTATGGAGAGGGGGAGGGGGCCGGCGGCGGCGGCAAGGGTCGCGGCGGCCTGGGCCGGTCGGCGCCGAGCGTCGCCCGCTGGCTGGGCGACATCCGCCAATTCTTTCCGACACCCGTGGTCCAGGTGGTGCAGAGGGACGCCATGGACCGGCTGGGCCTGCAGCAGATGTTGCTCGAGCCAGAACTGCTCGGTGCGGTCGAGGCGGACGTCAATCTCGTCGCCACCCTGGTGAGCCTACGCAACGTAATGCCGGCCAAGACCAAGGCCATCGCCCGCGAGGTCATCGCCAAGGTGGTCGCCGCGCTGATGGAGCGCCTGGAGCAGAAGACCGCCGAAGCGGTGCGTGGAGCGGTCGATCGGGGTCGCCGCACCGGGCGTCCGCGTTTCTCCGACATCGATTGGCCGCGCACCATCCAGGCCAATCTGCGGCACTATCAGCCCGAGCATCGCTCCGTGGTGCCTGAACGCCTCATCGGCTTCATGCGGCGTCAGCGCCGGCTGGTGGACCTGGACGAGGTGGTGCTCTGCGTCGACCAGTCCGGCTCGATGGCGCCGTCTGTGGTCTACGCGTCGATCTTCGCCGCCGTCATGGCCTCGCTGCCGACGGTGAAGACCAAGCTGGTCTGTTTCGACACCGCCATCCTCGATCTGACCGACGACCTGGCCGACCCTGTCGAGGTGTTGTTCGGCGTCCAACTGGGCGGCGGCACCGACATCAACCAGGCGGTCGCCTACTGCGAAAACCGGATCGAGAGTCCAGCCAAGTCGCACTTGATCCTGATCACTGATCTGTACGAGGGCGGCGACAGCGAGGCGCTGGTCGCCCGACTGGCGCGGCTGGTCGCCTCCGGCGTCAACGTCATCACCCTGCTGGCGCTCAGCGACGAGGGCCGTCCGGCCTACGATCCGCAGCTATCTGGCCGGGTGGCGGCGTTGGGCGTGCCGGTTTTCGCCTGCACACCCGATCAGTTCCCCGACCTGATGGCCGCCGCCCTGAAGCGCGAGGACGTACTGGCCTGGGCCGCCAAGGCGGACATCAAGGCGATCCGTGCCAGCGACCAGGCATAACGAGATCGGTTCGGACGAAATCGGTTCGTCCGATGTCCGGATGACGGAGTGATCGCAGAGTCAGCAATTGGCGCGCGCCTGTCGCTGAATCGACGTGCTCAGCAGCTCATCGGGATGGTGAGCCGTCAAATGCGTCGGACCCAGTATTCGAAGGCGCTACAGCTGGTGGGGAGGCCGGACGAAATTCCTGAGGAATCCGCCCGGCCGGTTTGAGTTCAGCTTCCGAATTTCAGCTTGAAGCGGACCCCCGTGTACGTCCTGACGGGATTACCGCGCTCGAGTTGCTGGTGGAGGTTCCATTGTGATCGGCGGGCCTTGTCGCGTGACGCGCCCCGCTGCTCTTCGATCATCATGGCGAGTTTCAGTCGCGCCAACTTGCGGTTGGCGTGCTGCGAGCGCTGCTCCTGCGCGGTGGCGACCAGGCCGGTAGGGCGGTGGGTGGCGCGAACGGCGCTGTCGGTCTTGTTGACATGCTGGCCGCCCGGACCGCTGGCGCGCATAGTCTGGTAGTCGATGTCCTCGGCCTTCAAATCGGGAACAAGGTCAGGCTCCGGCGCGAGGGCGACGCCCACGAACCAGTTTCTGCGATTGTGGCCAGGCCGAAACGGGCTGTCGCCGATCCACAGGACCGTGCCGGTCCGCCCGGCGACGAAAGCCGACGCCTGGTCGCCGCTGACGCGCATCAGCAGCGATGAGGGGAGATCCTCGCCGCCTTCCAGGACCTCGCAGACGACGCCATGGGCCTCGGCTTCGCGCCCATAGGCGGCCGCCAGCTGAGCGACGACCCATCGACATTCCTCCGGTCCCTGCCCGGACGTCAGGTGTAGGATGACTTCGCTCATGACGCCGCCCTCGTCTTGTAGCTGAGCAGGGGGCGCAGCTTCGCAATGACGCGCACCAAGCCGGCATGCTCAAGGTCCGCCACGACCCGCTGGATGTCCTTGTACGCCTGGGGCGCTTCCTCATAGATCAATCGGCGATCCTCGCAGATGACTTGGCTGCCGAGCGCCGTGCGCTGAAGATCAGCGATGCGGAAGCGCTCGGACAGCCTTGCGTGCGCGTTCGAGCGGCTCCACTTGCGACCGGCGCCGTGGGCCAGCGAGCAGAGAGCGTGGTCGGCGCCGTCGGCGATGGGTTCGACCAGATAGCTGAAGTCACCGCGCGACCCCGGAATGGCGACCAGCCCTCGATCGCCCGGAGCCGCGCCCTTGCGGTGCAGCCATCCCCCAAGGTGGGGCATCACGCAGTTGTGGCAGATGTCGAGCACGGGCCGCGCCTCTGCGTCAATGGCTTCGCAGAAGCGTTGGGCGATGATCCGCCGGTTCAGCACGGCCCAGGTCATGGCCTGGTCATGCTCGGCCAGATAGGCCTGTCCCTCCGGGCTTGCCGCGAGCATCCCGGCGTCGGCGGGCTCGGTCTTGTGCGTCTGGAGAACAGCTTGCCCCAGCCCCCGCGATCCGCTGTGGACCATCATCCACACACGATCCGCCTGCAGGCCCAGGGTATCGAAACGCTCGCCGTCCACGACCTCTTCGATCCGCTGGAATTCCACGAAGTGATTGCCGCCGCCGATCGTGCCCAGCGCCGGGCTGGCTAGGTTCGGAGGCAGACCGAAGCCCGTCACGGCGGCCAGGGCGTCGCCCGACCAGGGCTCGTCGAGGCCGTGAAGCTTTCGCTCCACGGACCCCTGCCTGAATTTGCGCACGGGGCTGCCGAGTTCCCACAGGCCCATGCCGCAACCGATGTCGCCGCCCACGAGGTGTGGCCAGATCCGATCCGGCGACCAGAATGCGGCGCCCACAGCGATCCCCGCGCCGACGTGGAGATCGGGCAGGCCGACGACGCGCTCGATCCCCTCATAGCGGGCCGTCGCCTCCAGCTGGTCGACGGCGGCCGGATCCAGGCGGGAGGGGTCTGCCGAGATCAGCTTGATTTTGGGAGACAAGCTCATCGCGCACCGCCTTTTCCGCCGCGATTGGCAGCGGGCAGGCATTGGGCCAGCCCCTTGATGTCCTTGAGGATTCCATCACGCGGATCAACGAAGAACGCCCGTGGGCGAAACCATCGGTGCTCGCGCCCGAGCACCTCGCCCTCGTGCATCCACTCGCCGCGCCGACCGACTGAGATACGCGTCAAGACGTAGTCTTCGATGTGCTCGCGCACATGCATCTTGATCGTGCTGCCGGTGTCGAGATTGGCGCAGATCTCGCTGAACACGCTGTCCCATGACCGGCCTCTGCGGCTCCGCAAGAACCGCACGAGAGGTGCGAGGTTTTCGTTGAGCGACTTCGAGTATGGCGCCGCGATTTGCGCGTGACGCTTCAGACCAACGTATTGGATGGACGGATCGGGTGTCCTTTTCAGCTTCGGTGAGGATGCATGCCCAGCGCCCCAACGCGGGCGCTCGACGATGATTTTGAACATGTCAGCGCGCATGGCGGCCCTCCCGAGAAACGGAAGCCGACGAAGCTTGGCTGAACAGCGGAGTCTTGATGAAATGGCGAGGTACTTTCACCCCGCCGAAAGGGATCAGGCGACGAACATCGCCCGACAGCAAATTGCCCATGCAATCTGTTCCTGAAGAGTCTGGATCATGAGGAGGTTTTCGTAACGGGCTGAAGTCGCTCGCATGATGTCCTCCTTTCCAGTTTCAGAAACACGCCGGGCTTGGCCGTAGCGCTCACTATGACATCTTAAGGTCGATTTCAAGAGCCGGGCTTCCCTGGGGAGTTCGTCCCGGGGCAGATGAAGCCGACCTGCGCTTTGGGCCAGAGCTCGTCATGGCCCCTGGCGGCTGAAGGTCCAGTTCCTGGAGGCGAGAAAAGGCCGCTTCTGGTGCTCGGCCGATATCGAAGCTCCGCCAGCCGTTGGCTTGGACCTAAGGTCATCGACATCGGCCCCACGCCTAGCGCAGGTCCGTACGAGTGAACTCTACTCGGCGGTTGCGGGGATTGTCGGGCGATACGTCTTCGAGAGGGGCGCTTTCGCCTCGCCCCGCGGCGGTTAGGCGGCTGCTGGAGACGCCGCGGGAGATCAGCATCGTCCGAACGGCTTCTGCGCGGCGCTCCGAAAGAACCTGGTTGTGGCCGGCCTCGCCAGAGGCGTCCGTGTGGCCGACAATCGCCAAGGTGAGGCCGGGATGCTCGCGCAACAGCCTGTCGATCTGCTGGACCTGGCCCAGGTACTCGGGGCGCACTCGGGCGCTGTCGACCTCGAACTCGATCTTCAGCGCAATCGATGGCGCCGCCGCCGCTGTCGGTGGAGGGAGGCTTTCGGCGGGCGTGATCTCGAAGGATGGGGCGCGGAACTTCGGCTTGCCGGGCCGGGTCTCTGCGGCCGGGCCCGTCAGCCCCAGGGCTTTGGCCATTTCGTCGGCGGACATGGTCGACTGGGCGGCGGTCAGGCCGGGGGCGGCCAAGGCGAGGGCCAGGCCCAGGGGAAGGGCGGTCTTGATCATGACGTTGCTCACGGTGCGGTCTTGGTGAGGTTGAAGTAGGGGTCGCCGAAGAAGCTGATCACCGGCCGCTGCTCGGCGCCGAGGGCGGCCGTGCGGCGGGGCAGGTCGATGCGGACATGGTCGGCCAGTTCGGCCAGGGTGACCGCGCCGTCCTTGTCGCGATCGGCCTCGCCGCCGAGGGCGCGCAGCAGCGAGGCGGTGAACACGCTGTTGCGGGCCTGGGCCTCGGGATCGTCCAGCGCGAAGCCGCGAGCCGACGCAAGTACGTAGCGGCCGCTGGCTTCCGCGAAACGCTCGCCCAGGGCGGTGTTGACGCTGTCGCGCTGGGGTGGAGCCATGGCGTTGAACGAACCGCCAAAACAGGTGTCGAGAATGACCAGGACCCGGGAGGCGCGCAGGCGGGCCAGCGCGCCGGTCAGTTCCGACTGGCGCACGCCGTCGGCGCGGAACACCTGAGCTAGCAGCTGATCGGGAAAGGCCGCGCCGCGCTTGGCCTTTTCCAGCGCCTCGCGGCTTGAGGCGTAGCCGAGTTCGTAGGGCGCGAAGATGTAGTCGCCGTCGACCTGCAGTCCGTGGCCCGAAATGAAGATGACCACGAGATCCTGCGGCTCGGCCCGGCGGACCAACTGATCCAGGCCGCCCCGGATGGCCGATCCCGTCGCTTCGGCGTCGATCAGGACTTCGGCGGTGCTGGCGCGGAAGGCGCGGTTGCTCTTCATCGAAAGGCTGGCGGCCAGGCTGCGGGCGTCGTTGCTCGCCACACCCTCGCCGAGGTCAAAGGTCGCCAGCTGGTAGTCGGCGATCCCGATGGCCAGGAGGTGTAGCGCCGGCTCGGCGCTTCCGCGAGCCTTGGGGGCGCCGACCACCGTGATCGCGGCGACCGCCGAGCGGGCCGAGCCGCCGGCGCTTGCGACGCTGACTTCGACCAGCGGATCGCCTTCGGGCAGCTCCACCCGAAAGCGGCGACGCTCGATGCCGTCCGCCTTGATGATCTTCTCGTCTTGAGGCTGGCGAACGACCCCCGCCACCTTCAACTCGGTCGGGCCAGCGCCCCCTTGCTCAGGCAGCGAGATGGAAACGAACACCTGCTGGCCCGAGACCAGCTGCTTCCAGGCCACGCGATCTCCGAGCCGGTCGCCTTCGAAGCAGGTCGTGGTCCGGCCGCTGGCGTCGTCGAAACCGCAGATCGAGTCGATGCGCACGTGCGGCGGCGCGTCTTCGACCAGGCGCTGGCCGGCCGCGCCGATGCTCCTGCGCGCGGTGGCGATCATTTCGCGGTCGGTGGCGGCCCTGCCCAAAGCCGCCCGCACCAGGTCGGACCGAAAGTAGCTGCGTGCGGTGCGGTCGAGATCGACGAAATCCGAGCCAGCTCTCGGCCCCCGGTCAATGCTGTAGCCGATGAGCCGCCCGCCGCCCGCGCTGCGGTCGAAAAAGCCTTCGGGCGTCCAGGCCGCCCATTCCCGGCTGGGCGAGATGAAGGCGGCGAGCACCTGCTCCCCGGTATCAAGGTCCAGCCAGGCGAGGGCGCCCTCGCCCAAGGCGGTGACGACTAAGCGGTTGGTCGCCGCAACGGCCACCCCCCAGGCCGGCGACGGGGCCGGCGTCTTCCAGATCGTGCGACCCGCGGCGTCGAGCTTGCGGACATGGAAATTGGTGCCGATCACCCAGCTGCGGCCGTCCGGCGTTCGCGCGCTCGAAAGCACCTTCTCGGCGCGTTCCAGATCAAGGGCTACGGGCGCCGCAGCCGAGGCTGAGGCGCCTCTAGCTGGTTCGGTCGCCGGCGCGATCCTGCGCTGGCGAAGATCGAGCGTTGCGAAGGGCCGCCCACCGCTGGACAACTGCACCAGCGCGCCGTCGGGCGAGACCGTCAGCGGCGCGGCGGCCATGTTGCGGAACGACAATTTGGCCGGCGTCGACAGATAGGCCGGGGCGATGCCCGTCCAATCGCCCCAGCCGCCATCGGCGTCGGCGAACAGGCTGCCGCCAGGGGTCTCGGCCGCCGCCGTGACCGGCGGGCCGCCTGTGGGCGCCGAGGCGTTGACTCGGCCCTCGCGCGAGACCCGCCAAAGCCGGCCCTGGCCGGCGAGGCGTCCGCCGAACAGCGCGGTGTCGTTCGTCGTCCAGGCCGCGACAGGCGCCGCGCCTTCCTCGCCGACAAGGGATGTCACCCGGACGTCCAGTGTCCTCAAGTCGATCAGCGCGCCTTGCGCCGCCGCCCGCGATCCGACGGCCAGAATCTGTCCGTCGGGGGACAGGGCGGCCCGCCAGGGCTGGAAGCCGTCGGGCAGCGGGAGGAGGCGCGCGCTCGCCAGCTTGGCGTCGTAGACCGAAAAGCCTCTATCGGCCCCGACGATCAGGCGGCCGTCGGCTGTGAAGATCAGGTCGCTGACCGCGCCGCCGACGTCGGTCAGGCTGGCCAGCGGTGCGCCCTTGCCCAGTGCATAGACACGGACGCCCGCCCGGTCGAAGCCGACGGCCAGCTTCTGTCCGTCGGTCGAAAAGGCGAGCGCTGTGACGATGTCAGGCAGTTGGCCCAGCACGCCGACAGGGGCCAGGGTCCGGCGGTCGAGCAGGCGCACGAAGGTCGCGCCGTCCTCCATGCCGGCCCGTCCGCCGAGCGCCAGATGTCGCGGCGAGGTCGCCGCTGCGTAGAGCGCGCCTTCGTCGCGGGGGCCGGCGCGCCCACGCACCACGGCTAGAGCGCGGCCCTGTCGCGACCAGGCGCGGGCGGTCTGGTCGTCGGACAGCGTGAGAATCCGGTCGGCGTCGAGCGCGACCATGCGATTGACGAACGCCTGGTGAGCACCGGTCTCCACCCGGATCAGAGGCGGAGTTTCGGCGCGTGCTTCCAGTCCGGAGCAAAGCGGCATCGAGGCCGCCCAGAGAAGCAGAGCGACCGGCCAGGCGCGGCGGAACAAGGCCGGCATGTCAGGCCGAAAGCTCGAAGGTGGCGTTCGTCGTGTCGGCCTTGGCCTGCTTGATCTCGCCGTTCAGCGCGCCGCGTTTCTCAACGCCCTCGAACAGTGGCTGGCCTACGGTGCGGACCTCCTCGCTGACCTTGGCCAGATCTATCTTGGGTGGAGGCGGGGGCGGCGGGGGCGTGTTCAGCAGCTTCGAGGAGACGAACCCCTTGGCGCCGCTGGCCAGCCGCACCTCGTGCCAGGCGGCGTTCTCGGTGGAAATCAGTTCGACGCTTTCGCCGACCGCCAGCGTGCCGACGACCGCGCCGTTCGGGGCGGCCGCGCCGCGCACCCTGGCGACGGATTTCGCGGTCGCCAGGGGCGTGGGCTTCACCGCCGTCTCAGTGCTGGCGGGCGGGCCGAACTGAGCGACATAGGCCTGATCCTGGGGCTTGCCCTCCGCCAGATGGCCAGCCGCCGCCCTGAAGCCGTCGAGCGCGTTGCCGTAGTCGGCGGCGAACTGCTCGGCCGCGGCGATCTCCTTTTCCAGGCGCGCGCGATGGTCCGCCAGCCGGGTCGCGGCGAGGTCACGGTCGATCTCTCCACGATCCAGGGACCCCTTGATCTGCAAGGCCGCCTGGGTTCGGCAAGCGCGGACCTCGGAGAATGCGCGCAGAGCGCGAGCGGCTTCGGCGTTGGCGGCGGCCGCGTCCTGGTTGACCGAACCGGCCAGGGCCTTGACGTCGGCGTTCTGCCGGACTTTCGCCTCGACATAGCCTACCGCGGCGCCGGCCGCGGTGCCGACTATGGCGGCCTTCAGGACCTTCTTGCGATCGCCGTCGCCCGTCAGCATCTGAAATCCCGCCGCCGCGAGTCCGCCGATCGCGGCCCGCTGCAGCATCAGGCGGCCGACCGAGCCCTTGGCCTTGAGCAGCTCCGAGGAGGGCTTGGCGCACGGATCGACGTACTTCGCCGCCTTGGGCGCCGCGGCCGCATACGGCGCGCTCAGGCCCGAGCCGGCCAGGGCCAGACTCGCGCATAGGGTGATTATTTTTCGCAAGCTATCTTCCCCCGAGAAACAAGCTATGCGGTAATGATGTGGAGATATAGACTCCAAAGTTGCAACACCGGAAGGGGGGAGTATGCAAATGGGTAAAATCGGATTGGCCGCCATCCTCGGCGCGATGGCGTTCGCTGCGCCGGCCCTGGCGCAGGACGAGCCGGACACCACGATCAAGGGCAACACCACCATCAACGCCAGCGCCAAGAACGTCGCGACCACCGCGGCGGGCAAGGGCGCCAAGGCGACCACGGACGTCGGCACGATCAGCGCCGCGACCATCAACGGCAACACCACGATCAACGCCAGCGCCGAGAACATCGCCACGACGGCGGCGGGGGCGGACGCCGTGGCCGCAACGGAGGTCGGGGTCATCAACGGCGCCCGGATCGACGGCAACACCACGATCAACGCCAGCGCCGAAAACGTCGCGACCACGGCTGCGGGCAAGGGCGCCTGCGCGGCGACGCGGGTCGGTGCGGTCGGCAAGCGGCCGTGCAAGTAGGGTCGCGTCGCGCTCTCTGGATGGCCCCGGCGATCGCCGCCGGGCTCGTCTGGGCCAGCGGGAGCGAGGCCCAACAACTGAACCGTCGCAAGGACGCGGCTCCCGAGCAGAGCGCCAAGGTCTCACGCATGGTGACCCGCGCATCGCTGCAGGGGGCTCAAAATGGCGACAGCCTGAAGCGCGACGACATCTCGGACATGGCCGTCAACACCGATTGTGGGCCGGTTCAGATCGGCGGGACCCAGGCGGCCGAGGCCGAGAACAAGCCGGCGAGCCTCGTCAGCAAGAACGCCGGAACCAACAGTGAAACGACCACGGTCGTGCGCGGGTCGGTGGTTAACATCTGTCGCCGCTGACGGCGGCTTTTTGCGTCGGGGGGCGTAATGGGACGCAACAGAGGCGGTGCGCGCGTACGCCGTTTGCTCAGAGGCATCGGCGCTGCCTGCGCCATGGCGGCCTGTCTCGCCCCGATCGCAGCGGGATGGCCGGCGGCTGCGCAGACCGACAAGAACGATCCGAGAAGCGCGGCCGTCTACGGCGGGCCGAATTCGCGGGCGACCCGTACGGTGACCAGTTTCGCCGAGGCGATGAGCTGCATGGACGATCTGTTCGTGCAGTACGGCAAGAACGACATCGGCATCATCAGCGACGGCATTCCCGACGCGACCGAGACGATCAAACTGGGCGCCCGGGACATTGTGATCTCGACGCTAGACTCTATGTCGCTCAAGAGCGGCGCTTTTCGCTTCGTCGACCTTGACGGGGAAGACGCCAACGTGGCGGGCATGCAGCGCCTGCTGGGGGGGCAGCAAGGAACGGCCGAGTACTACATCAAGGGCTCGATCAGTCAGGTCGACCAGGAGGTGATGAGCGACGCCAAGCGCGCGGGGGTCGCCATCAAGCAGTTCTCGATGGGGCGCTCCAAGGACCGGTTGGTCAGCAACATCAGCCTGGAGATCGGCGTCTACACCGTGCGCAACCGAACCCTGGTGCGCGGCGTGCGAGCCCAGAACACCATCCAGCTGGTGCGCGGCGGCTCGGGCACCGACATCGAGGGCCTGCTGCCGTTCGCGTCGCTTGTCTACGAGGTCAAGCAGGACCGCTCGCAGGGCACTCACCAGACGGTGCGCAGCCTGATCGAGCTGAGCATGATCGAGCTGATGGGCAAGTTCACCAAGGTGCCGTACTGGCGCTGCCTGTCATTGCCTTCGGCCGATCCCGCCGTACGGCGCGCTGCGCTGGACTACTTCCACGCCATGCGCCCGAACGAGCAGATCGCCGCGGCCCAGTCGGCCCTGAAGGCGGCCGGCTATTACCATGGCGACGCCGACGGCCTGGTCTCGCCGAGCCTGTCGGACGCGGTCACCCGTTACAGGGTCGCTTCCAACCTGGCTTCGGGACCGGACGTCGACTTCGAGCTGTACTTTGCGTTTCTGTCGCAGGGCCTGACGGCCAATCCCGAGGTCAAGAGCGGCACGGGACGTCGCAAGACGACCGCGCCGCTGATGGCCGAGCGCCCGGCCGAAAGCGTCGTGGACTTCACGCTCGAGGCCAAGACGCGTGGCAAGAGCAAGTCCGTCGTCCAGGGCGATGCGTTCCGCCTGCTGCTGACCCCGACGAAGGACGCCTTTTTCTACTGCTTTATGGGCGGCGAAAAGGAAAAGACCGCCTATCGCATCTATCCCAACCGCTTCACAGGCGACCAGCCGCGCACCGCCGCCGGCCAGACGCTCTACATTCCGGCCGATGGACAGCAGTTCTCGATCAAGCTGGACACGCCAGGACGCGAGCAGGTGGCCTGCATCGCCCGCGAGGAACGTTATGAAGATCCGTTGCCGGGCTCTCTGACCGGCCGCGACCTGGAGGACCCGATCGAGAGCCAGGGCGCGCTGTCGGGCGTGGGATCGGTGATCAATGAGCACCAGAAGCGCGACGCCCGCGGCCTGCAGTCGGCTGTTCGCGTGCTGACGGTCGATGTCGTACCGCGGAGCCAGCCGTGAGGCAGCGCGGCGGTTTCGTTCTGGCCCTCTGGCTGACGCCTTGGCTGCTCGCGCCCGGGCCGGCGCTGGCCGCCCAGGAGGATGACGGGCCGACCGTGCGGACCACCGTTGTCGTCGGGGGGCAGGTGGTGGTCCAGGACCAGGCGAGCGGCGCGCAAGGCTCGGGCCTGACCTTGTCGCCTCGGCAGGAGACCCCGGCCGACACCGTTCGCCGCGACGCCGAGGCGCTCTACGCCGCCGGCCGTCTGGATCCGCTGGCGCAACCCCCGCAGCCGGTCGAGACCGTGGTCCGGATCGATGGCGTCGTCGCCGTGGAAAAGAGCAAGAGCGACACCAGCGCCTGCGTGCAGGTCGGAGTGGTCGGGGCGCGGCCGAAATGCCGTCCGGGCAAGCCGTGATCGGCCGGCGCGTCCTGCTGGTTGCCGGCCTGTCCGTGGCGGCGGCGGCTCATGAGGCCGCGGCGTCGATCGCGACCTCGCCCTCGGCGATTGGCGCGCGCGAACTGCGCTTGGCCGCGGCGGCGGCCGTCGTCAAGACGCAGGGGGCGCTATCGGGCGGCGGCCTGGCGGCCAAAGGGCTGATCTCGCCCGCCGCCCAGGCTTCCCTTGCGCTGCCGGGCTTCGATGCGCGGGCCAGTGACGTCCTGCTGAGACTGTTCTTCTCGACCAGCCAGGTCGTGATGGGCCATGTGCTCAGCACGACGCCAGTCATAGGCTACTACAGCCCGACGCTGGATCTCTGGTGGCTGACCCGTTGGACGGACGGCGTGCGGGGGCCGCTTCTCAACGAGGCCAAGATCGTTCCTGGCGGCATGATCGCAGCCGGCGGGCGGGGCCAGTCGCCAACCGGGCCGCGTTGGCTCGCGGACCTGCGCCGTTCGACCTTCATCGAAGCTCTTCGCGAAACCAGTCAGGCCGCCTTCGCCGAGTTTCGTGCCGAGTTCACGCCTGCGTCCAGTGAGCCGCCGCGCTTCTTCGACCGTCTGCCAGCCCAGGGGCAGGATCTGCTGCGCCGTCGTGCGACGGCCTATGCGATACGGATCGCAGATTTCCAGGATGATGCGCGTTTGCACGGGATCTACCGTGAAGTTCTGCGGCGTCTCAACGAACCGGCGCCCGAGCCGCCGAACGGACTTTCGCCCGAGGCCCGAAAAGGGTTCGCCATGGCCACACAGGCCGCCTGGCTGGTGCGCGCCCGGTTGGCTCCCGTGGCGGCCTTCCGCATCGCCAATACCTGGTTCTTGGCCGCCGCCGGCCCGTCCTCGGGGCGGGCGCTGCTGTTGGCGGCTGTGGACGTCAAGGCGGCCGAGCCGGTCGTTCGCCTCGCGCTGCTCGACACCGGGGAGATCCGGGCATGATTCTTCGCGCGGTCGTCGCCTTGCTGACGAGCCTGAGTCTGGTCCTGACCCCTTTGGCCTACGCCTCAGCATTGCCAGCGACTGCCGCCATGCAGGTCTCGCCTGACGCCGCCGACGACGACGCGTGGCTCTCGCCTGGCGACGTCGTCGACGCCGGGCTGACGGGAGGGGAGCGCTATTTCGCCCACGAATACGACAAGAACTTTCTGGATCTCCTGAAGAGCAACGACCCCGACGACTTCGACGACATCCGACGACAGGCCGTGAAGAACGGCCTGGACCGGGACAGGCTTGGACTGCTGAACAAGGTGTCGGACGTCGCTGAACTGGGCGAGTTCGCCATGCACCTGAAGCAGGAGGAGTGGACCAAGGCCGGGGAGATGGCGCTGTCCACGCTGCTCGACCGAGGCAGCGACGCCCTGCTGGCGGTGCGCTACGGCGTGCTTGCCGCCCAGGTCTGCGGCTTCTTCATGGTTGCGGCGCCGGCCTGCGTCGTGGGCCTGCTCGTCGTCGGGAGCCTCGCCAAGTCCAAGCTGGCCGAGGTCGCGGCCGAGCGTACGATCGCTTGGGGCAAGGCCCAGTACTGCGCGCGATGGCCTGAGACATCAGGTTGTCCGCGACGGCGAGATAGCGGCCAAGCCTATGCCGGCGGATCGCCGGTTCCATCGGCGGGATCAGGGCTAGACGCCGGGGCTCTTCCCGGACCGTCGGCGCGGTCCGGCGCGCCCGTCCGGCCCGGCGGCGTCGCCGCCGCACGTCCTGGCGGCGAGCGAGTTTCGGTCTCCGGAGGCTCGATCGACGTCAAGGCCGGGGCGGTGGTCACCTCCGCCGCCGGAGGAGCCACGGCGGAGACCGACATCGGAGTGCGTGAAGGGGGAGGCGGGCGGTTGTCGGTGTCGGTCGGCAACGTTGTCACCACCGCGACGGGAACTGACGCCCGCACCGTTATCGGCGCGGGCAGCGGCTCGGTTTCCGCCCAGGACATCTACAATCAAGGCGGCACCCTGGTCATGGGCGACAGCGTGACCCGCGACGGCAAGACCTGCATCGAGTTCTATCTGCGCACCTGCATCGTCCACGTCTATTACCGCCGCAAGAGCGATCCATGTGCTCCTGGCTACTGGATGCAGTACCGCAAGTGCATGCTGCCCGCCGATACTCGCCACAGCGTGGGCCGCCACTAGCAATCTCCGTCCGCACGAGGACCGGCTGGCATCGTGAAGGCGCGGGCGAACAACCTTCGTGAAAAGCGCATCTGCTAGTTCTCCAGTTCTATATCCGAACTGCACACATCAGGTTCGTTTCGAGCCTTTGGCATTTCTAAGAGGGCTATGGAGTACAACGAGCGTGCTCGTGGCGATCCATTTCGTCCGACAGTGGGCGCCAGCTGTCGGCTCTTCGGGGCTTGGAAAGATCGGCTCGGCGCGCTGGTCTGGTCGGTCCGCGAACGGATCTTGGGTCCTGCTGGCCGACTTGCGCCGATGGCGTGGGCTGGCGGCGTGTCTGGTTGTCCTTTGAAGAGTCTTGGCATACCGGTTAGCGATTGTCGCTAAGCCGACACAGTTCGCGACCGCTCCGCAGCAAGATGACGACCGTCCCGTCCAGCAAACCTTCGGCCTCTAGCGCCTTCGCCAGGTTCACGGACGCCGAGACGATGGCGCTGGCGATCGGCGACATCAATTCGGGCGCGAAACCGCTTCCTCTCGAACGGACGAGCCGGCGGTTCGACGGCATGCTGGCGCGGGCCAGCTTCGGCGGGCTGAACCTGGGCATGGGCCGCTTCGCCCAGGGCATCGCCCAGACCGCGGCCATTCCCGGCGTCCACACCTTCATGTTCGCTACCGAGCCGGGCATCATGCGGCGCGTCTCGGGACGCAAGCTTTTCGGCCGGCACATCTTCCACTTCCGGCCCAACGAGCGGACCGTCACGGGCTCTCCGCCCGACATGCCGTGGGCCTTCGGCATCGTGACCATGCCATTCGAGCTTTTGACGACGCACGCCCCAAACCTGATGGGCGGCGGCCACGGCGCGCCGCTGGACGACGACCGCATGTTCGTCGCGCCGTCGGCGGCGATGAACGAGCTCATCGGGTTGATGGGCGACATTTCGGGCGTGATCCAGAACAGCCCCGAGATCCTCGGCGAGCCTCAGCCGGCCAAGGCCCTGGCGGGCGCGGTCGTCGACAGGCTGATGGCCTGCCTCTCGCAGGGGCTGGTCAAGCCGGACAGGGCCGCCCTGGGGCGCCATCGCCAGATCGTCGCCAGCTTCGAGCGCGCCCTTGAGGAGCGTCCGGAGGAGATGCTGTCGTCGGGCGACATCTGCCGGGTCGTGGGCGTGGCCGAGCGGACGCTCAACCTGGCCTGCCAGGAGTTCCTGGGGGAAAGCGCGGTGCGCTACGCCCGCAATCGCCGTCTTGATCTTGTCCATGCACGACTGCGGGCTTCGGACCCCGCCAGCACCCTGGTGACCAATGTCGCCATGGACCACGGCTTCTGGGAACTGGGACGTTTCGCCCAGGCCTATCGCCTTCGCTTCGGCGAGCGTCCTTCGGACACCCTGCGCCGCAACGCGCACTGATCCCGTTCCAAACTCTGCTGTTCATGCCGGGATTGCATAGTTCCGAGTCCGCCTCGCTGGCAGGGACGGGAAAACATGCGTTTTACGGATCATCGACGCCGCGCGCCTTGGGGGCGTCGTCGTCGATGCCTGTCTGCGCGTGCCTTTGAGGGGATCGGGCCCGGCCCTGGCCAGCGCGTCGCGTGACGCGATCTGACGCCCCTGCGGTTCAGGAGCGGCCCGGCAGAACGGGCCTGGCAGGTGTGAAAGTGCGGCAGTCGTTCAACAAAGCGCGGGCCATCCGCAACTCGGTCTCGCTGACGGTGCTCGCGCTGGCGGTCGGCCTTAGCGCCCCGATGGCCCAGGCCCGGCAGATCACCCAGGGCGGGGGCGATGGCGCCGGCTATACCCCCCACACGCCTAGGGGCGGTATCGCGGGCGGCGGCGGCGGCGCCTCCGGGGCTGGAAGCTACGGCGGGGCGGCGGCCACCACGTCGACCGGCTCCGCGGAAGCCGGCGCCGGTGCGGCCGGAGGGCAGCCTGGGGCGCTGAACGACCTTTCGGCCGGCGGCGGCGGCGCGGCCGGCGCAGGCGCCGGCGGCGACGGCGGCCTGGGCTGGCAGCTGGCTTCTACGGGCGCCATCTCGCTGGCTGTCGACTTCGCCGGGACGGACGGCGCCAACGGCGGCGCGAGCGCGGCGGGCGGCGGCGGTGGCGGCGGGCTCGTTCTGACGGGGACGAACGTTCAGCTGTCGACCGCGGGGTATGACGTCACGGGCGGCGACGGCGGCGCGGGCAGCGGCGGGGTTGGCGGCGGCGGTGGCGGC